>JAEUHD010000304.1 GCA_016793645.1 Verrucomicrobiales bacterium
AGGAGCAACCCACCCAGGGCGGGTCCGACGCAAAGGCCGACCGCCTGGGCCGCCGACTGGATTCCCAGCGCCCTGCCCCGGTTTCCGGGACCCACGGCGGATACAATCAAGGCCACGCTGTTGGCACTGAGGAGCGTTCCTCCGAGGGCCTGGACCATCCGGGCGCCGATCAGGACCGGCAGGTTGGGGGCGAAGCCGCACGCGGCCGAGCCCACGCCGAACAAGGCGAGTCCGAACACGTAGAGGCGTTTCCGTCCCTGCTGATCCGCCAGCCAGCCCGCCACGGGAAGCATCGCGGCCATGACCAACAGATACGCGACCGACACCCACGCCACCGCGCCCACCGAGGCGCGGAACTGGACTTCCAGCGCGGGAAGAATGATCTGCGCAATGCTCGCATCGATCTGCCCCATGAGGGCGCCGATGCAGACCGTTCCGACCACCCACCAGGGATAGGACCCGAGACGCTGCACCCACGCCGCGGGTGCGGACTCGCGCGAGCGGGACCGTCCGGAATCCTCCGGGTCGCGTTCCGCCGCAGAAGGCGTGTGGTTCACGCGCCGAGCCTGACGCTTCCGACGTCCACTTGCCAAACCCAACCCCAGCTTCGGATGCATCCGGAGATCGACAGAATCCGGGCGACACCGCATCACTGGGGAACGTCCGTCATTTCAACGTTGTGAAAACCCTCATCCTTTTCCCCGTCCTCGGAGTCCTGGGGCTCCTCCTGTGCGGCTGCCAAACACCCGAAGAGCGGATGGAGCGCCAGATGGACGAGATGGTGCGACAATTGGACCAAATGCAGAAGACGATGGATCGGATGAGTGAGAAGATGGATGCGATGGGCAAGTAGTTCGTCCCGACCCTTGGCGCATCCGTCGCAAGAGCGTCTCCCGAATCGAAGATGCCCGGCACCGAGGATCTCCCTCTTGCAGGTGCACTTGAATCCCGGAATCCTTGGGCGACGTCCAGCCCCCGTCCCTCGTGCCGCGATTCCGCACCATGACCGTCCCTTTCGGACTTCCCTTCGTCCAGGGACGCCGCCTTGCGGCACTGGTCGCCGGATTGCTCCTCCCGATTTCCCTGACGGCCGATGCCGCAACGCCCGGTCCGGGCAAGCCGGATCCAACCCAACACTGGGCCTACCAGCCGATCCAGCGCCCAGAGGTTCCGGGAACCGGCAATCCGGTCGATGCGTTCATCGGCGCCACCCTGGAGCGGAAGGGCCTTCGCCGCAGCCCGCCGGCCGATGCGCGCACGCTGGTTCGGCGAATCCATTTTGATCTGACGGGCCTCCCCCCGACGCCCGCCGAGATCGACGCCTTTGAACGGGACGCCTCGCCGGATCGGTACGAACGCCTGGTGGATCGCCTGCTCGCCTCCCCCCGCTACGGGGAACGCTGGGGACGCCACTGGCTGGATGTCGTCCGCTACACCGAAAGCCAGGGATTCGAATACGACCGGCTTCGGGATAACGCCTGGCCCTATCGGGACTACGTCATCCGGAGTTTCAACGCCGACAAGCCCTACGACCGATTCATGCGCGAGCAGGTGGCTGGCGACGTCCTCGAACCGGTCACCGCCGAAGGAATCATTGGCGCAAGCCTGCTGGTGTCCGGCCCCTGGGATCAGGCCGGAAACTCCCAGGCGAATGCCACCCAGCGCGCCATCACCCGGGAGGAGGAAATGGACGACCTCGTCGGTGTGGTCGGCCAGACGTTTCTCGGACTCACGATCAACTGTGCGCGCTGTCACGACCACAAGTTCGACCCGATCCCCCTGGTCGACTACTACCGCGTCAAGGCGGTCTTCGACGGTGTGAAGCACGGGGAGCGGCCCGCGGAGGATTCCGCGGAGATTGCCGCACGCCACGAACGCCGCGCCCGGGCGCAGCAGGACCTCTCCGCGGCCCTGGACCGGGTGGCCGCCCTCGAAACCGACGCGGCTCGCGAGGCATTGCGGGGCGGTGCCAGTGCTTCCGCCGGTCCCGTTCCGATTCCCCTGGCCAACTGGTCCTTTGGCGGCCCGACGGGTGCCTCGGCGCCGGGCGCGGCCCGCGATGGCGCGGTGGTTGCCGATGGCCGCCTGTCCCTTCCGTCGCCCGGCGCTTATTTCGAGTCCGACCCGATCCCGTCCGATCTTCGCGAGAAGACCTTGGAAGCCTGGGTATCGCTCTCCGATTTGCAGCAGGGCGGTGGCGCCGTGATCTCCCTCGAGCGGAAGGATGGCGCCCTCTTTGACGCCCTGGTTTTTGCCGAACGCCAGCCCGGGAAATGGATGGCGGGAAGCGAGGGCTTCGCGCGGACGCGCGATCTCGACGCCCCGGTCGAGGATGCGCCCCCGGGTGCCTGGGTGCACGTCGCGGCCGTGTATTCCGGAGACCGCATGATCGCCCTGTATCGAAACGGGGAACCCTATGGCTCCCCCTATGCCGCCGGGGCGCCGCTGCCCACGTTCAAGGCCGGCGAGGCCCGGGTGGTGCTGGGACGACGCCACCTCGGAGGCGGACGCCCCTGGTTGACCGGCGCGATTCTCCAGGCGGCTCTGTATGATCGTGCCCTTTCCCCGGCCGAAGTCTCCGCCTCCTTTCACTGGGGTCCGACCCGCATGTCCCGGTCGGAACTTCTCACATCGTTGCCCCCCGCCCGGAAGAGCGAGCGGGACGTCGCGGTGGCCTCCTTCGAACGGGCCCGGAAGGAACTCGCCGAAGCGGACAAACCCGTCCGGATCGCCTACGCAGGCGTCCGGCAGCAACCCGGGCCCACGCGGGCGCTCAGGCGCGGCGATGTCAAATCCCCGGGCGACACCGTCGTCCCGTCCGGACTCTCCGCGGTACGATCCCCCGCTCCCGATTTCGGCCTGGCCTCCGACGCCCCCGAGGCCAGCCGTCGCCTGCGGTTCGCGGACTGGCTCGCCGACCCGCGGAATCCCCTGCCCCCGCGCGTCCTGGTGAACCGGGTCTGGCAGTTTCATTTCGGACAGGGACTGGTCTCCACCCCGAGTGACTTTGGCGTCAGCGGTGCCCGGCCCAGTCATCCGGAACTGCTCGACTGGCTCGCCTCGGAGTTCATCGCGAGCGGCTGGAGCCTCAAGGCCCTGCATCGGAGGATCGTCACGTCCGAAACCTACCGGCAGTCCTCCGATTTCCGCGCCGACGCTGCGGCGTTGGACGCCGAGAACCAGCTTCTGTGGCGGTATCCGCCGCGGCGCCTGGAGGGCGAGGCGGTTCGCGATGCCATGCTCAGTGTGAGCGGGGAGCTGAATCTCCAGCTCGGGGGACCGAGTTTCCGTCCGTTCACCACGTCGGAGTATGGTGCCACCTTCTATCACCTCTTCGACAAGGGGGAGCCGGAATTCAATCGGCGCACGGTGTACCGGATGAACATCAATTCCGGAAAGGAGCCGCTGCTCGACGCCTTTGACTGCCCGGATCCTTCGGTGAAGACGCCGCGCCGTGGCGTCACCACCACTCCCCTCCAGGCGCTGGGCCTGATGAACAGTTCCTTTGTCCAGAGACAGGCCGCCTCCCTGGCCGACCGGGCCCTGCGGCTCGCGCAAAACGATCCAGTCCGGGCCATCGAGACGACCTGGCGTCTGGCGTTGGGACGTCCGCCCTCGGAGAACGAACGCGCCTCGGCCGGAAATGCCGCGAAGGAGCGGGGCCTTTCCCACGTCTGCTGGGTGCTGCTCAACTCCACGGAGTTCGTGTATGTCCGCTGAACGTTCCTCCGCACCTCCGTCCGCCCGGATGCTTCCGGCGGTCCTGCCGCGACGCCACTTCCTGTCCACCTCCGCCCACGGACTGGGCGGCGTCGCGCTGGCTTGGCTGTTGAATCGCGACCGTCTCCGGGCCGGAAGTGCCGCGGACGCCGGGCCGGGCCCCGCGCGTCCGCCCCAATTTCCGCCCCGGGCGAAGCGCGTGGTGCAGATCTTCTGCTGCGGGGGCGTGAGCCATCTCGACACCTTCGACTACAAGCCCGAGCTGGAACGGCTGCATGGAAAATCGCTCGAGGGCAAGGGCGAGAACCTCGGGTTTTTCGGGCAGCCCGGAAACCTGATGAAGAGCGTCTACGAGTTCCGCCGGCACGGGCAAAGCGGCGCCTGGGTCAGCAGCCTGCTGCCGCACCTCGCCGGGTGTGTGGATGACCTCTGTTTCATCCACTCGATGTACGCCAAGAGCAACAACCACACGCCCGCGACGTTCCAGATGAACAGCGGGTTTACCCTCAACGGATTCCCCTGCATGGGCGCGTGGCTGAGTTACGGACTCGGGACCGAGAACGAAAACCTGCCCGCGTTCGTCGTCCTGCCCGACCCGCGCGGACTTCCGGCCGGTGGCTCCATCAACTGGACCTCGGGGTTCCTCCCCGCCAACCACCAGGGAGTCCCCTTCCGCACCCACTCCAGGGAGCCGGTGGTGGATCTGCGCACCCCGGAGTCCATCTCCGCCGACGCCCGCACCGCCGACCTGCGCCTGCTGGATTCCATGAACCGGGACTTCGCCGACGCGCATCCGGGCGACCAGGCCTTCGCCGCGAGACTCCGCTCGTACGAACTCGCCGCGCGCATGCAGTCGAGCATTCCGGAGGCCACCCAACTGGACGCGGAATCGGAAGCAACGAAGCGCCTCTACGGACTGGACGAGGATTCCAACAAGGGATTCGCCCGGAACTGTCTCATGGCCCGGCGCCTGTTGGAACGGGGAGTCCGGTTTGTCCAGATCATCAATGGCGGCGCCTTTGGAAGTCCCCGCATCAACTGGGACGGCCACGAGAACCTGAAGGAGAATCACGACACCCAGGCCGCCACCATGGACAAGCCGGTGGCGGCGTTGATCCGCGACCTCAAGGACCGGGGTCTCCTCGAGGACACGCTGCTGGTCTGGAATACGGAGTTCGGACGCAGCCCCGTGACGCAGGGATTGAACTCCACCGGACGCGACCACCATCCCACCGTGTTCACCTGCTTTCTCGCAGGGGCGGGGGTGAGGGCCGGGCACCATTACGGCGCGTCGGACGAGGTGGGCTACTTCGTGGGGGACGGCAAGGTCACCATCCCCGACTTCCACGCCACGATCCTGCACCTGCTCGGCATCGATCACCAGAAGCTCACCTTTTATCACAACGGCATCAACCGCCGCCTGACCGACGTCCACGGTGAGATCGTTTCGGGAATTCTCAGCTAGGACAGCCCGCGCCCGCGTCCGACTCTTCGCGGAGCGTCTTGGACTGCGGTAGCCCCCTACCGCTTTTCGTCCCGTCTTCCGGGCATCGAAGAACCCCACGTCCACACCGCACACATTCCCCAATCGGTAGCGGCAGTTTCTCCGCCGAATCCCCTTCGTTCCCCTCAGGGATGAGCCGCCTTGCGGCTTCCCCGGTTCCGTTTCCTGGGACACGCTGCCGGACGAATGGAGACGAACGAACGGTTCCCATGGGAAGGATCCACCAGTTCCGGCGCCGACTTCACGGCGACGGTCTGGACGGATCTCGAGGCCGTGGTGTCCGGAGGCGACCCCGTCCGTCAACGCGAAGCCCTCGAGCGGCTGTGCCGCACCTATTGGAAGCCCGTCTACGCCTTCATCCGCCGACGCGGCAACCCACCCGACGAGGCCCGTGATCTGACCCAGGATTTCTTTCATCACCTGTTGCGCAAGGAACGCCTGAAACTGGTGGACCAGCGGCGCGGACGTTTTCGATCCTTCATTCTCCGGGCGCTGCAGAATTTCATGGCCTCGGATTGGGACCGCCGATCCGCGCAGAAAAGGGACGTGCGGCTCGTGGTTTCGCTCGACGCCCCGATCGGTGATGGCGACTGGCTCTGGGAACCCGCCTCGGGATCCCCCAGTCCCGCCCACATCTTTGACCGTCTCTGGGCCCTGGACCTCCTCGGACGCGTCCGCATGCGTCTTGAGAATGAACTGGCCTCCCCCGATCAGCAGTCCCTCCGCCGTCTCGTTCCCGCCGCCATTCAGGAGGACCGCGACACACCCTACGCCACCCTGGCGGTGGAGATCGGAAAGTCGGTGGATGCCGTGAAGAAGGCGGTGGAACGCCTGCGAAAACGGTGGACCCAGATTCTCCGTGAGGAGGTGGCCTTCACCGTGCAGACCGAGGACGAGGTGGACCCGGAACTTCGGGAGATTCTCGCCGCCCTCCGCGATGAACCCCCGCAATCGTAGTGGGGGACGAGACGCGCTCCGCAGGCGCGGGAGGCCACGGTTGGGATGAATCCATTCCCGATCCCCCGCGCCGCGGGAGGTCAAATTTGGGGACGCTTTCGGCTTCGATTTTGAGTCCGGGACGCGCAGGCTCATTCCCCATGTCGTCTCCGGTTCGCGTTCGCTTCGCGCCTTCCCCGACGGGCTACCTGCACATCGGCGGGGCCCGCACCGCCCTTTTCAACTGGCTCTACGCCCGCCACCACGGCGGCACCTTCGTCCTGCGGATTGAGGACACCGACACCGCCCGCAATACGCAGGCGGCCGTCGAGGTGATCTTCCAGGGACTTCGCTGGCTGGGACTCGACTGGGACGAGGGCCCGGAGTCCGCGGACGCCGACGGCCCGAGCCGGGGAGACCGGGGCCCCTATTTCCAGAGCCGCCGGGGCGACCTTTACCGGCGCCGGCTCCAGGAGCTGCGCGACCGCGGCCTGGCCTATGACCGCGACGGCGCGGTGTACTTCCGCATGACCCGCGAGCCCATCACGATTCCCGACCGGATTGTCGGCGACGTGTTGCGTCCACTGACCGACCGTGAGGAACAGGACCCGGATTGGGTGCTGTGGCGCAGCGATGGCCAGCCGGTCTTCCATTTCGTGAACGTCGTGGACGACCTCGAAATGGGGATCACCCACGTGATCCGTGGCGACGATCACCTCACCAACACCGCCAAGCACATCGCCCTTTTCCGGGCCTTTGGAGTGCCCGCCCCGGAATACGGGCACCTTCCCCTGATCCTGAATGAGGACGGTTCCAAGATGAGCAAGCGGGACCGCGGCGCGGTGGTCACCGGGTACCAGGACGAAGGCTTCCTGCCCGAGGCCGTGGTCAACTATCTGTCCCTGCTCGGATGGTCGCCCGCCGACGGTCAGGAGCTGCTGCGGACCCCGGAGATCATCACCCGCTTCGGACTCGACCGCATCAACCGCAGCCCGGCCCGATTCGACGTCAAGAAGCTGACCGCGCTGCACTTTGAACACACCCGCCGGATGGATCCCGACGCGTATGTGTCCCTGGGTGTCGAGTATCTCCGCCGCGCAGGCATCGAAACCGGCGGCCACGATCCGGCCTACGTCCGCGCGGCCCTGCTGACCTCACAGGAGAAGGGAAAGCTGTTTTCCGAGCTGCCCCTCTGGACGGATTTCTTCTTCGCGGAGGATGCCGCCCTGGTGCTGGATTCCGAGGCCCGCGCCAAGACGCTGGTCCCCGCCGCACGCCCCCTGATCGAGCGACTCGCGGCTGCTTTTGCCGCAGTACCCGAATTCTCCGCCGCCACCCTGGAGGCCGCACTCAAGCAACTGGCGACGGAACTGGGAATCAAGGCCGGCGCCCTGGTCCAGCCCTGCCGGCTTGCCTGCACGGGGCGACTGGTGGGGCCGAGCCTCTACCACCTTCTGGAAGTCCTGGGCCGCGACCGCGTCGCTGCACGATTGTCCCGCGCCGCAGCCCTCGCGGTCGCCTGACCGCGGAGTTCCCTCGGGCGACGGAATGGAGGGGCCGCGGAAATCATCCTGCAATCAGTCGCCTAATACAGGCGCAAGGCAGTTCCGTTCCGCAGTGATACCGTTCCTGGAGAAACGCTCCCGGCACCGGGCGTGCTGGAATGGACCGAATGGGGTTGCATGTCTTGTTGGCGTGGGTTTCCGGAACGCCGGGGCTTCCCGATCTCCCCGTGATGTCGGGCATTTCCCCGCCCGACCCCGGCTGGTTGACCGGGTCAGGGGGCGTTCTCCTCGTGTCGATTCTCACGGTCTCATTTGGAGCAGTGGGTTACTTTTTGTCCCGTCAGCTCAGGACGACACAGATGGGTGTCCGCGCCCACTCCCGTGACCGGGCCACGCGGATCCGTCCCGAACCCAGGAAGCAGCCCACCCCCGTCGCGAACGGGCGCGTACCCCTGTTGCAGATTCCCGATCCGGACCGGCGGGTCGGGATCGCCGACGTGCGCCTCCTGCAGCGATTTGGTGCCGGCGTCGATTTCCGCCGGGTGCTCGGACCGTTTCACGCCGAAGTGGACTCCCGTTTGCCGCAGGGGACGCCGGTCATCCTGTGTGTGGAATTCAACGGGGCGTCTCCCGGGCAGGTCGAACTCGACCTCGACGGGTTGCCCGCCTTTCTGGAACACGACCCGGGGCCGGGCGATGTCGATGGGCGCCACTGGATTCGCTATGACTATCTCCCGGAGCGACACGGCAGCCCCATGCGTTTCACTGTGAAGTACCCGGGTCCGGGGGGAACCCCGGTCCGGGAGCAATACCAGACCCGACACGGATTCCGGGAACTGGAGTTCCTGGAGGCACCGGAGACCGGATCGGAGGGGGGCGCAACCGCGGGTTCATCCCTTCCCATTCCCCGTTCCACCCCCTCGTTCCAAACGGCCCGCTAAGGGGACTCTTTCCGGGGCTCCTCTCCACGGCCAGCGGGCCGCCCCATTTTCGCCCCAAATTCATCGCAAGCGGGCGGCCGGGTTGACCTACGGTTCGGCCAACTATGGATCAACGCGCAGCGAAGGGCGGCGGGTCGGGCGTGGTTTACGTCCTGGCAGTGATCCTCTTCGTCGCTGCCATCGCCGCCGGGGTTTGGTGGATGTCCGGTCGAAGCGGACGGGGCGATAATCCGGACGCCGCCTTCTCCGGGATCATGGCGACCGGCAGGACCCTTTACGAACGGGGGGAACCCGCCAAGGCGGTTGACGCATTTCAACGCGGACTCCTGTTGAATCCGGCCAATCCGGACGCCCGCCTGAATCTGGCGAATGCGCTGCTGCTGGCCGGCCAGCCCGCACCCGCGGCCGCCGAGGCGTTGGAGGCCTTGCGCTACGAACCGGGCAATGCCGCCGCACTTTACGTGCTGGGCTGCGCGCTCCTCCGTCAAAACCAGTTCTCCAATGCCGTCCAGGCGCTGTCCGAGGCCAAGTCCGCGGATCCCACCGAAAACCCGGTCAGCTTCCAACTCGGCCGGGCATTCCTGGGCTGGGGCAAGCCGGAGGACGCCGCAGGCCAGTTCCGGGAGGTGCTCCAGTTCGAAACCAACCATCCCGCCGCCAACTATCTGCTGTCCCAGGCACTGCTCCGGTTGGGACAACGCGAGGAAGCCCAGGCGGCCCTCGCCGAGCACCAAAGGATCAATGCCGGCAAGGTGGGCAATGCCGACAACCCGGCCCTGTACGAGCGCAGCAAGTATACGGCGATCCGGGTTCCGTTCTCCCTCGAACAGCCCGCGTCCCCCGGCGTTCCGGTCCGATTCGTGGACGACACCGACCGCGCCTTCGGCGGTGCCGGCGGAACGTTGCGCGGCCCCGTCGCCCTTCTGGACATCAACCGCCGCGGCGCGAATGACCTTTTCCTCGTCTCCCCGGCGGGCGCCCGGGTCCTTCTGAATTCCAACGGAGTCTTCACCGCGGCCGCGGACCCCACGCCGCTCACGGGTGCGGACCATCCCGCACAGACTCTCGTCGGGGATGTCCAGAATGACCGCTACGAGGACGCCCTGGTCATCACCCCGGAGGGCCTGTCCCTGCTCCGCTTCGCCACCAATGGCAACTTCACCGACGCCACTCCCTACTCCGGACTTCGCCAGGCGAAGGCGGCAGGCCGCGCCGGTGCGCTCGCCGATCTCGATTTCACCGGAAAGCTGGGACTCCTCCTCGCGGATCCCGACGGCCGGCTGCGCGGATTCACCAATCTCGGCACCGGGGTCTTCCGGGAACGACGCCCGCCCGCCGGCGCGCCCGATCCGCTCGCCGTCACCGACGTGACCCAGATCACTATTGATGATCTCAACAGCGACGACCTGCCGGATGTGCTGCTGACGCGCAGCAACCTGCCCCCGTACGTCCTGCTCAACATCCGGGGCGGCGGACTCAGCGCCACCAATCAACCCATCGACTGGCCGTCGGCCCGGGGCCTGGGAACAGGCGACTTCAACAATGACCTCCGGGTGGACGTCGCGCTGGCCACGGAAGGGGCCGTCGAACTCCGGTTTGGAGGCTTGAAGGAGCCCCGGCGGCTGGCCGCCCGGGGCAACCGCATCCAGCGCGTCCGAGCCCTCGATTACGACAACGACGGATGGCTCGACGTCGTCGCCTGGGGCGACGATGGGCTCCACGTCTGGAGGAACAAGGGGAGCATCGGATTCGAGGAATCCACGGAAGTCCTCGGACTGGCCCCGTTCCGGGGCAAACGGATTCTCGACCTCGTCGCGGCCGACTTCGATGGCGATTGCGACCTCGACTGGATCGTGGAGGTGGCGGGCGAGGGATTGAAACTCCTCCGGAACGACGGCGCCAACGCCAACGGACTGCTGACGCTTCACCTGCTGGGAAACCGCTCCAACGCCAGCGCCCTCGGGGTGAAGGTGGAACTGGCCGCCGCTGGGTGGCACGCCCTGCGGACGGTGCAGCAACTCCCGGTTGAAATCGGCATCGGCAAACACTCCCAACTCGACCTGGTGAGCACCCGGTGGTTCGACACCAAGCTGGACACCACCGAGGTGAAGGCCGAATGCCGGCAGCCCCTCACGGTGTTCGAATTGGTCCTTCCCACCGGATCCTGCCCGTACCTTTACGCCTGGGATGGCACCCGCGCCCGCTTCATCACCGACCTGCTCGGAGCCGCCCCCGTCGGACTCCCCGCCGCGCCCGGCCACTACATCGAGGCGGACCCCGACGAACTCGTACGCATCGGCGACGACCGGGACTTCGCTCCCCGCGACGGGTCCTACGAGGTCCGCCTGACCGAGGAACTTCGAGAAATCCTCTACCTCGATTCCGCGCGCCTCGTCGTCGCCGATCACCCCGCCGGAACGGAGGTGTTCTCCACGGGGAAACTGGTTCCCGGCCGACCGTTCCCCAAGTCCGGTCTGGTCCAACTCGGCGGCCGGGTCCCCCTCCGTCGCGCCGAACGTGCGGGGTCGGCCTCGGATGCGCCGGAGGACGTCACGGCCGCCCTCGCTGAAATCGACGGCGTGCGGGTTTCCCCGCTCCGGCTTCGCGGCCCCCAATATCGCGGCCTGGCGGAACCGTATTCCGTGATCCTCGACTTCGGCGACCAGCCCCAGGGACGACCCCAGGTGCTCGCGCTGACCGGCTGGCTGCGCTTCGGCGGCGGCATGGCCAATGTCGGAGGTGCCCACAATCCGGAGTTCCCCTTCCCCTTCCCGGTGCTCGAGGCGGAAACCCCGCAGGGCTGGAAGCCTGTGGACGTCACCGTCGGCGCTCCGGCCGGCAAGACAAAATCCATCGTGGTGGACCTCACCGGAAAGACTCCGCCCGGAGCCCGCCGCCTCCGCCTGACCCAGGCCTTCGAGATTCACTGGGACCGCATCGCGCTCTTCACCGAATCCAGCCCCCTCGAAGGCATCGCGGTCCGCCCGGCGACCTCCGATCTCCACTGGCGCGGCTACAGCGAGTTCGAGAACCGCCCCTGGACGGACCCGCTGACGCCCGATCCCGCCCGGGTGAACTCTGCTCCGCCCTGGCGGATCACGCCCTCCGGATGGGCCACCCGATACGGTCCGGTCGATGAACTGATCGCGGAACGGGACAACGGTCTCGCCGTCATTGCGGGAGGGGATGAACTAACCCTTCGCTTCCCAGCCGGAAATCTGCCGGTGCGGAAGCAGGGAATGGAACGCGACTACTTCCTCGAGACCTCCGGCTGGGACAAGGACGCCGACTATCATGTGGCCCGCGGAACCACCATTGAACCGCTCCCGTGGCACGGCATGAATGACCAGCTCCACGGCGTCGAGGTGCGCCCCGTGTTCCCGAGCGATGTCCTGCACACCCGCTACAACACACGCTGGGTCGGCGAGCTGACCTTTACCCGGCGACGCTGAAACGGAGGGATCCGGCGATCCAAGTCCAAGCGGCACGCCGCAAACACGCGATGGCACCCTCGGAATGGACGGGGGAAGACGGTGGAAGCGGAGGGTACCCGAATGTCTGCTCTCCTGGTCCTCCGGCGGTGCCACGGACCGAGCACAGTTTCCAAAGCTCGGCTATTGCGCCCGTCCGGCGTTCCGCGTTCAAGTACGTGGGTCCGGGTTGACCCGATCCGTCCCGGACCACCCCGAGGATGCCGCCCAGGCCCCCGGGGACCGGCAACCCAATCCGATCCAACCTCCCCCATGACGTACAAGCGGTGCCTCCGATGCAGCGCCCTGGTGGAGATGCTCACCCCCGTCTGCCGTCGGTGCGGCGCGGCCCGATGGGGTCCGGATACCAGTCCCCCCGAAAAGCCATCACGCTCCCCCCGGCTGCTCCTTCCGGCTCTCGGATTGATCCTTGTCGCATTCTGGGTGCGGGGAGAATGGCAGTATTCACGGCTAACCCGCCAGCATGCCGCGGAACGAAGCGCCCTGGAGGAACAGCAGGCGGCCGAAGATGCCTCCCTCGCCGCTGCGATCCAGGAACGGGCCTCCGCCGCGGAAGCCGCCCACAAAAAGCTGCTCGCCGACACGGAATTCATCCAAGGGAAGGTTGGGGCGCGTGCCCGAAACGCCGAGTGGGAGCGGCGTCTCGCGCACGATCCGGCTCTGGCCACCACCGTGTTCGAGACCAATCTGCTGCGCATGTCCCGTCTGGGCGCCGATCCCCGGGTCTCCGCCCGCGAGGCGCTCACCGAAGTGGGACGGCTCTCCTCCCCTCCGGGATCCCGGGTGGAGGTCGTGCCGAGCGGCGATCAGTTCGTGGTCCGGGTGGCCTTCAAGATGTCCGCCCTGGCCTCCGAAGAAACCGGTGCCGTCACCAAGCACAAGTCCAATGAGTCCATGCGCCGGGAAGTGGAGGAAATCTCGGCCCGGGTCCTGCGGGATCTTTTCGACTCCTGCGGCACCCGCGGCATCGCCAAGATCCAGGTCTCCTGCAACCACGCGGTGCAGCGCGGAATCGTCCCCTCCGAAGCCACAGAATCCGAACGCCGGGAAATCATGTCCCGCTCGTCCATGGTCATGGACAAGCTGTATCGCATGAGCCTCGATGCCGCCGGGGCCCGGGCCATCGGCGACTGGCGCCGGCTTCCCCTGAGTGAACTGCTGCGACGGATGTCGGTGGAGTTTGACGGATTCAACGCCCTGACGATCAACCCCTCCCTCGGACCCACCGGTGACCCAAAGGATCCCAACACTCCTCTTCAATTCTGACCCGCGACGAGTCCCCGCACTGGGAACCGCCCCGGGCCCCCGAATCCCGCCACTCATCCCGATCTGAAATGAATGGCTCCACCCGCGCCCTCCCCATCACCCTCACCCTGGTGACGGCCCTCCTGGTCCTGTGGGTGATCACCGGAAAAAACGCCTCACGGATCCGATCGGAACAGGAGCGTCACTCGGAGTGGATCTCCTCACAGAACTTGATGCGGGCCCGCGCCCGTTCGGATCGTGAACTGTCCGCCCTGGAGGACGCCCGACACCAGTCCGAACGGTTCCGTTCCGAGGTGATCCAGGCGGCGGGGGGCGAATTGGCGTACGCCCTCTGCGACCCCGGGGTCAGTTTGAGCCAATCCCTGGCCCTGATCGCCGGAAAATGCCTGCCGCCCGGCACGGTGGTCGACGTGCGCGTTGAACGGTTCGTTGAGTTCGAGGTGGTGGCGATTCTGCCGGTCCGCGCGACAATCCACACCATGGCAAAGGCCGCCCGCTGCACCCTCATCGAGGCCGCGGGCCTCATCCATTCCCTCTCCTTTGTCGCCAACGGTGTCGTCCTAGCCCGGCTGGATCGCCGGACCATCGAGTCCGTTGCCGATTGGGCGAGCATCCCGGAGTCCCAGTTGGAAGCACTGCTGTCCGAGGGGGAACCCGTTCCCGCGCCCCTCCGACCACCTCCGCCTCCCATCGCAAACCAGGACGCGGACTCCCCGTCACCGGAAATGGAACGGATCCGGGAGGTTCAGGCGGCCTTTGACACGGCGCATCAACAGCGGATCGAGACCATGAACGCCAAGGCCGGCGAGCTTCTCAGGCTGGCCGACCTCGGGACCCTGAACGGTTCCGTCGACATCAATGCACGCATCGCGAAGACCCGCGAGTTGGCCGGCGAAATCAAGGAGCTGCGCAATGGACTTCTGGACCCATTCCCCGAGATGACCCAGCAATTGCTCAACGCGGGCGCGGATCCGGTGCTGGTGCGGGTCATGGTCCGGACCTACCGCCAACGAACGCAGCCGTCCCGGACCGCCCTCAGCAGTGTCCTCTCCTCCCTCATCGAAATGGCGTCACCGATGGAGGAATTCCTGGCCCTCGCCGGAAGAACCTGGGGGCGGTGGTCCACCGATCCGACCGGAACCCGGTTCACCTTTGAGGACATCGAAACCCGGGATTCCTTCACCAACTACCGGGCCGCGCTCGACCTTGCCGTCAGCGTGTACAACGTCGCGATCACGACTTCCAACCAACTGAACACCCGCCCCTGAGATTCGAGGGAAGGCAACCCGGTTCGCGCATGCCCCTCTCGAAGGATCCCACGATGAAAGGCACTGCCATCGACACCGATGGGTCCCCGCCTCCGGCACCCACGGACGGATCCCAACGCCTCCAGGCGCTCGATGTCCTCCGCGGATTCGCCCTGCTCGGCATCCTTCTGATGAACATCGTCATTTTTGGGCTCTACTTTGAGTCCTATGACAACCCGACCTCCGCCGGGGGCGCGACCGGTGCCAATCTCGGGGTCTGGGTGGTCTTGCACATCCTCGCCGAGGGCAAGATGCGCTGCCTGTTCTCCCTCGTCTTCGGAGCGAGCGCCATCCTCCTGACGTCGCGTCTTGACCATCGTCTCGACGGGGCGGACATCTATTTCCGACGGACCTTGTGGCTGTTTCTCTTCGGCGTCGTCCACAGCTTTCTGCTCTGGCACGGCGAGGTTCTCTACCCCTACGCGGTGTGCGGCCTCTTCCTCTATTCGTTCCGGCACCTGCGTCCGAAAGGGTTGATCCTGCTGGGCACCCTTTCCCTGCTGCTGCTGTCGGGGTTCTCGCTGATCGATGCGTCCTACAAGCGGGACATGATCACCGATGGCCAGGCCGCCGTCGCCAAAGAGGCCCGCGGCGAAGCCCTGAACGAAACGGAACAGGACGCCAAGGTGGAGTGGGAAACCTTCCGGAAGAGCCGCAATCCAACTCCGGAGAAACTGGAGGAGGATGCGAAGGAGTGGCGGGGCAGCCCGTGGCAGGTCATCCAGGCCCGGGGCGCCGTCCGACTGCACTACGACAGCATCCCGGTGTATCACCCGTTCATGTTCGACATGTGGGGCATGATGATGATCGGCATGGGACTCTTCAAATTGGGCATTCTCAGCGGGGAACGTTCCACGCGATTCTACGGGGTGATGGCCGCCACCGGCTTCCTGGTTGGAATTCCGATCACCGGCTACACGGCCTGGACCAACGTCCAGCACCACTTCGATCCGGTGGTGCAACTCCAGTGCGGGAGCCTCTACCAGGTGAGTCGTTACGCGGTGACCACCGGCTACATGGGACTCCTCCTTCTCCTCTGCAAGACGGGGACCCTCCGCTGGCTCACCAACCGCCTCGCCGCCGTGGGCCGGATGGCGCTTTCCAACTACCTGTTCCATTCCGTCGTGTGCGCTTTTCTCTTCACCGGATACGGCTTCGCCCTCTACGGACGTCTGGAGCGCCACCAACTTTACTATGTGGTGGCCGCCCTCTGGATCTTCCAGCTCATCGTGAGTCCCCTTTGGCTTCGCCATTTTCGTTTCGGCCCCTTCGAATGGCTCTGGCGTTCCCTGACCTACTGGAAACGCCAGCCGTTCCGGATCGACCACTCGCGGCAACCCAGCGTCACCGCGCCCGCCGGATAAGACTGCGGCAACACTCCCGGCCAGGGGGAGCAGCCTGAAGGCTGGACTACGAACGAACGCTCGTCGTGCAGGCTTCAGCCTGGCCTCCGGGTAGCACGTCCGCTTCGCCCTGGGCCGGAGGGTGCCTGCCGCAAATCCGCTTCAAGCCGGGAGCAATCTCCCGCATTCTCCGCCCGTCTCGATCGATCCCATTTTACTCGCTGCCATGCCTCTCTCCCCGCTCGCCGGAAAACCCGCGCCCCGCGAACTGCTGGTTGATCTCGCCCGACTGGAACGCGATTACCTGGAACAGCGCCCGGATCCGTCGGATCCCAACCAGCGCGTCAGTTTCGGCACCAGCGGACACCGCGGCACGTCCCGCAACGGCACCTTCACCGAGGCCCACATCCTGGCCATCACCCAGGCGATCTGCGAATACCGCCACCGCCAGGGCACCACGGGGCCGCTCTACATGGGCAAGGATACCCATGCGCTGTCCGCCCCCGCGCAGCGGACCGCGCTGGAGGTGCTCGCCGCCAACAACGTCACCGCCGTGATCCAGTCCGGGGACGGCGTCACGCCCACCCCGGTCATCTCCCGCGCCATCCTGGTCCACAACCGCGGCAAAACCGCGGGCCTGGCCGACGGCATCGTCATTACACCGTCGCACAACCCCCCCGACGACGGCGGCTTCAAATACAACCCGACCAACGGCGGCCCGGCGGACACCGAGGTCACCCGGTGGGTGCAGGATCGCGCCAACGAACACCTCGCCGCCGGCAATCGCGACGTGAAGCGTCTGCCGTTCGCACAGGCGCTGAGGGCGGCCTCCACCCGGCAGGAGGATTTCATCCTGTCCTATGTCCAGGACTTGAAGAACGTGGTCCAGATGGATGCCATCCGGTCCGCCGGCCTCAAACTCGGCGTCGATCCGCTCGGTGGCGCCGCCCTGCCCTACTGGGAACCCATCAACGCCACCTACGGACTCCAGATCGAGGTGGTGAATCCCCGGCTGGATCCCCAGTTCGCATTCATGTCCGTGGATCACGACGGCAAGATCCGCATGGATTGCTCCAGTCCCTACGCCATGGCGGCGCTCGTGGGATTGAAGGACCGCTTCCAGGTCGCCTTTGCCAACGATCCCGACTCCGACCGCCATGGCATTGTCACGCCATCCGCGGGATTGATGAACCCCAACCACTACCTGGCGGTGGCCATCGGATATCTTCTGACGAACCGGCCGGGCTGGTCCGCGAAGGCGGCGGTCGGGAAAACGCTGGTGAGCAGCGGCATGATCGATCACGTGGTGAACAGGCTGGGGCGACGGCTGTGGGAGGTGCCGGTGGGATTCAAGTGGTTTACGCCGGGTCTGTTTGACGGCTCGGTGTGCTTTGGTGGCGAGGAGAGTGCCGGCGCCAGTTTCCTGCGTCTGGACGGAACCGCGTGGTCCACGGACAAGGACGGCCCCATCCTGAACCTACTGGCCGCCGAAATCACTGCGGTCACCGGGCGGGACCCGGGACTTCATTTCCGGGATCTCGCCTCCGAATTCGGCACGCCGTACTACACCCGGATTGACGCGGCCGCCACGCCGGCGCAAAAGGCGCGCCTCCAGAAACTCTCGCCCCAGGATGTGCGCGAGGATCGTCTCGCCGGCGAACCCATCACCGCGAAACTCACCCGCGCTCCCGGGAACGATGCACCGATCGGAGGCTTGAAGGTGACCACCGCCGCCGGGTGGTTCGCGGCCCGGCCCTCGGGCACCGAGAACATTTACAAGATCTACGCCGAGAGTTTCCGGAGTGAGACCCACCTTCAAACCCTGGTGGAGGAAGCCCGGCAACTGGTGGGCAATGCCCTCGCCGGTTCCTGAGCGCGCGGCGTTTCCCGGAGTTGCGGCCCCGTCGGGTCACCTTAGTCTCCGACCATGATCGTTGACGTCCGGCACCGTGCCGCCCGCGTGGTTCTCCTCGCGCTCCTCCTCACGCCCTCCCTGGCTCTGCGCGCCTCGGATGCCTCCAAGGCCCTGGACCTCGCCCGCCAACTGAACGAGGCCTTCGTCGCCGTGGCGGATTCAGTTTCCCCCGCGGTCGTGATCATCGACGTCGCGCAGGAACCGGAGGACGTGGACGGAGACCCCGGACAGGCAAATCCCTGGCTGAACCTGCTCCCCAAGGAGTATCGGGACCAGTTCCGCAAGGAACTCGAGAAGCGCCGGGAACAGCGCCCTCCGGATGCCGGGGAGGAGTTCAACGGACAGGGCTCGGGCATGATCCTCAGCAAGGAGGGCGACATTCTCACCAACCATCACGTGGTGGAGGGTTCCAAACGCCTGCGCGTCCGGCTCAAGGATGGACGCCAGTTTGACGTCGATGTGAAGGGAACCGATCGGGATTCCGATCTGGCCGTCCTCCGGATTCAAAATCCGCCGGCGAATCTTCCCACCGTGAGGTTCGCCGACTCCGACCAGGTCCGCGTCGGCGAATTCGCCATCGCCATCGGGGCTCCCTACCGACTCGACTACAGCGTCAGCTATGGCCACGTCAGCGCCAAGGGACGCAGCAACCTGATGGGCGGGATGTTCGACCAGGACTTCATCCAAACCGACGCGAACATCAATCCGGGCAATTCGGGCGGCCCGCTGGTGGACATCGAGGGTCGCGTCATCGGCATCAATTCGATGATCCGCGGACTCAACTCCGGCATCGGGTTCGCCATTCCGTCCAATCTCGCCCGGGAAATTGCCACCCGGTTGATTGAGGATGGCCGGTTCGTGCGCTCCTGGCTCGGACTCCAAATCGACTCCCTCCGGGACCGGGCATCACTCCGAAAGACCCTGGCCGACCTGAAGGAAGGCGTCGTCGTTGACGCAATCTCCCGGAATGGTCCGGCCAGCCATGCGGAACCGGCACTCAAGCCCGGGGACGTCATCACCTCGGTGGATGGACACCCGGTGGCGGATCCCGCGCAGCTCAGGGCCGTGGTCTCCCGCAAGCGGCCGGGCTCCACGGTGGTCCTGGACGTCCGGCGGGCGGCGGAATCCCTCAAGGTGAAGGTCCAACCCCAGGCGCTGCCGGAAGCCGGCGACCGCATTGCGGGCTTCATGCCGCGGCGTCCCGCAGGCGATTCTCCGGAGGACTACGGCATCCACGTGGATCGTCTTTCGCCTGAGGTGGCCAGGAAGCAGGAGGTGGAATCCGGAGTCATCATCCAGTCGATTTCGCCGGACAGTCCGGCCGCGGGCCAGGATCTCCGCCCCGGGGATGTGGTCACGGAGGTCAACCACCAGAGCGTCGAGTCTCCCGACCAATTCCAGGAGATCTTGGGAGAAGCCGCCCTCAGCAAGGGGATTCTCCTCCAGGTCGTCCGGGACGGCCAGCCGGGTTTCCGGGTGCTCAAGCCGGGGAAGGATTGAACGGGCCGGAGCCTCTCCAATACCGACAGGCTGAAGCCTGCACTACCAACGCTCCGCCCGTTCGTAGTCCAGCCTTCAGGCTGCTTCCCCACCCCCTGCGTCATTCCGCACCCCACCCGACAGGCTGAAGCCTGCACTACCAACGCTCCACCCGTTCGTAGTCCGGCCTTCAGGCTGCTTCCCCACCCCCTGCGTCATTCCGAATCCCACCCGACAGGCTGAAGCCTGCACTACCAACGCTCCGCCCGTTCGTAGTCCAGCCTTCAGGCTGCTCCCCATCTCGCACCCCCATTCCGCAGCCCGTTTGACCCGCGGTGCGGCGACTGATACAACGCCCACCGCCGATGCAAAAAAAATCCCAGCCCAAGCGCGCCGCCCGTTTCCAACGCATCCTGCTGAAACTCAGCGGCGAGGCTCTGGGAGGCCCCCAGGGCTCCGGTATTGATCCGGAGTCCGTCCACGACATGGCGTCCCAGGTCGCCGAGGTGCGGAAACTGGGCGTCGAGGTCGTGATCGTCGTCGGGGGCGGCAACATCTTCCGAGGCATCGCCGGCAGCGAAAAGGGCATCGAACGCGCCACCGGGGACTACATGGGCATGCTGGCCACCGTCATCAACGCCCTGGCCCTGCAGGATGCCCTCGAAAAGCAGGACGTCCATACGCGCGTCCTCAGCGCCATCACCATGACGGCCATCGCCGAGCCGTTCATCCGCCGCCGAGCCATCCGCCATCTCGAGAAGGGGCGCGTGGTGATCTTTGCCGCCGGCACCGGGAATCCCTATTTCTCAACCGACACCGCCGCCGCCCTCCGTGCCAATGAAATGAACGCCGAGGTCGTCCTCAAGGCAACCAAGGTGGACGGCGTGTACAACAAGGACCCCAAGAAATTCCCGGATGCCGTCCGCTACACCCGCCTGAGCTATGACGACGCCCTTCGGCAGGATCTCAAGGTGATGGATTCTGCGGCGTTCGCGCTGTGCCGCGACAACAAGATGCCGATCATTGTCTTCGACTTCTTCAAACCCCACAACCTGCTGCGGGTGGTGACTGGAAAGCCGGTCGGAACCCTCGTCAGCGACTAAACCGTTCCCTTCCCACCCCCCTTTTTCCATGACCATTGACGACATCCTGCTCGAAACGGAGGAGAAGATGCTCAAGACCGAGGAGCATCTGGTCCACCAGTTCGCCGGCGTCCGGACCGGCAAGGCATCCCCTTCCCTCATCGAAAACGTGATGATCGAAGCCTACGGCTCCCACATGCGCCTCAAGGAGCTGGCCACCATTTCCGCACCGGAATCCCGGATGCTGATGGTGACCCCGTTTGACCAAAGCAACGTCAAGGCCATCGAGAAGGGCATCCAGGCCGCGAATCTCGGCCTCAACCCCGCCACCCAGGGCAAGTTCATCCGCATCGTCCTGCCCGATCTCAGCACGGAACGCCGCCAGGAGTTCGTGAAGATCTGCAAGAAGATGTCCGAGGACAGCCGGGTCGCCCTCCGCAATGAGCGACGTCAGGCCCTGGAGGGATTGAAGAAGGTGAAGGCCGATGGCGGCGTTTCCGAGGACGAGGTCAAGACCGCCGAGGGCGAAGTGCAGAAGCTCACCGACCAGTACATCGCGAAACTCGACCAGCATCTCGCCCACAAGGAGAAGGAAATCCTCACCGTGTGACGGGATCTGCCGCCTCCCCTGTCCGGAAGGCGCGGTTCGGTCTCAGACGCGCGGACGCTGCGGACGCGAGCGGTTGAACGCGACCGCGTCCACGTAGCGCACGCCCGTCCCGCCAAACAAATCGAGGGCGCTTCCGATCGTCAGATCGACACGCCCTCCCCCGAGTTCCTCGACGCGCTCCAGATCCTCCAGCGATCGGGCGCCGCCTGCGTAGGTGACCGGTACGGGAGACCACGCGGCGAGGTCCGACACCAGATTCCCGTCGATGCCGTGGCACAATCCCTCGACGTCCACGGCATGGACGAGGAATTCGGAGCAGGAGGCCGCCAGCCGGGCAAAGACCTCCGGACCCAGCCGCAGTTCGGTGAACTTCTGCCATCGGTCGGTCACCACAAAATAATCGTCCCCGCGCTTCCGGCAGCTCAGGTCCAGGACCAGACGCTCGCGCCCCACCGTCGTCACCAATTCCGCCAGACGCTCCGCGTCCAGGGCGCCCTCTCGAAACACCCAGGAGGTGACGATCACCCGCTCCGCCCCGGCATCGAGCCAGGCCGGGGCGTTGGCCGACGTCACGCCGCCTCCGTATTGGAGCCCGCCCGGCCAGGCTCCGAGCGCCTCGCGCGCCGCGGCTTCGTTGCCGGGCCCGAGGGCGATCACATGTCCGCCGCGGAGATTATCGGCGCGATACCGCGCCGCAAACCACGCCGGCGGATGGGAGGCGACAAAGTGGGTCCGGACGCCAAAGCCGGAGTCCGACAGCGTCCCCCCGACAATCTGGACCACTTTTCCCTCCCGGAGATCGATGCACGGTCGGAACACGCGGAAACGATAGCCGTTTCCGCGGCGGGACACAGCGAGAAACCGGGACGCGGACGCGGGCATGGAACGATCGCCGGAAAATTCGTGAATTCAGAATCCGCCCGGACCACCCTTCGCCGTGACCAAACCGTTGGCCATTGTCTTTCACGAATCCCTCCTGCCCGGCAGCCAGATCGCCAATCGGCTGACCGACCTCGGCTGGCGGGTGCACACGGTGACCGTGGCGGCAAACGTCGTGGACCTGGTGCGTCGCGAAAAGGCCATGCTCCTGGTCGCCGAATTGTCACTGCGTCATGGTGACTTCTGCGGAGTGATCCAGGAGTTGAAGCGCGACCCCGCCCTGGCCCACGTGCCCGTCATCGGCTTCACGCCCCAGTCGAACCGAAAACTCCAGGACGATGCCGTCGCCGCCGGTGCGCGCCTCGTGGCCGCCAATTCCGCCATCCTGGAACAGTTGCCGCAATTGCTCGAATACGCCCTCGCCGTCGAATAAACCCAGTCCTCCGATCCATGCCCCTCCCTTCCGTCAAGCTCACCCAGGGCGTCCACGTCGCCCATCTCTTTTTCCGGATGGACCGTGCGCGCTGGACATCACTATCCGCGGAGGCGTCCGCCAGCGCCCTCGCCGCATTGGAGCGCGTGTGCGCCGCCCATCCCGGCCCCGCGGCTCCCCGGGTGATGGCGTTCGCCGGCGTCGGCGGAAAGGCCGACCTGGCCTTCATGATCCTCGCACCGGAACTTCAGCAGTTGAGCGCGCTTCAGCGCGACGTGGAACTCGCCTTCCCGCCCGGCACCCTGCAACCGGTGTACACCTACCTGAGCGTCACCGAACTGCCCGAATACGTCGCCACCGATGACGACCTGAAGGGGATCCTGGCGCGGGATGGCGTGGTGCCTGGACATCCGCAATTTGAGGAACGCTTCGCGGCCGCCCAGAAGCGCAATGCGGAATACCAGCATTACCGCCTCTACCCCGAACTGCCCGACTGGGAGATCCTTTGCTTCTATCCGATGAACAAGAAGCGCTCCGGGGGCGACAACTGGTACTCCCTCGATTTTGAGACGCGAAAGAAGCTGATGGCCGGTCATGCCCGGACCGGACGCAAATACAGCGGACGCATCTCGCAACTGATCACCGGGTCCACCGGGCTCGACGACTGGGAATGGGGCGTCACCCTTTTCGCCCACCAACTCGATGCCGTGAAGGAGATCGTGTACGAAATGCGCTTCGACGAAGTCAGCGCGCGGTACGGCGAATTCGGTCCTTTCTACATCGGGCTGCGCATGGATCCCGCCACCCTCTGGTCGCATCTCCGCCTGTAGCCGTCGGCCTCGGACTCGAGAGCGCTGCGGATTCATCACCGTGCCTGCGACGCCGCCGAGCCGGAAGTCGCGGCCCTGGTGACCAGGGGCCACGCACTCATGATCCAGACCGCCGGAGTGCCGCGTCGCGGCATGCAGGTCGTGGCTCCACTCCGTTCACAAGGCGAACGGACCGCAGGCAACGACACCAAGGTCCCCGCGGGCGTCGAGATCCTAAACCATTGACGCAGGGAGGCGCACCGCGGTGCGTCACCTCCATCGAAGGAATCCTTAGGAAACCCCGGGAAGTTGGATCCACGATACCGGGATCCTCCCCAGGACAATCCGGGCCAATTCCCGCATTGTCAGAAGGAACCGCCTTGAGTTGACCGCACCTTTTGTCAGTCTTCAGGAGGCTCCCGCCTCCCGACCCGAAGCATTCCCACGTCCCACATTTCCGTGAAACAAACGTCTCCATTTTCCTCGGTCGTGCTGCTCGCCCTGCTGTCCTCCATGCGCATCGCGGCCGACATCAGCATCCCTGGAATCTCCGGCACACCCGTGGCCGGCATCGATGGCAATTTCGCGCCAACATCACCCACCACCATCATCGATCTTTCAACCTCGCTCATCGGAGCCTGGGACAGTGCTCCTGCCAGCGGAACGACCGGGGTGTACGACCCTGAAAAGTGGGGCGTCGTCTTCAAGTACTCGTCGGTGAACATACCGGCGGGCGTCACGATAAAATTCAGGAACAACGCGACGCGGGCACCTGTGGTTTGGTTGGTGACCGGGGATGTCACCATCTCTGGAAACATCAACCTTTACGGAGAAGACGGATCGATTCGCCAATTCCCGGAGCCCGGGCCGGGAGGGTTCAGGGGTGGCTCACACTTTACCCCGGTTGGAAGCGGCGGCATGGGACCCGGAGGGGGAAATCGAGGACAGAATCCAATCGGAGGTTCGAGCACGCCCGGCGGAGGCAGTTACCGAACCAATGCCAGTGCAAACTCCGGACCGTCCTATGGCGACCCTGAAATAACCCAATTGCTGGGTGGGTCCGGGGGAGGGAGCCATCGGGAAAGCACCCGGGGTGGAGGAGCAGGTGGTGGCGCAATCCTGATCGTCGCCACCGGACGGATCCACCTTGGTGGATCGATTGATGCCTTTGGCGGGACTTCCAGCATTTACGGCGGAGGTGGAAGCGGCGGATCGATTCGGTTGGTGGCTTCAGAGCTCACCGGCACCGGTTTTATCAATGTCCTAGGCGGAGGATCGGGAGATCTGGCTGGGAGCCCCGGCTTCATCCGCGCCGAAGCCGAGGTTTTCGGGGCCAATTCCGTTTCCGCCTATCCGCCCGGGATCAGCTCCGAGGTGATTTCAGGCCCCGCACGAATCTGGCCCGAGGAAACCGGCCCAAGAGCCCGAATTCTCTCGGTGTCCAACCTTCCGATCCCTCCCGATCCCCGATCCGATCTCGGCCTGGCCCCGACGGATGTGAATGTCCCCTTCAATGGTTCCCGCGAGGTCCGCATCGAGACCCGCAATTTCCCGACCACGGGCACGGTCACGTTGTTCGTCACCCCGGCCCAAGGTGACCGAACCTCGCTGAAGCCTGCGCTCCTCCCGGGCGGAACGAGTGCCTTGGCGACCTGGCAGGCCACCCTCGATTCCGCACTCTCCGGTCGCGTGGCGCTCCAAGTCCGCGCCGCGGCTGAATGACCGCCCGTAGACGACGTCAGACTCCATTCCCTCCCCCCCATCACCCACCCGCATCGACGCTCCAAAGACGCAATCAGTGCCTCGTCACCTCGCCAGCTACCAATTCCCCCAATTCAAGAACCACACCGTCATGAACGCCATCCACCGCATTCTGAAACATCTCCCCCTGCTGCTGCTGGCCTGCTGGCCTGCCACAGCAGCCATCACCATTCCCGGAATAACCGGTACTCCCGCCGCAGGTGTTGATGGGGAATTGAACCTGGTGAGTGACCATCGCGTTATCGATCTCTCTGAGTCACTGCCCGGGACTTGGGACAGCATTCCAAGGGATGGAACAAAGGGAGTCTACGATACCAACAAATGGGCCGTCGTTTTCAAATATTCCTCAGTGAACATATCGAGAAATCTAGAGCTGGGATTTAGGAACAATTCTGCGCGAGCGCCCGTTGTATGGCTCGTTTCCGGAGATGTCACCATCACCGGGACACTCAATCTCAATGCCGCGGCCTATACGGCTTCGGCCGACTATCAGGAACCGGGACCTGGCGGATTTCGGGGCGGAACCGAAATCGGAGTGCGTAGTGGAGGCATGGGGCCGGGTGGCGGCAATCGCAATTCCGCTGGCGCCAGCCACAAAAGACAGGATGGTATCGAAGCAGGCCCCTCGTACGGGGACCCAGAAATTCGGCAGCTCATCGGCGGTTCAGGTTCCGCGGCGAATTCAAGCGGCCGGGGAGGAGCCGGCGGCGGTGCCATCCTCATCGTGGCCACCGGAAAGATTGTGGTGAATGGAAACATTTTTGCCAACGGGAGTACGGTGTCGGGAGTGGGCGGGGGAAGTGGAGGCGCGGTTCGCCTCGTTGCCTCGAGCATTGAAGGCTCGGGATTGATTCAGACGCTAGGCACGGGAACCAGTCCTGGATTCGTCAGGACTGAGGCGGAGACGTACGGAGTCAGCAACCCCTCCGTTCACCCATTAGACTATAGCGTCGCCACCATCACGGGACCCATCGCGATCTGGCCGGAGGACAATGCCCCGACGGCACGGATTGTTTCCGTCTCCAACCTTCCGGTTCCAGCCGATCCCAAGGCGGCTCTGGGACTGGCGCCTACCGATGTCAATGTCCCCCTCAATGGCTCGCGACAGGTCCGAATTGAAACCCGGAACTTCCCCACGTCGGGAACCGTAACCCTGTTCGTGACTCCCGTTCAGGGGGATCGGACCGCACTCACTGCGACGATGCTTCCCGGTGGCAGCAATGACTTGGCCACCTGGGAGGCCACCCTCGACTCGGCGCTGACGGGACGCGCCGCGCTCCAAGTCCGCGCGGCCGCCGAATGACTCCCGTAGACGACGTTAGGAGACTCCAATCCCTCCGCCCCATCCCCACCCGCAACAACGCTCCGGAAGACGCAGTATGTGCCTCGTCACCTCGCCAGCTACCCACCCCGTAGCAGACGACGTCAGGAGACTCCATTCCCTCCGCCCCATCCCCCATCCGCAACAACGCTCCGGAAGACGCAGTATGTGCCTCGTCACCTCGCCAGCGACTCACCCGTAGAAGACGACATCCGGAGACTCCGTTCCGTCCCACCCCGATCCACCCCATGAACTCCCATCCAAGCCACCGGGTGATACCCTACAGGCTCGCCCTGTTGTTCCTGGCTGCCGTCCTCGCCAGTTTCCCCAGCCTCGCCCAGTCCGCACCCGTCGAGGCGATCTCCAGGGAAATCTCCATCACTCTGGAGTCTGCGCCTGCGACCACCGGTTCCGAGGCCATCTCACGGGAGATCAGCCTCAGCATTCCCAGCCAGGCACCCGGCCCGGCCGGCGAAGCCATCTCCAGGGAATTGTCGATCCGGATTCCCAGTCCCGAGGACGCCACCCGCCCGCGCTTCGAAGGTATTTCCCGCGAAGTCACCCTGGCCCTGCCCGCCGTCGGGGAGCCTCCCCGGCCGTCCGCCGAGGCGATCTCGCGCGAACTGACGCTCTTCGCCGCCACCAACTCCTCGGCCGTCCGCCTTCCGCAGGATTTCGCCAGCGGCAGTTTCCGATTTGAATCCATCGCCGATACCCGGCCCACCAATCCCGACCGCGCGCCGGCCGCGGACGTTAACGCCCTGTCGTCCGCAGGCACCATCACCCTCGGAACCGGAGCCTCCGCGTTTACCGGACCCGCCTACCAGAATCCTCCCGACGCCCTGCCGTCCGTTCAACTCGACTCCGCGCGCCAACTCACCGTGCTCCATCCGGGACCGGGATCCCGGGGCGCCTCCGCCGGCATTCCCCTGGGTCGCGCCGGACGCTACCTCATCCAGGGCCGCTTCGCGCGGGCCCACGAGGGCCGCGGTCTCGGCAACGGCGTCAGCGTCGCGATCCTGCGCAATCTCGACACCACCAATCTCCTCTTCACCGCATCCGTCAGCTCCGATCACCCGGCGAATCCATCGGCGCCCTTCGCCGGAACCAGCAGGGTCCCCTTCTCCGTCGTGGCCGAGTTCGTGGAAGGCGACGTCCTCCGCTGCGTCGTCTTCAGCGGGTCGTCGGGCAACGACACCGCCGGCGACGTGACCGCACTTGAACTGCTGGCCGTGGCCCTGGAGGACGCGCCGCCCTTCTTCGCGTCCAGCAAACCCGTCCTCGTCGTGTCTCCCGAGGACGCCTCAGTTCAACGCGGTTCGAGCGCCTACTTCGACTGCGTGGCCCTGGGCGCGACGCCGCTTCAATACCGCTGGTTCCACAACGACCGCGAAATCTCCGGCGCCACCGGACCGACCCTCACTGTCGCCAACGCCACTCCGCAGGACGCCGGACGCTACTTCGTGACGGTCAGGAACTCCGTCGGCGAGACGTCCAGCACGGTCGCCAATTTGAAGGTGACGCCACGTCAGGGGGCCTTCCGGGGACTTGGATTCCTCCCTGGCGGCACCCAGGAAAGCGATGCGGTGGCGGTGTCAGATGATGGAGGAGTGGTCGTCGGAAATGCATCCTCCGCCCGTGGGCCGGAAGGATTTGTTTGGAAAGACGGGGCCATGGGCGGGATTGGATTCCTTCCGGACCGGCGCAAGGATTTTAGCCAGGCCCTCGGAGTGTCCGGGGACGGACTGACCGTTGTCGGCTACGGCAGTTCGACCCCGCTACCAGGCTCCAGCAATTATGACTGGGAAGGATTCACCTGGAAGGAGGGCGTCATGCAAAGCCTCGGCGTACCGGATGGCCCCCTGGTCCCCGGGGGACCGACGTACGACGCCACCTACTCGATCGCTTATGCCGCGTCCCGCGATGGATCGTTCATTGTCGGCCAGGCCTTTCAAAATGTCGGCGGCCGACCGTGTTTCTGGGACTCCGGGGTCGGCAAGGTCCTGTTCGTCCTGGAGCCGGACGACCAGGCTTTGGCCTGGTCGGTGAGCGCCGACGGACGGGTAATGACCGGCCGCATTTCCGGATCCCCTCCAACGGCCGCCCTCTGGCGGGACGGCGTGCCCTCCCGGATCCCGGAACTCTCGCCGGGCACCCGCCCCAAGATCTCCGCCGACGGACGGGTCATCGTCGGCACGGGTCTGGATGCACTGGCCAACCAGGCCGTCCGCTGGGAGTCCGGAACGGTCGAACCTTTGGGCGACCTTCCGGGCGGCGACCTCCGCAGCGAAGCCACGGGCACCAGCGCAGACGGAAGCGTCATCGTGGGCTGGGGAACGACCGACGCCGGGACGGAGGCATTCCTCTGGGACCGAACCGCAGGCCTGCGCTCCCTGCGATCCCACCTCGCCAGCGAACTCGGGGTTGATCTCGCCGGATGGCAACTACTCCGGGCCAACGACATTTCCGCCGACGGCTCGACGGTCGTCGGCCAGGGTCTCAATCCCGACGGCAAACTGGAGGCCTGGGTGGTGCGCATCAAGGCGTCCGGCGCGCCGGTCATCCTTGGGCAACCCGTCGCCGCATCCGTTGTGGCCGGTCAACCAGTCACCTTCACCGTCAACGCCCTTTCCGAAACCGCTGCAACTTATCGCTGGTATCGCGACGGCAATCTGCTCGTCGGCGAAACCGCCAACCAACTGACTCTCGCCTCGGTCAAGGCCTCGGATGCCGGTGCCTATTCCGTCTCCGTCGGGAATGCCGCCGGTCGTATCCTCAGCACGTCCGCCCGCCTCGACGTCCTGATACCGCCCAAAATCGTGGAGGAACCCCAGCCCTACACCGCGAAGGCGGGCGAAAGCGCCCTCTTCACCGTGCGGGCCCAGGGAACGGAACCGCTGTCCTACGAATGGCGATTCAACGGAACTCCCCTGGGTGCGCCCAACCTTCCCACCCTCCAACTCGTCAACCTCGCCATCCCCAACGCAGGGCAGATCTCCGTCCGGGTCACCAATGCCGTCGGCACCGCCACCAGCGGTTCCGCCCGACTGCGGGTGATCGAACCCGGACGCCTCGCCCAGCCGCTTCCCTCCCTGTCCGCCGTGGACCTCGACGGTGAACTGATCCTCAAGGCCGACGTCGCGGGCACGCCCCCCTTCACCTACCAATGGCGGCTCAACGGACAGGACATCCGGGATCGCGATGCCTCCGGCCCCGAACTCCGCATCAGCCCGATCCGCCTCCAGGACGCCGGTATTTACACCGTGATCGTGGCCAATGAGGCCGGCGCCATCACCGGAGGACCCGCGGAGGTCCGCGTCCGCGTTACACCGCGACCCGGCAACGACGTGTTTGCCCAGGCGACCGATCTGACCGGCATCGACGACCCCGTGACCGGCACCAACACAGGAGCCACCCGCGAGCCCGGCGAGAAGAACCATGCGTCCCAACCCGGCCACCAGTCGGTGTGGTACCGGTGGACACCACCCCAGGACGGCAGTGTCACGTTTCGAACCGTCGGCAGCGCCTTTGACACCCTGCTGGCGGCCTACACCGGCACCCGGGTGGACCAGCTCACCGAAATCGCCAGCAACGACGACGCCACGGATGGCGCCTTCTTCGCCAGCGAGGTGCGCTTCAGCGTCCAGCGGAATACCCCCTACTTCCTGGCCGTGGACGGACTCGGCGATGACGCCGGCAATTACGTGTTGAGCTGGAACTTTGAACCCAGGGTGGCCCTCGTTCCGCGAATCACCCGTCATCCGGACAGCGTCACCCGCCTCCGGGGTCAACCGGTGACTCTGAGCGTGGACGCCGAGAACGCGACCGACGTCACCTGGGAATTCAACGGCCGCCCGCTCACCGGTGTCTCCGGTTCCCAGCTGAATCTTGGTCCGTTGACGCCCGAGGACGTGGGAACCTACGTCGCCGCCGTCCGCGGGAACGGTGGCACCGTGTTCTCCCACCCGGCCGTCGTCGAAATCGGCCCCCAGCCGGATGTCCGTTCCTACGACAAGCCGGCCGCGCGTCCCGCCTCCCAGATCGCGCCCAGCCCCATCGCGCGCCAGGCGGAGGGCGGATTCGGTCTCCTGCTTTCCCCGGGGCGTCCCGTGGAGCAATGGGTCAACAACGAGGTCAACACCACCCAACGGGAGGAGGCGAATCACTGCGGACGCCTCACCCGCCGCACCGGCTATCTGCTGCTCGAAGTCGAGAAGGACGGCCAGTTGGTGATCAACGTCACCAATACCGCCATCCCCCTCGTCCTCGCGTTGTACTCGTTTTCGGATCCGGACCAATCCCTCGCCTGCGGAGACAACAACCGACTCGTCCTCGCCGACGCCAGGGCCGGCAGGATTTATTCCCTTGTCTTCGGCAGCGCGGCGGACCTCGGAGGCGTGATCGGATTGTCCTGCGTCAGCGGCACGCCACCGCCCGTGATTGAGAATCCTCCCACCACCACCGCGGTGGAACCGGGCCGGGGAGTCACCCTGCGCGCGCCACGGATTGAAGGACTGGAACCTGTGGCCCGGTATCAATGGTATCGCAACGGACGGAAGATCGAGGGGGCGGTGGGGGAATTCCTGCAACTCGAACCATTCCAACCCGAGATGGCCGGCGACTATTCAGTCGTGCTCGACAACGAAGTCGGGCGAACCGAGTACCAGATTGGATCCCTCGCCGCGGACCTTCCCTTGTTGCCCGCAGCCCCCTCGGAATCCGTTCCTGGAGTGTTCACGTTCCGCCTCACGGGAAATCCCGGCCAGCGGGTGGCCGTCGAGCAGGGTTCCGAGCTGGGCGTCTGGAACAGCCGCGAAGAATTCTGGCTGCCCGCCGGCGGACAGGAATATCGCGATGAGGCCATGGCCAGCCGTTCCAGCCGCCTCTTCCACCTGACCGAGGTGCCGCTGACGATTGCCGAGGATGTCCCGCTCGAAGACGGCCGCCGCACCTGGCGCATCTCCGGCGGCCGCATCGGCGACCGCTACGTGTTGGAGCAATCCCTCAACGGAACCCAGTGGACCCCCATCCGCACCAACCGGGTGGAGGTCGGTCCGTTTCTTCACGTCGAGCCCGCTGGATTCAACGCTTCCCTCCGCAGCCGCCGCGCCGAATGAACCGCGAGATCCTCCGGATCCTCATTGCCTGAGCCCATACTTCTTCCACAATTCCCACGCAAAAACCCCAAGCCTCCCATGAAGTCGTTTCTTGTGGTCGCGATCGCCGCGGTCTCGTTTGTCCTGCAACCTCCGATCAGGGCCGACATCGTCGTCCCCGGCGCCAACGGACGCGACGGCGTCTTTGCCCCGGTCTCCAATATCGAAGTGGATCTGTCCCAGGCCATCACGGCGACCTGGGATTCCACCACAGAGAGCGGCGGCCGTGGCGTCTATGATCCCGCAAAATGGGCCGTCGTCTTCCGATATGCCTCCGTCAATATTCCGGAGGGAGTCACGGTCACCTTCAAGAACCATCCCACTCGCGCCCCCGTGGTATGGCTCGTGTCGGGTGACGCCAGCATCGGGGGGCGGGTCCTCCTCGATGGGAAGGATGACTCCTCCCTGAACCCCGTGGAACCGGGACCCGGTGGGTTTCGCGGAGGGCGCGGCGGGAATACCTCCTCGACTCCAGGAGGTGGAGGCATGGGACCCGGCGGAGGCAAGCCGACGCCGGATGCCGCCACACCCAGTGGGGCGAGTCACAGCATTCGCGGCAGCACCTATTCCGGTCCCGCCTATGGGGACAACGGCATCCGACGCCTCATGGGTGGATCCGGTGGAGGCGGGATTCTGACCGCGGACGGATCGGGCGGGGGAGGAGGCGGTGCCATCCTCATCGCGGCGCAGGGAACGCTGAACCTCACCGGACTCATCCGCGCCAACGGCGGCATTGGAAGAGTCGGCGGCGGAAGCGGCGGGGCCATCCGGATGATCGCCAATTCCTTCACCGGAGCGGGGACGCTGAGGGCCATCGGAACACCGTCCCGGGGGGTATTGTTTGATGGACAGCCCGGATACATCCACGCCTCGTCGCCGGGTTTGGAGGGTGAGATTCTCGGCAATATTGCCTCCCAACCGTCGGCCACGACGGAATCCTTGTCCGGGACCGTCGAACTGTGGCCCGACGAATCGTTTCCGCAGGCGCGGATTCTATCCGTCGCCGATCTCCCCGTCGCTGCGGATCCCGCGGCCGCCCTCGCTCCCCAGGCGCCGGATGTCTCCCTGCCCCCCGCTGCCCATCATACGGTGGTCATCGAAACGCGGAACTTCCCCCCAACCGGAACCGTGACTCTCTTCGTCACCGCCCTCCGCGGGGATCGCACCGAAGTCATTGCCAGCCATACCTCCGGCAATGAGACCGTCTCCACCTGGACGGCGACGCTCAGCGGCGTCACTGGACGCCACGCCCTGCAGGTTCGGGCAGTGGCACCGTAGATTTCGGAATGCCCTTCCTGGAACCCTCCGGATCACCTTGATGAAAACGCCTACAGTTTTCACCACTGTCTCCCGGAGCGTGGTTCGGGGCATTCTTCCGTCTGCGGGACGCTCTTGGCCGTGGGGTGCGGTGTGCCTTTTTGCGGTCATCCTCACCGTCCGTGGTGCCGAGGCAATCTCGCGGGAGATCACCATACATGCCCCGAGCCCGGCGGAGGTCTCTCCGCCGCCGGAAGCCATCTCGCGCGAGGTGACCGTCTTTGCACCACGACTGATCGGTGTCCCGTCCGCCCCGGAGGCGATTTCCCGCGAGATCACCATCTACTCGCCCCGGATTCCATTGCCACCGCCGCTGAGTGAGGCCATCTCCCGCGAGATCAGCATCGAGGCGGATCCCTGGATTCCCGAGATTACCCGCCTGCCCGCGGATTTCCGATCCGGAACCCTCCGGTTCGAATGGCTTGCGGATACCCGGCCGACGAATCCGGATCGGTTGGACTTACCCGCCGATATCAGCCTTGGGCCCCTGGAGGATCGCGGAACAATGACCATACCTTGGGGTGGAAACACGATCATTACCGGTCCTGCATTTCTCCGTCCCGGAAACTATCCGGGCATTCAACTGGATGAGAGCCGTCTCTGGACGGTGTTGCATCCGGCGCCGGAGCTGCTGGGAGCCTCCCTCGGCGTTCCCATCCAAAAGGGGGGCGAGTATCTGATCCGCGGCCGCTTCGCCCGGGCCAATGACCTGCCGCGCATCGGAAACGGCGTGTCCGTCGCCGTGATCCGCAATCTCGACACGACCAATCTTCTTTTTACCGCGGCCATTGGCTCAGACCATGAAGTCCCCCCCGGGAATCCCTTCAACGGCACTGGCGTGGTGGAGTTCAGTCTGGCGGCCGCGTTCTCGCCGGGCGATGTCGTGCGTTTTGTGGTGTTCGCAGGGGCGGCGGGCCGCGATGTCGAATACGACCTGACCGCCCTGGAGGCGACGGTGGTGCTCCGGGAGGATGCACCGGGTGTGTTCGAGAACGGGCCACCCTTCATCGCGCTGCAGCCCGCGAGCCTCTCCCGGCGCCTGGATGAGAGCGCACGATTTGATGTCCTCGCCTATGGGCTCCAACCCCTCACGTTCCAATGGTATCGCGATCAGTCCGTCCGCTCCGGCGAAACGGCACCCTCGCTCACATGGACCGGAGTCCAGGCGGCCGATGCCGGCACCTATTCCGTCCTCGTGGAGAACCCGCTCGGACGCGTCCTCAGTTCGCCGGCGCGATTGGACGTCCTCGTCACCCCGGAAATCACGCGGGATCCAGCCCCGCTGACCGTCAGGTCCGGCGCGGACGCCTCCTTCTCCGTAGGCGCGACGGGCAGCGAACCATTGCATTTTGATTGGCGGTTCAATGGCGCCAGTCTCCACGCCCCCGACCAGCCCGAACTTCGATTACCCGGCGTCACCTCCGGATCCTCGGGATTCATCTCCGTCCGGGTCACCAACGCGGCCGGCTTCGCGGACAGCAGGGCCGCCGAATTGCGCGTCGTGGAACCCGCACGCCTGGCGCAACCGCTGGCCCCGCTGACCCAGGTTCCCCTGGACGGGGGCTTTCTCCTGTCCGTGGGAGTCTCGGGAACCGCCCCCTTCGACGTCCAATGGCGCCTGAATGGACAGGACATCCCAGGTGCCAACGATCTCGAGTACCGGGTCAATCCCGTCGGAATCGAGCACGCAGGCATCTATTCCGTCGTGGTTGCCAACGAGGCCGGCGCCATCACCGGAGGTCCGGCGGAGGTCCGGGTTGAGATCCCCGAGTTTCCCGGAAGCGACGCGTTCTCCTCAGCCGCGGACCTTTCCTCCCAAAAGGGTCCGCTGGGCGGATCCACCGTTCGAACAACCCATGAGCCCGGCGAACCCAGCCACGCGGGAAAACCGGGGAACCGCTCCGTCTGGTACCGATGGACCGCGCCCGGGGATGGCCGGGTGTCCTTCCGGACCGTCGGAAGCGCCTTCGACACCCTGCTGGCCGCCTACACCGGCTCCCGAATCGATCAACTCACGGAGATTGCCAGCAATGACGACGCCGCCGGCGGTGCCTACTTTGCCAGCGAGATCCGGTTTAGCGTCCAGGGAGGGACCACATATTCCCTCGCCATCGACGGCCTGGGTGACGACTCCGGCAACTACATCCTGAGCTGGCTCTTTGAATCCCGGGCACCCGCCGTACCGAGAATCACCGCACAACCCCGCAGCCAATCCCAGCTCCGTGGACAACCGATCACCCTTCGGGTGGAGGCGGAGGAGGCAACGGGCATCCAGTGGGAGTTCAATGGAAGGACCCTGGCCGGCGCCGCGGGCGCCACGGTGGAAATCGCCGCGCTGGAACCGGAGAATGTCGGCACCTACGTCGCGGTGGTTCAAGGTGCGGGCGGAACGGTGTTCTCACATCCGGCAGTGATTGAGATTGGTCCCCAGCCGGAGGCGCGGTCGTTCGACAAGGAGGCGGAATTGGGCGGCGGAACCGCGTCGCCCGAAGGACGGGTGAACCGCCAGTCCGAAGGGGGGCTGGGCCTGCTTCTGTCCCCGGGACGTCCGGTCGAGCAGTGGGTCAACAACGAGGTCAATACCACCCAGGGTTCCGAGGCCAATCATTGCGATTTCCTCATCCGCCGCACCGGATGGATGCTGCTGGAGGTCGAGCGGGATGGCCATCTCGTGGTGACCGCGACCAACACCACCGTTCCGCTGATCCTCGCGCTCTACGGGTTTTCCGATCCCGATGTGCCCCTGGCCTGCTCCCAGGGCAACCGGCTGGTGCTTCCCGACGCCAGGGCCGGGCGGATTTACTCGCTGGTCTTCGGCAGCACCGCGGATGTCGGTGGATTGATTGAACTGGTCTGCGTCAGCGGCACCCCGCCTCCGCCCCCGCTCCCGCCGGGCCCGGTGACCGAGGTGGAGCCCGGCCGCGGGGTCACGCTGGTTGCCCCCACGGTCTCCGGCCTCCAACCGGACGCCAGGTATCAGTGGTTTCGCAACGGGAGGGCCATCGATGGGGCCCGCGACCGGGCGCTGGTTCTGGATCGTTTCACTCTTGAACTGGCGGGAGACTACTCCGTCGTTCTGGATAACGGCGTCGGGCGCACCGAATTCGTGATCGGAACCCTGCAACCGGATCTGCCCCTCCAGCCCGCCGGCGCCCCCGAAACCGCCAACGGTGTGTTCATTTTCCGGCTCACCGGCAATGCCGGACAGCGCGTCGCCGTGGACCGGGGAACCGACTTGGGCGTGTGGAACACCCACGAAGAGTTCTGGCTCCCCGCCACCGGATTGGAATATCGCGACGACTCCATGGCTACCCGGTCGCGGCAGTTGTTCTCGCTGTCCGAAGTCCCGATCCACATCCGTGAGGAGTCTCCCTTGGACGATGGCCGCCGCACGTGGCGCGTCCACGGCGGAAGGCTGGGAAGCCGCTACGTCCTGGAGCAGTCCGTGGATGGCATCCAGTGGACCCCGGTGCGCACCAACCGGGTCGAGGAGGGTCCATTCCTTCACATCGGTTCCGCGGATTCCCCCGCCACCTCCCGCGTTCGCATCCAGCCCGGAAACTCCCCGCAGCCCTTTTGAACGTTCGATCCCGATTCGCAGCCTCACCCCCATGAATTCATGAATGCCTCCCGTCTCATCCACCCGCTCGTCGGGATTCTTCTTTGCGTTCCGGCGACCGCCGTTTTTGGAGCCATCGAAATCCCCGGCATTTCGGGCACTCCCGTGGCGGGGATCGACGGAGCCTTCGAACTCCCTGCGTCCACGGTGGTGGACCTGGGAACGGCGGCCACGGGTACCTGGGACAGCGCCCCGCCCGCTGGATTCCGCGGCGTGTACGACCCGGAGAAATGGGCCGTGGTTTACAAGTTCTCCTCCGTCAGCATCCCCACAGGTTGGGGCATCACATTTAGGAACCATCCCTCCCGGGCTCCAGTCGTCTGGCTGGTCACCGGGGACGTCACGATCAACGGAAACCTGATTCTCGATGGCGAAAGCCCGGGCAGTCGTCAGTTCGCCGAACCGGGACCGGGCGGGTTTCGCGGTGGCGCCAATATCAGCAAGCCCGGCGGCGGCGGCCTTGGACCCGGCGGCGGGGCTCTCGGTGACTATTCGCTTCCCGTAACCTTGTTCCCAGGAGGCGGAGGCCATCGGGAACCCGGCCCCAGCCCGGGATCTGTCGCCTACGGGGACCCCGGGGTTCAAGTCCTCCTGGGCGGCTCCGGCGGAGGCGCCCGCGAAACGGGTGTCGGCGGAGGCGGAGGCGGGGGTGCCCTCCTGATCATCGCCACCGGACGTATCACCCTGAACGGGACGATTACTGCTCGCGGTGGACCCGGCCGCTACACCGGCGGCGGCAGTGGCGGTGCCGTCCGGCTGGTGGCCTCGGAAATCTTCGGCAACGGGCAGATCAATGTGGAGGGGGGCACCGACCTCAACAGCTTCAATCCCAACTCCGCCGGACGCCCGGGCTATGTCGCCACGGAGGCGATCTCCTACGGTCTGGACACCATCAGTGCGATTCCGGGCAACATCCAGGCCTCCCTCCTGACCGGACCCGTCCGAGTCTGGCCAAACACGACGACGCCCACGGCGCGCATCGTCACGGTGGCCAACCTGGCCGTGCCGCCGGATCCCCGCGCCGCGCTGGGGGTCGCACCCACGGATGTGAACGTGCCCGTGGGCGGTTCCCGAAAGGTCCGGATCGAGACGCGGAATTTCCCCACCACCGGCACGGTTCGCCTCTACGTCACCCCCACCCAGGGCGAACGCACCGAACTGTTGGCCTCGGTCCTTCCCGGCGGGACGGAGTCCCTCGCCCAATGGGAAGCCACCCTGGAGTCAGCGCTCACGGGACGCGTCGCCCTGCAGGTCCACGGCACGGCACCTTGAGACTTCGGACTTCGGGAATGGCATCCGGGTCATGGACTGCCTTATTGTCTACTCCCTGATGTGCCGGAAAGAAGCCAGGGGATGTGGTGTTCCGGGCATCTTTTCCCTGCCGAATCCGGCAGTGGACGCCCATCCCGCCACGAGACGGGTCACCGTTCTCCCGGAATCCCGTAGGAAGGGTTCGAGGTCCGCGCCCTCCCCGAGATGATCCGCCTCCAGTCCATGCGTCTGTTTCCCTTCCTCGCGGCTCTGCTGCTGTTCTCCGTTTGGGCGGTGCCCGGCCGTGCGGCGGACTCCGAGGAACTCGCCCGGGTCGAGGCCGTGGTGGGCACCGTGCAGATCTCCCCTGCCGGCGCCCGCACTTGGGTGACAGTCACGGCGTCACAACCCCTGTTCGCCGGCGACCAGGTCCGGACCGGTGAGCGGAGCCGGATGACGCTCCGGATGCGCGACGGATCCATCGTCCACCTCGATGAACTCACCACGACCCGCCTCGAAGGCCAGCCGTCCGGACTGATCCTGAACGTCCTCCGAGGCATCCTCTCGTTCTTCCATCGTAATGAGCCGGGCAGCCTTGAAGTGCGTTCGGGTTCGACCTCGGCCTTGATTCGCGGCACCGAATTCGCCTTTGCGGCCTCCGAGGACGGGACCGTTCAACTCACCCTGCTGGACGGCGCCGTGCTCCTCAAGAATCCCCTGGGTTCCCAGGAGTTGACCGGAGGCGAGGCGGCCATCGCGAGCCCGACCGTGGCGCCGCACCGGACGGCCCTGCTCACGGAAGGCCCGGTCGAGGCCCTGCAATGGCAGTTGTATTATCCGGCCATTCTGGATCCCGGGGAATTGAACCTGCCTTCCGATATCGTCGCGGAACTCGCCGCCGTCCTCCAACGATATCAGGAGGGGGATCTTCTCGGCGCCCTCGCCGCCTATCCGGCCGGACGGGAACCTGAGGATCCCCGGGAACAGATCCTCCTGGCCGCATTGGTGCTATCCGTCGGCAATGTCGCCGAAGCGGAGCGCCGGCTCGCCTCGCTTCCCCGCGACCCGACCCTCGAACGCTTTGCGGTCTCGCTGCACCAGTTGATCAATGCCGCGCGGCTCCTTCCGTGTGACGGGCATGATGCTCCGAATGCGGCGACGCCCGCCCTGGCCACCGAATGGATGGCACGCTCCTACTGTCGTCAGTCGGCGAGGGATCTCGACGGTGCCCTGGCGGCCGCGCGAAAAGCCGCTGAACATCGACCGGACTTCGGATTCGCCTGGGCGCGGATCGCGGCGCTGGAGTTCAGTTTCGGACACCGTCGCGCCGCCGCCGAAGCGTTGGACCGAGCCCTGCAACTCTCTCCGCGCAACGCCGCCGCCGTGACCCTTTCCGGATTTCTGGCGGCGGCACGATTTGAGTTCAAGAAGGCCTCCGAGAGGTTCGATGCCGCACGCGCACTGGATCCCCGCCTCGCCGACGCCTGGCTGGGGCGGGGCCTGGTCGCCATGCGGGAAGGCAGGACCGCCGCGGCGCTTGAGGACATGACAATTGCGGCTTCCACGGAACCGCAGCGGGGCGTCCTGAGAAGCTACCTCGGCCGCGCCTACGCGATGGACCACCAGCTCACGCAGGCCGGCAAGGAACTGGACCTCGCGGAGAAGCTGGATGCGGAGGATCCCACGGTCTGGCTCTACCGCGGCCTGCTGCTCCAGCAGGAGAGCCGCATCAACGAGGCGATCCGCGCGCTCAACACCGCCGAGGATCTAACCGAGGAACGGGCTCTCTATCGCTCCCGCCTTCTGCTTGAACAGGACCGGTCCGTCGTCAACGGCAACCGCGCCATTGCCTATCGGGATGGCGGATTGGAACCCATCGCACGGCGGGAGGCGGGGCGCGCCCTCAGCCTCGACGCGGCCAATGCCGGAGCGCACCGGTTTCTAGCGGACAGCTATGCCTCCACCGAGCGGGTAAATCTCCGCTACGAATCCGCACGCGCCGCCGAGTATCTTCAGGCCAATTTGCTCGCCCCCGTTGGTGCCGGACCGTTGTCCGCGTCCCTCAGCCAGCAGGACTACTCCCCGCTGTTGGAGCAGGACCGTCCGCACGTCTATTCCGTCACCAGCTATGAACAGGTTGGTGGCTGGCAGCAGACCGGCGGCATCTATGGCACCACCGGCCGGCTCGGCTACGCCGCGGATGCCTACTATGCCTCGGGCGACGGCGTGGCGAGCAACACCGACTTCGAACAGACCGCCGTCCAGGTCCAGGGAAAGTTCCAGGCGGGCGACCGCGACACCGTCTATCTGCAGGCCCTCGGGGCGTGGCAGGAGGCCGGGGACCTGGTCACTTACGGCGACCCTTATTTCAGCAACACCGATCTGCGCACCACCGAGGAACTGCATCCGATCCTGGCCGCCGGATGGCACCGCGCCTGGTCGCCGGAACACCATACCCTGGTTCTGGGCGGATGGATCGACAGTTCGCAATCGCTGACCGATCCGACCAGCCAGGGGCTGGTCATCACCCGGAATCCCGCAGGACAAATCCGCCTGATCGATTCCTTCCCGGCTCCCCAGCCGGTGGGCCGCAGTTACGACAGTTCCGAATCGTGGCTCTCCATCGAAGGGCAGCATATTTGGGAGACCCCCCGAAACACAGTGATCGTCGGCGTGAAGTATCAATCCGGCCGCCTCGACGCAGAGAATGACTATTCCGGATTGAACCGCCTGCTGGCGCCGCCCGGGACGTCCCTGAACGCCGACGCCCGCCGGACCCAGATTTACGCCTATGACACCTGGCGGATCGTGGATTCCCTCGCGCTGACGGCGGGGATCAGCGGAGATTGGGAAACCTATCCTGGGAACTTCCGCTCTGGTCCGCTCACCGACGGTGATGAACAGGCATCGCAGGCTTCCCCCAAGTTTGGTGTGGTATGGGAGGCCAGGACCAACCTCTGGTTGCGGGGCGCGTACACGCGCTCCCTCGGAGGCGTCGGCTTGGAGCAAAGCCTCCGGCTGGAACCCACACAGGTCGCCGGATTCAACCAGGCCTTTCGCAGCCTGATTCCCGAGTCCGTGGTCGGGACAGTTCCAGGGACGCAGATGCAGACGGGAAATGCGGCGATCGAAACCCGTTTCGGTCCGAACACGCTTCTCGGACTGGAAGGCGACTGGTTGAAGTCATCGGGATCCCGCCGGATTGGCGCCTACGGATTGGTAACGGATCCCAGGGAACGATTCGCCCCCACGTCGTTCGCCGAGGATCTGGAGTTTGTGGACCGGGGCATCACCGCGTACGTCGGACAACTGGCAGGCAGGGACTGGACCTTGTTCCTCCGTTATCGGGCGGGTTTCACCGACTATGAGGAATCCCTTCCCGAGGCCGCCTCCAACATCCGAATCCGGGTGCCGGGCCTCGCCAGCGAATCCTCCACGGACATCGTCACCCAGGCCGTCACGCTCAGCGGGCGGTTCAATCATCCGACCGGCTGGTTCGCCGGTGCGGACACCACCTGGACCCACCAGTCGGGAAGCGGCGCTTGGGCGGAGCCGACGGATGCCTATTGGATGGTCAATGCCTTCGTCGGGCACCGGTTCTGGGAACGCCGGGTGGAAATCCTGGTCGGTCTCGAAAACCTGGCGAACCAGTCCTATCAGGTGAGTCCCCTGACCCTGATCGCCGCCCCCCCCCAGGAACGGTCCTTCGTTGCCCGGCTGAAGTGGACGTACTGAGCGTTGGGGTCCACGGGGACGAAAGGTTCGACCCGGGAGACGCGTTCTCCGTTGGGGTTTCAGACGGCTGGACGTCGCCGACACGGAACCCGCACGCACACAACCCACCAATGCAGGATCGCCAAACCGCTTCAACCGGGGCAACCATCACCATGAGGGCCCTGAAATGACGTCACCTCCGTCCGCGGACCCCGTAGAAACCCGCATGAGTGCCCAACCCACTTCAGGATCACCACGGTTTCCAGGCCGGTCTGGGAGGGAAACGCGGCCGGACCGGTTTCTGTCTGCGGCAGGGTGGCTCGGCCTCGTCCTCACGGTCCTGATGGCCTCGTGCGTCCGAGTCCAGGCGGCCGACGAACCCCGCGCCGAAGCCACGGTCCAGTATGTTCAGGGCCTGACCGTGCAGGTGATCCGTGCGGGCGCGACCACCGGCGACCCGATTCAGGCCAACGCCGTCCTGCGGGCGGGTGACACGCTCCGAACGGGCGAACACAGCGAAGCCGGCCTGCTGCTGAGTGACGGAACGATCTTGAGTGTCAGGGAGATGGCCACCGTGGAGATCCAAAGGGCCGATGCCAGCGTGATGGTCAATCTGGTCCAGGGCATCCTCTCCTTCTTCCACCGGGATCGTCCGGGAAGCTTTCGAGTCCGCCGGGGCACCACCGTGGCCATCGTTCGGGGCACGGAATTCGTTTTTGCCGCCGCACCGGACGATGGCGTCGTAATGACCCTGTTCGATGGAGAAGTGGTCTTCCCGGATCAGCAGGGCGGCGACTACACCGTCCAGGCGCTCCCTGGGGCGCCGGTGCGCGTGACGGTGGTTCCCGGCCAGCCTCCCCATCAGACCGCAGTGCTCGCCTCCGAAGCCATCGAGGCGATCCAATGGCTGCTGTATTACCCCGGGGTCCTGGATCTCCGCGACCTCCAGTTGTCCGCGGAATCCAGGTCCGCACTTTCGGAGTCCATGAAACTCTATGAACAGGGCGACCTCATCGGTGCGTTGAGAAAATATCCCCCTGAACGTCCTGCGGCGGACGCCGATGAGGTGCTCTTCCATGCCGCCATCCTCCTGTCGGTCGGGGATGTCCCGTCCGCGCTGCAACTCCTGTCCACGCTGCCCCGTGAGGACCGGATCCAGCGCCTTGCCGACGCCCTGCGTCAGTTGATCGCCGCCGTTCAATTGCGGGCGTGCACCGACGATCCCGGGCGAACCAATCTTCTGACCACGGAATGGATGTCCCGTTCCTATTGCCTCCAGTCCGGCGCCAAACTTGAGGAGGCACGCGAGGCCGCCCGCGCGGCGACGGTGTCCTCACCCGACTTCGGATTTGCCTGGGCCCGGCTTGCGGAATTGGACTTCAGTTTTGGCGACCTCCGGGCGGTGGAGAAGGCCCTCGCCCGTGCCCAGGTCCTGTCCCCGAGGAACGCCCAGGTTTTCGTGCTCAACGGATTCCTGCTGGCCGCCCGACGGGAAAGCCGAAAGGCGGAGGAGCAGTTCAACCGCGCCATCGCCCTCGACCCCGGCCTCGGCAACGCGTGGCTGGGGCGGGGCCTGATGCGAATCCGGGAGGGAGATCGTGTCGGGGGTAGAAGGGACCTGGCCATGGCCACAGCACTGGAACCCCAGCGGGCCGCGTTTCGGAATTATCTGGGGAAGGCCTATTCCGCAGAACGCAACGGAACCCAGGCGCTTCACGAACTGGAGCTGGCCCGAAAGGCGGATCCGGTGGATCCAACCTCGTGGCTCTACAAGGCCCTGGAACTGGACGCCCAAAATCGCGTCAATGAAGCGATCCGGGAACTGGAAGAAGCCCAGAATCTCACTGGGACCCGGAATCTGTACCGCTCCCCGGCATTACTGGCGCAGGATCTATCCATTGCCAGCGTCAGCCTTGCCCGATTGTACCGCGATGCAGGACTCTCGGAATGGAGCCTGAGCCAGGCTGTCCGGGCGGTGGATGCCAGCTACGAGAATTTCTCGGCCCACCTGTTTCTTGCGGACAGCTACCAACTGATGCGGGATCCGAATCTCACCAACCTCCGGCTCGAAAGCGCCGCCTTCAGTGAATACCTGATCGCCAATCTCTTTGCCCCAGGAGGGGTGCGAATCTTCTCCCCGGCCATGTCGCAGCAGGAATACGCCCAACTGTTCGAACAGCACCGCATTGGCGGCAGTACCGCCACGGACTTCTCGAACCAAGGCGCCTGGCAGGAGACCGCTCAAGTCTTCGGAACCTTCGACAAGAGCAGTTTCGCCGTCGAGGCCTTCTACGGAAGCAGCGCGGGGTACCGCCCCAACAACGACCAGGACATCCGCCAGTTCTCCGCACTCTGGCGCCAGCAGGTCACGGAAAGCGACACCCTCTTCGCCCAAGTCTACTCGCTCTATCGCGACGGAGGCGATCTGCGGCAAATTGGAAATCCAACAAACTTCAACACATACTTTCACTTCGAGGAACGGCAGAATCCGGATGTGGCGCTGGGGTATCGCCATGAATGGAGTGTGGGAAATAACACCCTGTTCCTTTACAGCCATGCCCGGGATCTGGTTTCGGTCACGAATGTAGCCCGCGTGCCCCTGGTTTCGAGGCAAGATATGCGCCCTCCGCTGACTTTGCCCTCCCCGTTCGGCCTGGATCTGGACCGCTCCCTAAATCTCAACAATGTTGAACTCCAGCAGGTCGCTACATTGGGAGTGTGGTCCATAATTGCCGGCGGCCGGGTTCAGTTCGGGTCTGGCAGTGCAGACTCCCTCCTCTTTCCGACGGAAGTATTCCCAATTCCCGACGAGGGTTTAGGGATTCCCGATTCCGTCCCCAGCTCCGTGGACGGATCCTTGGGGCGCCAGACCGCCTACACCTACCTTTATTGGACCCCGCGTCACTGGCTTACAATGGTCGGTGGCCTTGCTTTTGATCACCTAAACTACCCTCAAAGCCTCGACTACCCTCCATACTCCGGGGAGCAGACCAGTATTCATCACTGGTCCCCCAAGGCGGGAGTGGTGCTCACACCCAGTGACCTGACGACCTTCCGGGCCGCCTACACTGAGTCCCTCAACGGATCGGACCTCGACCAAAGCTATCGCATAGAACCCCCGCAAATCGCCGGCTTTGTGCAGACGTTTCGGAACGTCGTTCCCGAATCTCTCCTCGGAGCCACTCCAGGCGCTGTGGTTCAGGACGCCGCCATTGCCTGGGAGCAGCGCCTGAATCACGGAACCTATATGGGGGCACTGGGACAAATCCTATGGAGTGACTCCACACGCACCGACGGATCTTTTGACATCGACTTCCTTTCGGGGGATCCACCCCAACCCTCCACGTTCGAGCGCCAACTCAGCTTTCGAGAACGACGAGTCGGAGCGTACATTCAGCAGTTGCTTGGAGACTCCTGGAGCGTCGGTGTTCGCTATCTCTGCACCGAAGGGGAATTGGACGCCCCCAGCCCCGATATTCCCCAGTTGAACACCGAGAACCGGGGCCTCCTCAACCAGGTGGGGATGTTTGCAATCTTCAATCTGCGCGGAGGATTCTTTGCACAGGCCGAAGCCCTGTGGAACGACCAGCACGGCACCACGGACGAGGTCAGTTTCGATGGCGATACGGGCGAAATTTTTGCAGTGCCCGGATCGTTCGCAGAGACCTTCTGGCAGTTCAACTTTATGGTGGGATACCGCTTCGCCCGCCGTCAAGGTGAAGTGGCCTTGGGGATCCTGAACGCCACGGGTTCGGACTACAACTTGAACCCCGTCACCAGCTATATGGACCTCCCGCACCAACGGGCACTGGTCGGAAGATTTCGAATTCAATTCTAAAGCGAATCCCGCTCATTCTACCGGACTCCATCTACTGGATTCCAGGATACATCCGCCTGGATCACCCCGGATGAAAATGCTGCGTCCAACGCATAGATCTGCAGCAGGCACCCCGCCCCCTTGTTGATATCCGCGCCGAGTTTACTATTCGCAACCCCGCAGAATCGTTTTGGTGGATAGCTCTGAATAATGGATGTTTGATACTGAAACCCGTTCGAATTTCCCAAAACATTGCCTACACTGATGTGACGATTCTTCAAATCAGGCGGAACCCACACATAGTCGGGCACACCGGATTGAGGTTTCGCCAGCTGCACCATCCCGAAAAACTGTCCACACGGCCCGAAGGATGCCCCACCTCCACCAGGGTAAGGACAGTATACCGGAAGGGAGGCGACTCTGACACCATTCGTCATGGAGGTGACGGTTGGCCCGTACAGCATCAGTGCGACCAGATTTGACGGAACTTCCTGAGATCCAACGGTGCAATAGTAGTATCCAACATTCCCAACCTGCACATTATTAAACGTCAGATTGGTTCCCTGCTTGAGCATGTTTGCATTCCCACTTTTATACCACTTTACCACCGAACCCGAGAAAACCGGCACCACCGTGAAGGTTACCGTGCTCCCAATGGCTGCATTTACATCCTTGGGTTGGGTTTGAATCAAGGATTCTGCGGCGGAAATCCGCGCGAGGATCCAAATTGCTGCAATTGACAACTTAAATAGGGTGCCTTTCATAGGTCTGCGAGGCTTATCTCTGCCACTCGATAGTCGCGTTAATCGGGGTCCCTTTCGGCAGGCTCGTGGGTGCACTGACGTACATGGTAAACTGGTAACTGCTATTTCCCACCGACGCCGTCGTGCTGCTGAGGCCGTAGCTGCACGTTCGACGGGGTGGATACCCCTGAAGCACGGACGCTGTGGACACCATTCCTGGTATCGAGGTTGTTGTGCCGTAGAAGCGGACATTCGTCGCGCCAGGCTCAGGGATCCAGCTGTAGTTCAACGAGGTTCCCCCAGGCCGGGGGTATTTGACCATTCCGATATAGTTCCCACAAGGTCCGGAGACACTGGTTCCGCTACCGGGATATGGATACGAAACGGGAACCGTGGTGATCCCACCCCCCGTAGACGCAGCACCAACGACTGCAAGGGACGCCTCCCGCGAACCCACCGATGGACTCGCACTGGCAGTGCAGGAATACAACCCAACATCGGCAAACGTAACCCCTGTGATCACCAGCAGACTGTTGGTCGCATTTGTGATCACCACTCCGTTCTTGTACCATTGAAACCTCGCTTCAGGCGGAGTCACCTGCACGATGAAGGCCGCATTGCCTCCCGCCAGGATG
>JAEUHD010000323.1 GCA_016793645.1 Verrucomicrobiales bacterium
CACCTATGACGGCTACATGGCCGGAGCGAACCAGATCGACCTGGCCGTGGACATTGCGGAGGCCTTTGACGTGGTCGCCGAGGAGTCCTGGTGTCATCAAAGCCAGATCAACGAATGGCTGCCGTGGGTGGCCCGCCACCAGATCGAGCCCACCGCAAACCTGGAGGCGTGGAAGGAAAAGCTGAGGGCTCGCTTCGCCCGGCAGGCCCGCGAGCTGGGACTTCCTGAGGGCCGGCCCCACGAAGCCTTCACGGTCACCGCGTGGGGTGTGGTGCCGGATGCCGGCCAGTTGGAGATGGACTTCCCGAACCTTGTCCCTGATTCGGGACGAAGCCTCCGCCTCCGGGAACGGCTGGGGCGATGGCGCGGGTGAAGGGCAGCCTGCACTACAAACCCACCCGTTCGTAGTCCAGCCTTCAGGCTGCTCCCCCCGCCCAAACTGCCGCCCCCGCATCGCCGAACCACAGGCTGAAGCCTGCACTACAAACCCACGCGTTCGTAGTCCAGCCTTCAGGCTGCTCCCCCCGCCCAAACCGCCGTCCCCGCGTCACCGAACCACAGGCTGAAGCCTGCACTACGAACCCACGCGTTCGTAGTCCAGCCTTTAGGCTGCTCCTCTCGCCCAAACCGCCGTCCTCGCGTCGCCAAACCACAGGCTGCAGCCTGCACTACAAACGGGGAGGGATTCGTCATTTCCGCGGCGACGGTGTCCCCGTAGGCTGCCGTCCCTGTGACGACTTCGAAGTCCAAGGCCCGCCCCCGTCGCGTCGGGCTCATCTCGCTCGGCTGCGCCAAGAACCTGGTGGACGCCGAGATCATGCTCGGTTCGCTCCTGAAGAACGGGGTCGAGATCGTCAATGATCCCGCCCAGGCCGATGCCGTGATCGTGAACACGTGCTCCTTCATCGATGCGGCGCAGGAGGAGAGCGTGGACACCATCCTGGAATCCACGGATCTCCGGGGGAAAACCCGGCCCGACCAGGCCGTGATCGTGTCTGGCTGCATGCCGCAACGGTTTCGGGAGGAACTTCCCAAGTTGATGCCGGAGGTGGACGTCTTCATGGGCATCGATCAGGTGGAGCAGGTGGGCGCGCTGGTGGAGCAGGCGATCTCCCGTCGCTCCGACCGCACTCGTGCCGATGCGGCCGCCGCTCCCGCGTCGAAACGCCGGATCGGAAAGCGCTTGGCGGAACTGGACGCGAAGACCGGTCCGGCGGCGGAATCCGAATCCTCCCTCCGCGGGACCACCCGGTTCAACCGGACGCGCACGGTGGTCCAGCCCACTCCGCCGCCGTCGGGGCCGGCCACGGAAGTGACGGTCCGGCCCAATTACATCCCCCACTTCGACACGCCGCGATTCCGCCTGACGCCGCGGCACTTCGCCTATGTGAAGATCGCCGAGGGCTGCAACCACCCCTGCAGCTTCTGCATCATTCCCCGGATGCGCGGCTCGCATCGAAGCCGGACCCAGTCGGATGTGGTGGCCGAGGCGCGGCAGTTGATCCGGGACGGCGTCAAGGAACTGAACCTCATTTCCCAGGACTCCACCTACTACGGGCTCGATCTCCGCGCGAACCACAGCCGCGCCATTTCCTCCCCCGAGAAGTTTACGGCGGCGACCCGCGCCCTCGCCGCGGACGCCACCACGCTCTCCTCGCTCCTGCGCGAACTCAACGGACTGAAGGGCGATTTCTGGATCCGGCTGCTGTACACCCATCCGGCGCACTGGACCGATGAACTCATCCGGACCATCGCCGAGTGCCGCAAGGTCGCCCGGTATGTGGACATGCCGCTGCAGCACATTCATGACGATCTCCTCCAGCGCATGCGCCGCGAAACCAGCGGCCAGTATATCCGCGAACTGATCCAACGGATTCGCGCCGGGATTCCGGGCATCGCCCTTCGGACCACCTTCATCGTCGGGTTCCCGGGGGAGACGGACGCCCATTTCAGGACCCTGCTGGACTTCATCACCGGGACCCGGTTCGAGCGTCTCGGTGTGTTCTCCTATTCGCAGGAGGACGGCACGGTCGCAGGAAAAATGTCCCAGCAGGTCACTCCGGCGAAGCGCCAGCAGCGTCGCGAGCAGGCCATGGCCGCACAGCACGCCGTGGCGGTGGGGGTTTCGGAATCCTTTGTCGGACGCACGATCAAGGTTCTCGTCGAGGGAGAGGCCACCGGACGCGAATTGGCCAAGGCGAATGTCAGTTCCTGGGAGCACGGGCTGATCCGTCAGGAGTCCGGTGGGAAGGACGGGGCGGCGGGCTTGAAGCCCGGGACGCGCTATTGGGTGGCCCGCGGCGAGGCCGACGCGCCGGACATCGACGGACGCGTATACGTCCGGGGCTCCCTTCCCGTTGGGAAATTCGCGAAGGTCCGGGTCCTCGGCCACACGGACTACGATCTCATCGCGGAACCGGCCTGAGGGCGGCGGTCCTGAGTTTCCCATGTACGCGGTGGAGGCCCGTCCCCTACCGTCGCGACCATGAAGCGGAAGACGTCGACCCGGCCGTCGAACGCGGCTCCGAAGGGACTGGAGATCCGGCGAACCCAGTCGACGGATGCGGCGGCCATTGCCCGGGTATTCGAGGGACCGCAGGTGATCCGCGGCACCCTGCAGCTTCCCTATCCGTCCGTGGAGGCCTGGCAACAGCGGCTGGGCCGTGAGACCGACGCCAGTCTGGTCTCCCTGGTGGCGTGCGACGGGGAGGACGTGGTGGGCACCCTGGGTCTGCATCTCAATCCGGGAATGCCCCGGAGGCAGCACGTCGCCGAACTGGGAATGGCCGTGCGCGACGATTGGCAGGGCCGGGGCGTGGGCACCGCCCTCCTCAAAGCCGCGCTGGAACTCGCGGACGGCTGGATGCAACTGCGCCGGCTGCAGCTGACGGTGTTTGTGGACAACGCACCGGCGGTCCGGCTGTACCGGAAGTTCGGATTCGAGGTGGAGGGAACCCTTCGTGAGCTGGCTTATCGGGACGGCCGCTACGTGGATGGCTTCCTGATGGCGCGGCTGCGTCCAGCCCAAACTTGAAGCGGGCGCGGGCGTGGTTCCCGCTCCACCCGGTTTCCCCGCTGGCTTCCGGCGGCAGGGTTTCGCTAGGCTTCCCGTCCCGTGCCCATGGACACGCCGACGCTGCCCGAGTTTCTCCGGCTGGCGGAGCGGGGAAATCTGATCCCCGTCACCCGCCGGCTCCTGGCCGATTTTGAAACGCCGCTTTCCGCCTACTGGAAGCTGCGCGGACAGGGGGAGTCATTCCTGTTCGAGTCGGTGGAGGGTGGCGAACACCTCGGACGCTACTCCTTCGTGGGATGCAATCCCCGCTCGGTCATCCGCCAGACCGGAAAGTTCGTCGAGGTCTGGGAGAACAGCCGCCTGGTGGAACGCGTGGAGGTGTCCCCAAATCCAACGGGAACCCAGGTTCGGGACGGCCTCGCGGTCATCGAAAAAATCCTCGCGCGGTTCCGTCCGGTGCCGCTGCCCGGACTTCCCCGCTTCACCGGAGGCGCGGTGGGTTTCCTCGGGTATGAGTTCATCCATGACATCGAACCGGTGGTGCCGAGGCCGCCGAAGGATGAGCTCGGAACGCCGACGCTGTATTTCCTCATCGCGGACGAATTGCTGATCTTCGACCGCGTGGCACAGACGCTCACCGTGCTGGTGAACGCGATCGTTGAACCCGGACAGGACCCCGCGGAAGCCTACGAAAACGCCGTCGACGAAATCGACCGCCTCGTGGAACTCCTGGACCAACCGGTGGCGCACCACCCGGTGGCGCTGCCCTCCGAGGTTCCCCCCGCCGCCTTCGTTTCCAACACCTCGAAGGAGGCGTTTTTTGCGAATGTTCTCCGGGCCAAGGAATTCATCGTCGCGGGTGACATCATCCAGATGGTGGGTTCGCAGCGCTTCACCGCACCGCTGGAGGCGACGCCGTTCGACCTCTATCGCGCGGCCCGCAGCATCAATCCGTCGCCGTACATGTTCCTGCTGGAATTGGACGGCTTTTCGCTGGTGGGCGCCTCGCCGGAACTGCACGTCCGGTGCGTGGACCGGCATGTGGAGATTCGGCCCATCGCCGGCACGAGGGCGCGTGGAGCCAATCCGGAGGAGGATGCGGCCAACGCCCGCGAACTGCTCGCGGATCCGAAGGAGCGGGCCGAACATGTCATGCTCGTGGATCTCGCCCGCAACGACATCGGCCGCGTCTGTGACTACGGAAGCGTCCGGGTCAAGGACCTGATGATCATCGAGCGCTACAGCCACGTGATGCACATCGTGTCGCAGGTCGAGGGCACGCTCTCCGCGAACCGCACGTCGTTCGATCTCATGCGGACCACCTTTCCCGCCGGGACCCTGAGCGGCGCGCCCAAGATCCGGGCCATGCAGCTCATCTCCGAGATGGAGGGCACGACGCGGGGGACCTACGGCGGTTGCGTGGGGTATTTCGGCTTCAACGGCAACTCCGACCACTGCATCACCATTCGGACCGCCCTGGTGAAGGACGGACAGGCGCACGTCCAGGCCGGGGGCGGCTGGGTCAATGACTCCACTCCCGAGGCGGAGTACCAGGAGACGATCAACAAATCCAAGGCCATGCAGAAGGCGGTCGCCATGGCCGCTGAATTTCACCGGCTCCGCCGGGGACCATAATTGGGATTCCTCCCCGGCGCGGTGTCGGTACCGTTCCCCCTCGAAACATGAAGCAGAAAGCCTACGCGGCCGCCGGAGTGGATATCGACCTTGGAAACCGGGTGAAGGGCACGCTGCCCGCATTGCTCGCCTCGACCCACCGCCGCGAAGTGCTGGGGAAGGTTGGCGGATTCGGCGGCCTGTTCGCCCTCGATGTCCGGAAGTACCGCCAGCCCGTGCTGGTGTCCTCCGTGGACGGCGTTGGCACGAAGCTGAAGCTGGCCTTCGCCATGGACCGCCACGACACCATTGGCGAGGACCTGGTGAACCACTGCGTGAATGACATCGCGGTGCTGGGGGCCGAGCCGCTGTTCTTCCTCGACTATCTCGGGACCGGGAAACTGGAACCGCATGTCTTCACCGAGATTCTCCGCGGATTCGCCCGGGGCTGTTCCGCCAACGGATGCTCGCTGATCGGCGGGGAGACCGCCCAGATGCCGGGCTTCTACCAAAAGGGGGAATACGACGTCAGCGGCACCATTGTGGGCGTGGTCGAGAAGGGCCGGATGCTCAACGGGCAGAAGACGGTCCGGTCCGGGGACGTCGTGATCGGGATCGGCGCCAGTGGCCTCCACACCAACGGATACTCGCTGGCCCGGAAAATCTTCTTCGAGCAACTGAAGTGGAAACCGACCACGCGGGTGCCGGAGCTGGCCAATACGATCGGCGCCGAACTGCTGAAGGTCCACGTGACCTATGGCCCGCTGGTTCAATCCCTCCTGAAGAAATTCAACCGCACCGGAAGCCCGGCCACGATCCGCGCCCTGGCCCACATCACCGGCGGCGGATTTGTGGACAACATCCCGCGCACCCTGCCCGCACGGTGCGACGTCGTGATCCGAAAGGGTTCCTGGGACATGCTGCCCATCTTCCGCATTATTGAGGAGCGCAGTGGCGTTCCGGATGCCGAGTTGTACCAGGTGTTCAACATGGGCATCGGCATGACCGTGACTGTGGCGGCGGACGCCGCCGATGCCGTCCTCGCCGCCATCCGCCGCGCACGGCACTCGGCCTGGTTCATCGGGGAGGTCGTCCGGGGTTCCGGCGTTTGTCACGTCCGCTGACCCCGGCGGATTCCCGGCAACCCGTGTCGGGGACCTCTCCGAACAAAAAACCCGGCGGGACTTCCCGCCGGGTCTGTAGGCTCTCGTTATGAATCTTCCTTCGCATCCGGAGGCCACAACGATTCCTCCGGACACGCATGGTTGGCTCTGGGTTGAAGCGGGCCAGACCCCCACAGGCTAGTCGCAGGCTCCGCGTCGGTCCAAACTCGGACCCCACTTATTTTGTCACCATCCCGATAGTGTCATTTTGCACTATCGACATCCCCCTTCGGAAGCCGCCACGGTAGGAATCCGGAATCCCGATGAACCCGTTTCCCTCCAGACTTCAAAGAGTTCCGGGGTGGTTTGCGGGGACGCGGAGTGGGGCGTTGTGGGTCGCCTTGGCGGGCGTCACCCTGACGTGGATTGCCACCGTCGCCATCCGCCGGGTGGACCGGGATTTCGCCGCCGAAGTCTTCCGGGAGCGGGCATCCCGATGCTGCCTCCGGGTCTCGACCCGGTTGGAGACGCTGGAGGCACGGCTCGCGTTGGCGGAACGCCTGGTCCTCCCGAAGGACCTGGTTACGGATGAGGATTGGGCCACCTGGTTTCGAGCGAATATTCGTTCCGAGTATCCGGAGGTCGTCGATTTCTCGTACTTTTCGGTGAATCGGATGCCCTCGTATTCCTTCGACAGTGACTCCCCGGAATCGGGGGATCGGGGCCTCCTGTCGGCCCGGCTGTGGACCTCGGCCCGTTGGAATCCAGGGTCGGACGCGGCGGAGTCCGATGAGGCGAAGAAGAGTCTGCGGGACTGGATGCTCGGCCTTGGGAAGGCGGGAGACGTTGAGTCCAATGTTCATCGGGCCCTAGTGACCGGAAGGACACGGATGTCCGGCCTTCTCGCCGAGGAACCCGGGGCGGCCGGGGAGGAGAATCAGGGCCGGGTCCGTCTGCTGATTCCGGTATCCTCCGCGGCCTCCCGGACCTACGCGAGCACCAACCTTGTGGGTATCCTCTGCGCAACCCTCGACATTCCGACGGTGCTGCACCACGCCATCCAGGGCGGCTTGAATCCCCTGTATCGGGCCTGCAGCGTGCAGGACGACAAAGGAAACTGGATTCCGGTCGGGCAGGCTTCGGATCCGACCGCGAGGGGAGCCGCGGCCGGCCGTTCGGACGCGGTGTTCCGGGATTCCAGGGATTTCTTCGGACGCCTGTTTCAATGCGAGTTTTGGGGCGATCCCGTGGCGAATCCGGTCGCAAACCACGCCCGCGCCTGGGGCGCGGCGGCCCTTGGCCTGGTTTCCACGGGTCTCCTTTCGGGACTCGTCTGGGCGCAGGGACGTTCCCGGCGCGACCAGGCCCGAATCGCGGCGGAACTGCGGGAAGCCAACGAACGCCTGGCCGCGGTCACCCGGGAGCGGGAACGTCTCACCCGGGACCTTCATGACGGCACCATTCAAAGCATCTACGCGCTGGGGTTCGACCTTCAACGGGTGAGAAATGTCGTGGAACGGGATCCCGGGGAGGCCCGGGCCGAGTTGACGCGGGCGCTCGCCGCCCTCAACGAGGTCGTTTCGGAGCTCCGGGACTTCATCGTCCAGGAAGACTCAACCGGGCCCCGGACCCAGAATGTGGAAAGCGTCCTTCAGGCACTGGTGCAGAGGGTCCGCAGAAACACCCAGGCCGAGGTCTCCCTCGATTTGTCCCCGGAGGCCGCACGCCTCGTGGCACCCCGCCAGGCCGTGGAGGTGCTCCAGATCGTCCGCGAGGCCATCACGAACAGCCTCCGGCACGCCTATCCCCGGCAAATCGGCGTCGCCTTGACCCGGGAGGGTTCCGACTGGCGCCTGACCATCGCGGATGACGGTACCGGATTCGACCCCCGCCGGGTGAACGGGAGGGTGAGCCACGGGCTTCGAAACCTTCATGAGCGCGCCGACGAACTCGGCGGTGAATGCGAGATCGTTTCCGCACCCAGCACGGGCACGGCCATCCGCGTGATCTTCCCCGTCCTCACCCCTCCCCATCCCTCGGAAGTGGGGACCGAAACCGCATGATGCCCCCCTCCCCCTCCCACGAGCCGCCCGGGAGGACCCCCATCCGGGTGCTCCTTGTGGATGACCACCACATCGTCCGGATCGGTCTCCGCGCCGTCCTGGCGGAGGACGCGCGCATCCGGATCGTGGGAGAGGCCTCCACCGCCGCGGCAGCAATGACCGAGGCCGTCCGTCTCAAACCCACCGTCGTCCTGCTCGACCTCCGGCTGCCCGACCGCTCCGGATTGGAGGTCTGCCGCCAGCTCAAACAGCACACGCCGTCCCCGTCCGTACTGTGCCTGACGTCCTTCGCCGACGATCACACCATTCTCGCCGCCATCGAGGCGGGTGCGGACGGCTATCTCCTCAAGGAGGTGGACGGTCCCAACATCGGGGACGCCATCGTCACGATCGCCCGCGGTGGATCGGTCATGGATCCCCGGGTGACGCGAAGCATGATCGGCGTGGTCCGGGGCGGCGACGGAGGACTGAAGGAGATTCGGCGCAAGATCACGCTGCTTTCCCCCCAGGAAACGCGGGTCCTGTCCACGGTGGCCCGCGGGAAAACCAACAAGGAGGTCGCCGAAATCCTCGGCCTGGGCGAGGGAACCGTGAGGAACTACCTCGCCACTGTGTTCCAGAAGCTCGGGGTCTCCCGCCGCGCCGAAGCCGTCGCCCTCTGGGTCCGCGCACAAAGCCACCCGGAGGAATGATCCCGACCCTTCCAGTCACTTAGTACGCACCCGTATCATTTCGTTTGCCAGCCGGGCGGGGTCCTCTCATTCTTTCACCATCGGTCGGCTCCCCCTGCCCCATGAAATGCCTTGCTGTTCTCGTCTCCCTGCTGGTTGGAGTGTCCACTGTCCGCGCCGCCGTCACCGGCTGGCTGAACTGGCGAGGCCCCCTGGCGACCTCGGTTTCATTGGAGACTGATCTGCCCACGCGTCTGGACGCTGCCGCGCCGCTTTGGACGTCGGATTTCCCCGGACAGAGCACGCCGGTGGTCGCGGATGGCAGGCTGTACATCAATGGCTACACCGGTGACGGACCGGCCCTGCAGGAGTGCGTCCGCTGCTTCGATGCCGCGACCGGAAAGCTCCTCTGGGAACATCGGGAGACGGATTTCCTCTCCGACACCATTTACCTCCGGTATTCGACGTCCTCACCGACCATCGACGCCGAGACGGGCAACGTATACGTCCAGTTCACCCAGGGCGTGTTTGCCGCCTTTACGGCGGAAGGCCGCCTTCTCTGGAAGCACTCCATGATGGAGGAGTTCGGCCGCCTGACGTTTCCAAACTCCCGAACGGCCTCGCCCGTGGTGGATGCCGAACTCGTGATCCTGCGGGGCATCACGAGCGCCTGGGGCGCGCATGGTCCCGCCGGTGACCGGTTCTATGCCTTTGACAAGAGAACGGGCGAACTGGTGTGGAGTTCGGCCCCGGGGGACCGGCCCCAGGACAACACCTTCTCCAATCCCTACCTCGATTTCTGGAACGGGAAGCGCGTGCTCTACAGTGCGGGGGGCGACAGCTCCATCCTCGCCCTGAACGCCCGCACCGGGGAACCCCTGTGGCGCTTTGCCTTCGCCAAGGCCGGCGCCAAGGGGGGCATCAATGCGGCGCTGGTCCGGTACGCGGACACGTTGATCGCCGTCCATGAATCGGAGAACCTGGACTCCTCGGAGATCGGCCGGATGGCGGCCTTCCGCATCCCCACGCCCGCCGAGGTCAAGCCCACCAATGCGGCCTCACCGGCCGTGTTCACCTTCGACCAACTGGAGGTGTGGCGGAACAATATCGGCTCCCTTGCCAGCTCCCCGGTCCTGGTGGGAGACACCCTCTATGAGGTGACCGGAACCGGGGATCTGGCCGCCGTGGACGCCAGGACGGGGAAGGTGCTTTGGAAGAAGAAACTGGCGATTGAGCAGCGCCAAAGCACGCCCTTCTATGCCAACGGGTACCTCTATGTCGCCATGTATATCGCGTCGGAAGGGGCGTCCGGAGCCGCGAAGGCCGATGACGATTCGGGGGC
>JAEUHD010000133.1 GCA_016793645.1 Verrucomicrobiales bacterium
GGCAACCGTGGGGCGGCAAACTCACGCCGCACGTCGTGAATCAGGTTCACCAGATTGGTCTCGTAGGCGGGCACCGCGGTCTGCGGTTCGACGCCATCGTTCCACCCGTGGTACCAGACGAAGCCCGCCAGTTCGCACGGAGCCCCGCGAAACTCAGGGAACTCCTGGGGAGCCCGGGCCATCGCCTCCCGCACCTCGGAGATCATGCGCCGATAGTAGGGCCCCACCTCACCCCCGGAGGACGGCGGACGAAAATCGCGGAAGAGACTTTTGCCGCCCCACGCGGTCTTCACCAGGAGCACGGGTGCGTCGAGGTGATTGCCAAGCACGTGTCCAAACTGGAGCTCCGGACCGAAATGATGGGCGTCGCCATAAACGGTGAACCCCACCGCGAGCGGCCCGCGCAGCAGGGGTTCGTCCTCGCGCTGATAGCGCACCCACACGTCATTGCGAACCGTCCACGTTCCATCCGCGGCGCGCAGATGTCGGAGCCGGGGACCCAGCACCGGATCCTCCATGAGTCGAACCAAGGTTCCCCTTCCGCCGTTGTAGTCCGACCCCTCCAGATCCACCACGGCCTGTCCCTCCATGTTGGACTGTCCTGCCAGGACAAAGACCTGGACCGGCTTCGGAGCCTCCGCCGCCGGGCTCAACCAGGGAACCCCCGCCAGCAGCATCCAAAGGACGGAAAAATGGAACTTCACGGGAGGAGACCGTGCCCCAGGTCGCCTCCCAAGTCGAACGCCGTCCCTCCCATTGTTCGCAGGGGAGGGACCCGCATGGTGCGGTCCCCAATCAAGTCCCGCCCTTCGTTCAAGATCCCACCCGCCATCCCAATCCACGCGCCCAACCCCGGACTTGATCACGGACGGCGACACGCCGTCCCTCCCGAGCGGTCTGTTTTGGGGAAGGCGCCATTTTGTTCGCATCGGATTGAACCTTTTTGGCGCCTGCGCATTCCTCTTCACAACCATGGCAGCCGTCGCGAAGCGCGAACTCCTGCCGGTGCCGGCCGCACGGGCCGGTTCATCGGAGGCTTGGGACTTCCTGTTCCGACGCTACCAACTGCCCTTGTATGCCTACGTTCAGGAACTGGTCGGACAGGAGCAGCTCAGCCTGGACCTCGTCCAGGAAACCTTCATCGCGGCCGCCCGCCACCTCGGCTCGTTGCGCGAAGACCGGAAATTCGGGAGCTGGCTGTTCGGCATCGCCCACCAGAAATGCGTCCAGCACTGGCGACGGCATGCCCGGGAGGATCCGCTCGATCCCGAACTCGCGGATTCCGCATCGGATCCCGGGGACATCCCCGGCGAGGCCCTCATCCGAAGGGAACAGGAGGCGGCGTTCATGGACTGTCTCCAGCAACTGCCGCCGGCACATCGATCCGTCCTGCTCCTGCACTACCTCGAAGAATTTCCCATCGAAGAGATCGCCATCATCACCGGGACACCCATCGGCACCGTGAAATCCCGTCTGCACCACGCTCGACGCTCCCTCCGCGCCCTGCTGACCCGCAGTTCCGAACCCCATCCCACCGCCCCAACGCCATGAAATCCCCCCGCGAACTGATCCTGTCCCGCCACGAGGCCGCCACACCGGACCTGGACGCGCTTCGTGCCCGCGTACTCTCCGAACTCGCCCCCGCGGACGCGACGCCGCAGCCACCGAACCCCAGCCGCGGTTCCCGCGCCCGCGACTGGTTCCACTGGATGCGGCCATGGCCGCGTCAACTGGCCGCCATGGGATGTCTGTGGCTGTTCGTCTCGTTTCTCAATCGCCAGTCCGCGCCAACCCTCCCCGTCACCCCCACAGACCGGGCACCCGGCATCGCCCATCGCATCGTCTCCAGCCTCCGCGAGAACCGTCGGCAGATCTCGGAACTGATCGCACCGCCCCAGCCTCCGGCCGCGGTCCCCCACGCCCGCATGCCTGTCCGTCGCCGCACACCCGTCGAAATCTCCGTCCTCGCCTGAACCATGAACGCCTCCTCAAACCCCGCCCTGCGCGAACGCAGCACAATCCTCAGGTTCCTGTCCGCCCTTCGGAGGATCGCCATGGCGTTGGCGTGGATCGCCACCACCATCGCCCTCCTGTATGCCGTGGAAAACCGGCGCGCCCGCCGTGCCTGGAATCAATACCGGCAAACCCTCAGCGCGCGCGGGCTTCAGCCCGATCTCGCCGCCTACCTTCCGCCTCCCATACCCGACGACCGGAATCTCGCCGCAACCCCGCTGATCCAATCGTGGTTCCAGCGGGGACCCCAGGGAGGTCCGCACTGGGATGACACCTGGGACGCCGCTGATCTTTCCGAGGTTCAGAACCCCAAACCCGGAAACACCCGGCGTCCTCTCCAACTCGCCGCGTGGGCCTGGGTGCTGGAGGGCGCCGCCTCCAACCGGGTGGCCAACGCGAAATATCCCCGTCGTCCCTCGAAGGTGCCCGACACGGCGGTGCTCGAGTCCCGCTTTCCCACGCGGGCGGACGCCGCCCGGGCAATCCTCGGGATCCTGAAGGAGGATGAATCCCGCTTCACCGAATTGCGCGAGGCCGCCCGGCGCCCGGAATCCCGGTTCCCCATTGCCTACAACCTCGAAAATCCCTGGGGAATCCTCCTGCCTCACCTGGCGGGACTTCGCACCACCACGCGACGACTCCAGGTCCGCGCCTGCGCCGAACTGGCGCTCGGGAATTCCCCCGCCGCGCTCGAGGACGTTCTTCTCGGGCTCCGGCTGGCCACCTCCACCACGAACGAACCGTTCCTCATCTCATTCCTCGTCCGACTCGCCATCGTCCAGGAAACCCTTCAGCCGGTCTGGGAGGGACTGGAGGATCATCGCTGGACCGGGGAGCAACTGGCCGTCCTGCAACAGCGCCTGGCCGAACTCCACTTCCTGCCCGAACTCGACCGCGCCATGGCGGGTGAGCGCGCAGCCGCCCTGCTCACCGCGGACCTTCTCGCCGCGCACAAGGCCAGGCTGGGCGATCTCGGGGACATTCCCGGATTGGCCCCCGGGGATGAATCGATCCGGGATCTCCTCGAGCGCTTCGCTCCCCGCGGCTGGTTCGACTTGGAGAAACTCAACTACTCCCAATTGCTGGATCGCCAACTGGAGGGCGCCTACGACATCCGCCGCAACCGGGTGTTCCCTTCCCGGATTGCCTCCAACGCCCGCGAGATCGAATCGGTGCTGGGGATCAGCGGATCCGGCCGATTCGGGGAGTCGGTCCCCGCCCCGGCTCCCCCCGCGGGGTTGGGAGGCATCCTGCAGCATCGGGCGCTCGCGGCACTGCTGCTCCCGGATCTCAAGGAAGTCCCCGCCAAGGCGACCGCCGCCCAATCGTCGGTGGACCAGGCCCGGATTGCCTGTGCCCTGGAACAGTACCGCCTCGCCCACGGGGATTATCCGGAATCCCTCGCCGCCCTCGTGCCCTCCCTCATGGCCGAGCTGCCCGCGGATCCGATCACCGGGGAACCGTATCAATACCAACGTTCCCAGGGCGGCTACCGGTTGTACTCGGTGGGATGGAATCAACAGGATGACCACGGTGTTCCCGGTCCCACAGCCTCTGATCGGGAGTCGGGGGATTGGGTCTGGCGTGAGGCGCGGTAGTCCGTTGATCCCGGGTTCGGTCCCGGGTCGGGATCCCACTTGAAGCGCTGGATCCCGCGTCGCAGGGTCTGCCGGCCGGCATCGCCACCGTCCGCATCATGGATCCCCTCCGCCCCAAATCGGGAAACCCCACGTTGTCGGCACCCGTGGAAGGAGGCTCATGAGCGCCGCATCCCCCGGCAATGCGTCCCCGATCCTCCTGTTTGATGGGGTCTGCAACCTGTGCCACGGATTCGTCCGCTGGGTGCTGGCGTGGGATCGCAGGAACACCTTCCGGTTCGCCTCCCTGCAATCCGTCGCGGCGCGGTCCGCCCTGGAATCGGCCGGCGTTTCGCCGGGGAGCCTGCCGGACAGCGTGGTGCTGCTCCTTCCCGGGGAACCGCCCCGGGTAAAGTCGGACGCCGTCCTCGCCGTCGCCCGGATCCTCGGATTCCCCTGGTCGCTCGCGGGAGTCGGCCGAGTGCTGCCCCGGACGTTCCGGGACCGCCTCTACGACTGGGTCGCCGTTCATCGCTACCGCTGGTTCGGACGCCGCGACACCTGCCTCGTGCCCACAACGGCGCTCCGCGGACGGTTTCTCGATGCGGACGAGATCCCAAAGTCTCCGTGACCCCGCGGTTCCGCGGCGTCAACGCCCGCCAAAGTGCTCCCGGATCACCCCGGCCAGATCACCCAACAGTTGGTCCGCTGTTCCGACGTAGGACGAACCGTGCATCACCGCCAGCGTCTCCGGATGAAGTTCGGCCAGTGACTCAAGCACCTCTCCCGTCTGCCCGGTGTAGGGGATGTATCCCGCCAGGGGCCCCGATTGCATCCTCTGCATCGCGTCGCGGGTGGGCCCGATCAGGTCCGAGGACGTCACCGGGGCAACGTCTCCGAAGTGATGGAAAAGGTCGGAGCAGAACAGCGTCCTGCGGGTCTCCTCGAAAAGCACCCCGGCATCCCATCCGTGGGGCAAATGCGGTGTCGCGTGGAAGCGGTATCGGTACTTCCCCGTCGCCAACACGTCGCCGGGCGTCATTCCCCGCGCCGGTCGGATGGCAAAATCGTCCACGCTGACCAGCTTGCCCACCAGGGTGCAGACCGGCTCGGCGCGCGGGGCAAGCTGGAGCCAGTCGTTGAGTGCCCCCACTTCATCGGATTCGAAGTGGCTCCACGAGACATACCGGAGCGTTGCGGGGTCGATGAGTTTTCCGACCGCCTCGCGCAACAGGGGAAACATGCCGCGAAATCCGGCATGGAACAGCAGGGGTTCCTCGTCCCGAACCAGGAAGTGGTTGAACTGCAGGTCGTACGCCGGGACGTACACGGAGAGGCGGAACAGATCGGGGGCGATTTCGTGGATGTGGGTCATGGCAGGGCGGGGTTCGTGATTGCGACGAAAGGCTTGGAGGCAACCTGCCGCGAGAAGACTTCGGGTCTTGCGAAGCGTCCATCCCATTCGCGTCCATCCCGCGGAGGCAGGGCGCCCCGGAAATGGCGTTGCCCGGAATGAAACCGGAGTTAATCTGTCCGCATTCCGCAGCCCAACGGCGCGGACGCATCCGTTACCAAAAGACATCTCTCTGCCATGGCTCACGAACTGCCCCCCCTTCCCTATCCCCAGGCTGCCCTCGAACCCCATATCGACGCGCTCACGATGGAGATCCACCACGGTCGCCACCACAAGGCCTACGTGGACAACCTCAACAAGGCCATCGCCGGCACCCCGCTGGAGTCCAAGTCCCTCGAAGCCCTGATCGGCGATCTCGCCTCGGTTCCGGACAACATCCGCGGTCCCGTGCGCAACAACGGCGGCGGCCACTGGAACCACAGCTTCTTCTGGAAGCTCATGGGTCCGGGCAAGGGCGGCGCGCCGTCCGGCGATCTCGCCGCGGCCATCAACGCCGCCTTTGGATCCTTCGATGATTTCAAGGCCAAGTTCGAGGCGGCCGGCATCGGTCGTTTCGGATCCGGCTGGGCCTGGCTCGTGGTCAACGGCGGCAAGCTCGAGATCGCGTCCACTCCCAACCAGGATTCCCCGGTCATGGGCAAGGCCATCTCCGGCATCGATGGCAAGCCGATCCTCGGCGTCGATGTCTGGGAGCACGCCTACTACCTCAAGTACCAGAACAAGCGGGCCGACTACCTGAAGGCCTTCTGGAACGTGGTGGACTGGTCCGCCGTCGCCGCGCTCTACGCCGCCGCCAAGTAAACCCTTTTTCGATCAACTCAGGCCTCATCCGAACCCCGGATGGGGCCTTTTTGTTTTTAGGGATAGGGGAAGAGAAGAAGTTTTCAGTTCTCAGTGTTCAGTTTTCAGTAATCGGTCCAGCCGACTGACCACTGACCACTGACCACTGACCAATGACCAATGACCAATGACGAATGACCACCGCCCCCCTTGATTATCTCACTGCGTCCGCGCCCGGACACCGCTACACTCCGCTCCGCCCGTGAAACGCGCCTCGCCCACCGCACAACTGCTCCGCGACCTGGTCGCGATTCCCAGCGTGAATCCGGCGTTCCTGCCGCCGGGTGATCCGCGGACCGGCGAGGCACGCATGGCGGCGTTCCTTCAGGACCTGGCCGACAAAGCCAAACTGGATTCATCCCTCCAGGAAGTCGCTCCCGGTCGCCCCAATCTGGTCGTCCGATTGGTGCCCCGCGGACGGGTCCGCCGCACCGTGATCCTTGCCCCCCATCTGGACACCGTGGGATTCCCCGCGCTCGACGAACTGCTCCAGCCTCGCATCAGCGGCGGACGCCTCCGGGGACGCGGCGCCTGCGACACGAAGGGCTGCGTGGCGGCCATGTTCAGCGCACTGACCGCCGTGGCCCGCACCGGACGACGCCCCG
>JAEUHD010000377.1 GCA_016793645.1 Verrucomicrobiales bacterium
CCCCCCCCGCCCACTCCCCCCCCGCCGGCCCGCCCGGGGGGAGCCCGCCATGGTTGCGTCTGCGCCACCCCGCAGGCGCTTAGCTCCGACGCGTCGTCCGCGGCTGGGGGATGGAGTTCGCCGACACGGGTCCCGGCGGGATGGAAAGCGGGAGGGGACTCCCGGAGTCCAAGACGCTCCGCGAGGAAGGGAGGGTGGGTGACCGCCAGGGTTTGGAGTGCGCCAGTCCCCTGGCGCTTTGGAACGACGCGTCGTCCGCGGCCGGGGGATGGAGTTCGCCGACACGCGTCCCGGCGGGATGGAAAGCGGTAGAAGGATTCCCACACTCCGCGCTAGGCTGGGCCATGCGCCTTTCCCGGTGGCTTGGGTTCACGGTCTCGATTCTGGCCGCGGCATTTGTTCATGGAGCGGACTCCGACGCGTTGCGCGTGGCGACCTTCGATGTGGATGCCACCCCGCCCGTGGGCAACCGGATGGCCTACGATCCCGTCACCAACACCTGGGATCTCGGCCTGCGCGGCCGTGGGATCGTGCTGCTGGGGAGCGGGGCCCCCATCGTTCTGTGCGCCATGGACTGGATCGGCATTGCCAACGAGGCGCATGACGCGTTCCGCAGGACCCTCGCGGACGCTGCGGGCACGACCCCGGAACGCGTTGCGGTCCACACCCTGCATCAGCATGACGCGCCGGACTGCGATTTCGGCGCCGAACAGATCCTCGCCGGGGCGGGACTGGACCGCCTGAACTTTGACGGAACCTTCGCCCGGGAATTTTTGAAACGCCTGGACGCGTCGGTCCGGAAGTCGTTGCCCCTCGCAAGGCCGGTGACGGAACTGGGGCTGGGCTCCGCACCCGTGTACCAGGTGGCCTCCAACCGCCGCATTTTTGGACCCGACGGAAAGGTCCGGGCCGTGCGCTACACCGCGACGCCGGATCCGGCGCTTCGTGCGGAACCCGAGGGGACGATTGATCCCGAGTTGTCGCTGATCAGCCTTTGGAGCAGCAATCGCCCGGTGGCGGTGATCTCCTATTACGCCACGCATCCGCAGAGCTACTACCGGACGGGTATTCCGAATCCGGATTTTCCCGGCGTGGCCCGCTTCCTCCGCCAGATGGCGGTGCCCGAGGCCCTGCACATCCATTTCAATGGCGCCGGCGGCAACCTCGGTGCCGGAAAGTACAACGATGGATCGCCGACCAACCGGCTGGTGCTGGCGGAGCGCCTGGCCGATGGCATGAAGCGCGCGTGGGAATCCACGAAGCGCCAGCCGCTGACCGCGGCGGATGTTTCCTGGAAGACCGTGCCGGTGTTGCTGCCGCCGGCGCGGCACTTGAGTGAGGCGGAACTGATGGCGGAGTTAAAGGGGCGTTCCGGCGCGTTTCTCACGCAGGGGGGCGCCTCGCGCATGGCCTGGCTGCGGCGTTGCGCGGCGGGGCATGCCATCGACGTCTCGTGCCTGACCCTGGGGAACGCACGCATCCTCCACCTCCCGGGGGAACTCTTTGTGGAGTACCAGCTCGCGGCGAAGAAGCTGCGCCCGGACCGTTTCGTGGCCATGGCCGCGTATGGGGATTACGGGCCCTGGTACATCGGCACGGCGCGCGCCTACACCGAGGGCGGCTACGAGACGGAGCCGCGCTCCTCCAATGTCGCCCCCGAGGTGGAAACGGTGCTGATGGAGGCCATCGCGAAGCTTCTCCAGAATTAACCGCAGGGAGGCAGGATCCGATGCCGCGCCCTCGCTGGAGTCCCGAGCGATGTCCTTCACCCTCCCGCCACCCCCCTGCACCGCCGGATGATTTTCATGAAGCCCCGTCCCTTCCAACTCGAACCCCTGCACCGCTGGATCGCCGCCGGGGTGTATGGACTCCTGTTCATCAGCGGATTCGTCTGGTGGTGGGCCGATGAGTCGATGGAGGAGGCGGGGAAGTCGATCGCGTGGGCGGAGGCCGCCAAGCCCTGGCTCCTGCGGGTCCATGGTGCCGCCGTGATGGCGTTCCTTGTCCTGCTGGGAACGCTCCTCATGGTCCATGTGCGCCGGGCCTGGCCTTCGGGCGTGAACCGAAGGTCCGGAATGCTCCTCGGGATCTGGATCTCGGTGCAGATCCTCACGGGCTACGGACTCGACTACCTCGACAGCGATGCCCTGCGGGATCGCGCCGGGCAGATCCATATCTCGGTGGGTTTGCTCTCGCCCCTGGTGGTCGTCGGACACGTGGTGTGGGGCCGTCGTCAAATGCGACGCCGGAGCGCGGACTCCGCAGCGGCGAGGTCCTGACCGGATCCGTCCCGTCATTGCGGGCCGGGGGTCAGGCCCGGGCGCGTCCCATCGCCGGATCGCTCACGCTGTCCCGCCCCGTCTCGATTCGACCCGCGTAGCGCCGGGTGTAGTCGGGGCTTCCCGCCACTTGGAACTGGAAGTCGTACCAGCCGTGGCTGGGCGAAAGGTCAACGATGACGGAGCCGGGTTCCGTCCCGCCCGCAGGCACGGTGACCGTCGACGGCGGGCGGCCATAGGAGAGGTCGCGAACGGTGATGTCCAACGCGGCAGCCCCGGTGTTCCGAAAGCTCAGCACGCCCGTTCCCTCCCGCGTTCCGCGGAGGCTGATCTCCAGTCGCGGATCCCGGGCGGTGCCCCGGAGTTCGCGGAAGAATCCGTTTGGCCCATGGACACGCAGGTGGTAGCGCCCGCCCTCAAAGTCCTGGAGCCGCCACGCATCCGTCAGCGCGTCCCCAGCGAGCACCGTGTAGGACCAGGTGCGTCCCGGCGCGAACGTGCCCGTATTCCCCGAAGGCCGCACAGGCACGGGCGAGTACACGTGGAAGGGGGCGCCGGCCGCGCGGTCCCCGAACAAGTCCCGTCCGGCCCCGAACCGGATCACCAACGCGGAACCGGCCGCATCCAACGCCCCGTCCACGGACAACTCGTAGGGAAGTGCGGACGACGGGCGCGTGCCCTCCTCCTGCAGGGATCGCCACGGAGCCGACTCCGGATGGGACCGGGCTTCGGCGATCTCCCCCGCCGAAAACCGGTGATAGCCGCTGGGCAGGGGGCGGAATTGCGCCTGATGAATCGACTCGAGAAATGGATCGCGATCCACCGGCTTGGGCTTCTCCACGCGGCTGCCGTCAAACGGACGGAACACCGTGCTCAGGTCGCCACACACCGCCCGGCGCCAGGCGCTGATGTTGGTTTCGCGGATCGGGCGTCCGGTCCGGTGGCTGAGGAGCACCTCCAACATCCGAAGAATCGAGGTGTGGTCGAAGACCTGGGAGTTCACATAGCCGCCCCGGCTCCACGGGGAGGCGATGACCAGGGGCACCCGGAAACCGAGTCCGATGGGACCCGTCCGCGTCTGCGCCCCTGGATGCCGCTGCGCGAACTCCTGCTCCTGCCACTTCCGGACCCATTCCGGCGAGGGGTCGAGTCCTGCCGATACCCTGCCCGTCTCCGGACGTTCGGGATCCGGCGGCACAAAGGGCGGAATGTGGTCGAAGTAGCCGTCGTTTTCGTCGTAGCACAGGACGAAGATCGTCTTGCGCCACACCTCGGGATTCTTCGTCAGGATGTCGAGGCACTCCGACAGATACCAGGCCCCGTACCACGGCGCGCCCGGGTGGTCGGAGAAGTTCTCCGGCGCGACGATCCAGGAAACGGTCGGGAGTTTTCCCGACTGCACGTCGCTGCGGAACTGATGCAGGACATCCCCGGCGGGTACCTGCATTTCCCGCGGGCGTCCACCGTCCTGGTATTTCAGGGTGGTCAGCTTCCGGTAGTCGGGATCCCCGGAGTTTGTCGTGAACGCGCGTTCGTGCAGATTCCGCTCGGCCGGACTGAGCGCGGCAAAGGCCGCGTCCGTGAATTGCTTCAGCTCCGATTGGGCCGCCTCCAGTTCGGCCCGTGTCGCCGACAGCTTGCGGTCCCGCGAGGTGGAGGGGGTCAGGGCCTCCAGCGCCTCAATCTCGGCAGGCAGTCGTTGGACCCGCTCCGCCAGGTGGCGCCGATGGGATGCGGCAAAGCGGACGTGGTACTGGGTGAACCACTCGATGGGGTTGTCCGTGAAATTGGCCAGCCAGGCGTCGGCCTCCCCCTTGAGTCCCGAATCCAGCGAGATTTCGTTTTGGTAGATCTTCCACGGAATCCCCGCCGACTCCAGTCGCTCGGGGAAAGTGGTCCAGGACGCCTCGCTTCCGTAGTCCACGTCCTCGTTGCGGACATTGGCCTTGGAGTCCGTCGACGGACGCGCGCGGAGGGTACCCGTCCAGAGATGCAACCGATTGGGGGTGGTTCCGGTGAGGGAGGAGCAGAAGTTCTGATCGCAGACGGTGAAGGCGTCCGCCAGGGCGTAGTAGAACGGCAGGTCCCGCCGGTCATAGCAGCCCATCGTCAGGGGCATGCGTGCGTAGTCGCGGTTTCCGGAGCGCTTGGCGTCCAGCCATCCATCCTGCCGGCCACCGTGATGGGCGTCGGTCTGGTCCGCCCACGAGTGCGGCAGGGAACTCATCCAGGTCGCCTTGGTGTCATGGATGTCGAGGCGGAACGGCGCGTAGGTTTCGCCCGCCCGACTCGACTGGAGCCAGACCGGATTTCCGCTGGGCAGGGTCACCGCCCGGGGATCGCGGAATCCGCGGACGCCCCGCAGAGCCCCGTAGCAGTGGTCGAAGGAGCGGTTCTCCTGCATCAGGATCACCACATGTTCCGCATCGAGCCACGTGCTGCCGGGGGCGGGATCGATGGCGAGGGCCCGCTGCAACACCGCCGGGAAGCCGCCGGCGGCGCCCATGCCTCCGGCCATCAGGGCCGCCTTCTTGAGAAACTCGCGTCGTGAGTCCATAGGATGCGTCGGAGTCCTGGACGGGACTCTGGCTCCGGAGCTTCAACCGCAACCCCTCGATGTCCAATCCGGAATTTGGGAGAACGGGATCGGAGCTACCGCGTTTGGTTCGTAGTGCAGCCTTCAGGCTGTCGGGGTGTGGCACGGTCGCGGCAGGCGCATGGGAATGCGTGGGGAGGCAGGCTGAAGCCCGGACTACGAACGAGGGCGGAACGGGATGAATCCCGGACTACGAACGGATCGTGAACCTGTCACTCCATCCTCAGCGGTGAACGAGCGCGGCAAATCCTCCGTAAGCCATTCTCTTGAAGTCGAAGAGCGGGTTCTTCGGATCACACATCGCCAGAAGTCGTGGGTCGGCCATCACCTTGGCGTTCACCTGGTCGCGGTGCTTCCGGGATCTGTAAACGATCCAGGCGAGGATCACGGTTTCCCCCGGTTTGGCCTTGGTCAGGCGCGTGAACGAGAGCGCGCCCTTGCCTTCGAGGTCGTCGCCGACGCACTCCCAGTAATCGAGCGCGCCATGTTCCTTCCAAATTCGGCCGACCTTTCCGGCCATGGCCCGGTAGGCCGCGAGGTTCCGGGTGGGGATGGGTATGACAAAACCGTCAACATAGTTGGGCATACGTGCGGGGGGATGGATGGGGTGCTACGGGCGGAAAAGATCCGAAGTCAGCCGCCGGCCATGGCACCGACCACGAGGAAGGGTTCCGTGCCGGCGATGACGGCGTCCGGCAACACGGTGTCGGCCGGCTCCAGCGACAGGTCCTCCTTGCAGGCGAAGTAGCGGATGAACGGCCGGCGCTGGCGCGTCCCATGGTCGCGGAGGGTGCCGCGCAACATGGGGAATCGCGTTTCGAGGGCGTCCAGCGTCGCCGCGATCGTGACCGGCTCCGGCACGTCCAAGGTGACTTCTTCGCCCACGCGGGCGAGGTTGCGGAGGTGGTAGGGCAGGACGACGCGGATCATGGTCCCTTCACGGTTGGCCGGGCTTCCACGTGCCGTCCGCGGTTCCGTCCGGACTGGCGAGGACGACGGTGTAGCCGTCGGGATCGCGCACCCAGAGTTCCCAATGGTTCGGCCCCCCATCGCAATCGGGTGGATTGCGATGGCGCGGGAGAACCACCGGGGCCTGCAATTCGGCCGCTCGAACGACGGCCGCGTCGAAGTCGGTGACCTCAAACCAGAGCAGCACGCCGTTGCCATGCGCCAACGTGGGATCGCCGATGGTGCCGTGGTGATGCTCCACGTCCCAACGGTGCAGTTGCAGCACGAGCCGGCCGCCCGAGACCAGCCGCTCGTAGTTCGGTCCGCCATGGTCGCTGCGGCAGCCGAGCAGGCGCTGATACCAGCGGCTGCTGGCCTCCACGTCGTTCACGCAGATGAGGGGTTGGGGAATCATGGAAGAATTGCGGAAGTGCGGACCATTCTGGAGTTTCAGACGGAACTGGTTTTTGGTCTGGGGGTGGGACGCTCCCACTGAGGCGGAGGACTCTGAGCTTAGCTTCCGGATTTCCTGGTCCGCCTCTTTCCAGGGATTCCGAGACTGATTCGGAGTTTTGGGTCCAGTTTCTGTTTCGGTTTCCTGACGGTTGGGAGTTCCCATTCGCGCCCCTCCCGAATGGCACTCTCAATGCGTTCCCATTGGTGCGAGTCAGCACGCTTCGGGGCTTTGAATTTATAGCCCATCGACACCATGGGCTCGCCACATTCCGGACATTGGCGGACGGTGACCACTTGCGAGTATTCGTGAGGTTTCTTGAACACCTTTCGGCAACGAAAGCAGGCATGGGTGCTCAGTGTTGGCATGGGACATTCGCCAAAACTTTGGGTACCGATTCACTTCAGCGTCTGCACTTCCACTGACAGCACGGGCGGCAGGTGGCTGGCGATGGCCTGCCACGTGTCGCCGCCGTCGGGCGAGCAATAGACCTGGCCGCCGGTCGTGCCGAAATAGACGCCGCAGGAATCGAGCGTGTCCACGGCCATGGCGTCGCGCAGCACGTTCACGTAGCAGTCCTGTTGCGGCAGTCCCTTCGTGAGCGGTTCCCAGTCGTTGCCGCCGGATTTGCTGCGATAGACGCGCAGTTTGCCGTCGGGCGGGTAGTGCAGGGAGTCGCTGGTGATGGGCACGACGTAGATCGTCTCCGGTTCGTGCGCGTGGACATCAATGGGGAAGCCGAAGTCGGTGGGCAGGTTGCCGCTGACTTCGCTCCACTGGTCGCCGGCGTTGTCGCTGCGCATGATGTCCCAGTGCTTCTGCATGTAGAGCACGTCGGGCCGCGACGGATGCAGGGCGATGCGGTGGACGCAATGGCCGACCTCGGCATCGGGATCGGGCAGTTCGTAGAGGGACTTGAGGCCGCGGTTGATCGGCTTCCAGGTCAGTCCGCCGTCGTCGGTGCGGAAGGCGCCCGCCGCCGAGATGGCGACGTAGATGCGCCGCGGGTTCTGGGGATCAATGATGATGGTGTGGACCGCCATGCCGCCGGCGCCCGGCTGCCACAGGGCGCCTTTGGTGCCGCGCAGGCCGGCGAATTCCTGCCAGGACTTGCCGCCGTCACGGGAATGGAACAGCGCGGCGTCCTCGGCGCCGGCATACACAAGGTCGGGATCGGTGAGCGAAGGTTCGAGGTGCCAGATGCGCTTGAACTCCCAGGGATGCTGCGTGCCATCATACCACTTGTGGGTGCCCACGGTGCCTTCGTAGCGGAACTCGTTGCTCTTCCCGTTGGGCATCCCGTCGGGCCCCATGAGGTCCTCCGGCTTGGTGCCGGGCGGGTTCCACGTTTTCCCGCCGTCGTCGGAGCGCTGGATGATCTGTCCGAACCAGCCGCTCGACTGCGAGGCGTAGAGGCGGTTGGGGTCCAGGGTGGAGCCCTTGACGTGGTAGATTTCCCAACCCGCGAAGTGCGGTCCGGTGATCTGCCAGTTCCGGCGCTGACCGTCGGCGGTGAGGATGAAGGCACCCTTCTTGGTGCCGACGAGGACGCGAACGCTGCTCATGGAGTTCCCTTTCTCGGTTGGTAAGTGGTGTGGAGAAATTGGAGATTACTGGCCCGCTTTGTTCAGCGCCCGCAGGGCGTCCTTGCCGATCCAGCGGCGGGTCCTGTCGTTGGAGGCGCCGAGCCTTTTTGCGAGTTGGACGGCGGAGTTCGTCAGCGCAGTTCGTCGGGTTCCGATGGCGCGCAGGGCCCAGCTCACGGCTTTCTTCACGAAGTTGCGGTCATCTCCGGCCGCAGCCTCGATCAAATCCAGCCCGCGTCGCAAGGCTTCGTCTTCAAGGTTCTTGTCGTGCAGTGCCACGCAGGCCAACAGGGCGAAGGCGGCCCTCTTCTGGAATTCCTCCGTTCGCCCGGCCCACTCCTCGATCTTCGCGAAGGCGTGCGGGGTTTGGTCGAACAGCTTGAAGCAGACCGTGTCGCAGATCGCCCAGTTGTCGAAGTCGCGGCACCACCGATCCATGAGCGCGGCCGTGACCCGTTCCGGCTCTGCGATCAGGGCGGCCACGGTGCGGGCCTCGTAATTGCCGGTGGACCAGAGCGCCTCGGCCAGGGCCTGGTTGCGCCCCAACCGCTTGGCGAGCCCCTGCAGGGCGGCCATCGGCACTCCGAACGCGTCCTTTGCTACGATTCCATAGTGCGGCTCCATTTCGGCGCGGAAGGCAGGTTTTCCGAGGCGCTTCAGACTGGCCAGGACCGCCGTCACATCAGCGTCAGACGTGGACCCGCGGGCGGGCTTGGTTTTCTTCGCCGGCTTCCGGGCCGCGTTCTCCGCGACGCGCGCCCTCACCAGACGTTTCACCAACGCCAGGGGCAGCGGCTTCTCGACCGTGAACCGAATCGTGCCCTTGCTAACCTCGAAGTCCTTCAACTCGGCCGCAAAGGTTGCCTGCGTCCTGGGGCTCGCGGCATACAGCGCGCAATGCTCCTTCCATGCCCCGAGATAAACCAGCGGCCGGCCGCCGTGTTTGAATCCCGCCAACCCGTACCCGAGGTATTCCTCCGCCCCCGGCGCGGCCGCGTGGATGGCCCGGCGAAGCCGTTCCAGAACCGCCCGCTGAGCTGGGCTGGTCGCCGCGAGATACTCGTCGATGGTCGTTGGCTTGGCGGGTTTGGCGCTCATGATTTTCGTGGCGGTTCACTTCGAGGCCGCGGCGGCCTTCAGTCCGGCGATGTCCAGCTTGACCATCTGCATCATCGCCTGAAAGACGCGCTGGGATTTCTCCGGATCGGCATCTCCCATGAGTTCGCCCAGCGCGGTGGGCACAATCTGCCAGGAAAGGCCGAATTGA
>JAEUHD010000056.1 GCA_016793645.1 Verrucomicrobiales bacterium
CGACACGGAATCATCCATTCCGGCTATCCGGGCATGCTTCAGTCCCAGCCCGGGATTTCCCATCCCCCTTTCGAAATCACCCTGGAAACACCGCAACTCGCCCCCATCCACCGTCAGGTGGACTCCCTGGTAGCGGCGCTGTCCACTGTGTTGACGGAGTACCGCTACCTGCAGGCGCTTGGCCAGAACATCTGATCCCACGGGTCGGTGTGCTTCTGGCGCAATTTCCCTGTCGTCACCCCACCGCGTTCCGATCTCCCCGTGAAACTCACTTGACTTGATCGAGATTTCTATCGAAGAACCCGGTCTTCAAGTGGCACATTGGAATCACACGTCATGCAGACCGACCTTCGCTCGCTCCGGGTGGAAGTCTGCGTTTGAAGTCCAATTCGTTGCATCACGGGGCCTTCGGATTGGCTAGGGCATGCTCAATCGGAAGCACAATCCCTTGCCCGGTTTTGGGCTGACGCTTGGATTCACGCTCTTCTACCTCAGCGTGATCGTCCTGATTCCGCTGGGCGCGCTCATTCTTCGGGCGTCCGAGATTTCCCCATCCGATTTCTGGGCTCTGGCGACCAAGGAGCGCTCCTTGGCCGCGCTTCGCCTGACCTTTGGGGCCTCATTCATTGCCGCCGCCTTGAACGCGGTGTTCGGAACCCTCCTTGCGTGGGTGCTGACCCGCTATGAGTTCTTCGGGCGCCGCCTTCTGGACGCCTTGGTGGATTTCCCCTTCGCACTGCCCACCGCGGTCGCCGGAATGACCCTCGCCACCCTGTTTGCGCCGGAGGGGTGGCTGGGACAGTTCCTCGTTCCGCTCGGCATCCACGGAGCCTACTCGAAGCTGGGCGTGGTGATCGCACTGACATTCACCGGACTCCCCTTCATGGTGCGGACGCTCCAACCGGTGATTGAAAACATTGAGCGGGAGGTCGAGGAGGCCGCTGCAACCCTCGGTGCAGGCCGTGGGATGACCTTTCGCCGGGTGATCGCACCGATGCTGCTGCCCTCCATCCTGACAGGCTTCGCGCTCTCCTTTGGCCGGGCCATCGGAGAGTACGGATCCGTGGTTTTCATTTCGGGAGGTCTGACCAGCACCGAGATCGCCCCCTACCTGATCGTCATGCGGTTGGAGGAATACGACTACCCGGGCGCCATGGCGCTGGCTGTCATCCTCCTCGTGGTCTCGTTCGTACTCCTCGCCATCATCAATTCACTGGAGCGCTGGGTGAGCCGTTTCGAGCGTTGAAATCATGGCCGGAACCGTCCATCGATCCTGGAATGCCGCCTCCCGGAAATCCACCCGGGGAACGGAGGAATCCCCCTGGATCCGCCGCCTGCTCATCGGCATCGCCTTTGGCTTCTGCGGAGTCTTCCTCCTCCTGCCGCTGGCCAACGTCTTCTCGCAGGCGCTGGCGGACGGCTGGAAGGCATTCGGAGGCTCGCTCGTTACCCCGGACACCCGGGCCGCCATCCGCCTGACCCTCCTGGTGGCGGCAATCTCCGTACCGCTGAACATGGTTTTTGGCGTCGCCGCTGCATGGACCATCGCCCGCTTTGAGTTTCCCGGAAAACCGCTGTTGATCACCTTGATTGACCTTCCCTTTTCCGTGTCCCCGGTCGTCGCCGGACTGATTTACGTCATCGTGTTCGGCCTCCAGGGCTACCTCGGTCCCTGGCTCGACGAGCGAAACATCCAGGTCATCTTCGCCACCCCCGGGATCGTACTCGCGACGATCTTCGTGACCCTGCCCTTCGTCGCCCGGGAACTGATCCCGCTCATGCAGGCCCAGGGCTCGGAACCGGAACAGGCGGCGCTGACCCTTGGCGCCAGCGGATGGCAGACCTTCTGGCACGTCACCCTGCCCAGCGTGAAGTGGGCCCTGCTGTACGGGGTGATTCTCTGCAACTCGCGGGCCATGGGCGAATTCGGCGCCGTTTCCGTGGTCAGTGGTCACATCACCGGTCGCACGGACACCATGCCCCTCCGGATCGAGAAGCTGTTTGTCGGGTTTCAGGGCGCGGCGGCATTCTCTGTGGCCACCCTCCTGACCCTCCTGGCCCTCGTCACCCTTCTCCTGAAAACGTGGCTCGAATGGCGGCAGCAGCGGGACCACGACAGTGCCCAGACTTCTCCCGAGGACTCCGATTCAGCGACCCCCCTCGATCCATGAGCATCGAACTTCGCCAGGTCGGCAAGCGGTTCGGCGACGTCGTCGCCGTGGACGACGTCTCCTTTTCCGTCGCGGAGGGGGAGTTGATCGGACTCCTCGGTCCCAGTGGCGGCGGCAAGACGACCGTCCTCCGCATGATCGCCGGACTCGAAATCCCCACCCAGGGAGACGTCATCATCGGCGGCCGGCGCATGAACGACGTGCCCGTCCAGAATCGAAACATCGGGTTCGTCTTCCAGGGGTACGCGCTCTTCAAGACGATGAGTGTCGAGGACAACATCGCCTTCGGACTCAGGATCAAGAAATGGTCGCGAGCCGATTGCGCGCGCCGGGTCGCGGAACTCCTGGAACTGTTCGGACTGGGAGGGCTTGGGAAGCGGTTCCCCCATCAACTTTCCGGTGGACAACGCCAACGCGTCGCCATCGCCCGGGCGCTGGCTCCCAAGCCCACGGTGCTCCTGCTCGATGAACCGTTCGGCGCCGTGGATGCCAAGATCCGCCAGGAACTCCGCGAATGGCTCGTGAAACTCCACCACGACCTGGCCGTGACGACCGTGTTCGTCACCCACGACCAGGAGGAGGCCCTCGAGGTCAGCAACCGGATCGTGATCTTCAGCCGGGGCCGACTGGAGCAGATCGGGACGCCCCAGGAGGTCTACGAACAACCCGCCAATGAATTCGTCGCCCGATTCATCGGCGTGATGAATGTCCTCGAAATGAAGGTCACCGGCGGCGCAGCCCGTCTCCACGAACTGGCCCTGCCCTCCCATGGCGCCGCCGAGGGACAAACCCTGCGAGTCGGCTTCCGGCCGTATGCCGTCCAGATTTCCGGACGCACCGACGAACTACGGTACCGGGGCCGGATCAAGCACGTGTACTTCCTCGGAGTCATGCTGCGGGTCGAACTCGAAACTCCGTCCGGTCTCACGATTCGCGCCCGCGTCAGCAAGGAGGATTTCACCCGCCACGGCATCGGCGAAGGTGACGAGGTGAGTTTCCAGATTCGCAACTACCGCGTTCTCGCCCGGGACGGCGATTCCCTCGCGCCGGAGGTTTCCACCGTCCACACGGCGATGGAATTTGACGCCGGGATTTAGACTCGCGCCCGGACAACGCCCCGGAAACAGTGTCCGCGGCACCATGGCAGACCTCCGGCTCCATCAACTCCCCCACAGTCCCTTCTGCTTTCCCATTTCCCAGGCGCTCACCGCCCTCGGGATCCCCTTCGAGGAGATCAACGTCCCCAACGGCAATCGCGCCGCCATCATTTCGCTGACGCAGGGCAAGGGCTACGAGGTCCCCGTCCTCGAACACCAGGAAAACATCATTTTCGAGACCTCGGCCGAGTCACAGGAGGTGGCGCGGTACGTGGACAGGACTTTTGCCCGCGGACGACTCTTTCCCGATCGGTGGGAAGGCTGGCAGTCCTTGATGATTCCCCACCTTGAGGGGGACGTCGAGGGCGTGACCTTCCGGTTGACGGACATCCACTACGTGCCTGCCATCCCCGACCCCGTGGATCGGGTCATGGTCGTCCGCCACAAGGAGCGCCGCTTTGGCCGGGGCTGCCTGGAGGACTGGCGTCGGAATCGTGAATCCCTTTTCGCGACCGCCACGGAACGGATGCGCCCGTTCGATCGGATTCTCGAACACACCCCGTTCCTCGTCGGAGACCAGCCCGTGTATTCGGATTTCCTGCTCCACGGGATCCTTTCCAACCTGACGTGGCAGTCGTTCAATCCAATGCCGAACCTTCCCCGGCTCGTCGATTGGTACTCGCGCCTCGGACAATTCCGCTATGGCTGACGTCGTCGCCCAACAGAAGTTCGCCTGCCCGGCCTGCGGGGCGGAAGCCACCTGGAATCCGGCGAAGCAGGCGTTGGTGTGTGGCTATTGTGGGACCACCTCCCCCGCCCAACTCGAAATGGCCCCCGGGGGTGGCGAGGTCATCCGGGAGCACGACCTCGCCCAGGCGCTCCGCTCCATTCCCGACGACCAGCGCGGATGGAAGACGGAGCGGGTCCAGGTGCTGTGCCAGAGCTGCAAGGCAATTTCAGTGTTCGATCCGGCCCGAATCGCGCAGCGCTGCGACTTCTGCGGTTCCGCGGCGTTGGTGCCCTACACCGACGTCAAGGAGCCGTTCAGTCCGGAAAGCCTCCTGGCCTTCCTGGTCAGCGACACCCAGGTCCGAGACGCCGTCCGGCAATGGTACGGACGCCGTTGGTTCGCCCCCAACGCCCTCGGCACCCGGGCCATGACGGACCAATTGCATGGGATGTACATTCCGTATTGGACCTTCGATGCGCGGGTGGAGGCGGATTGGTCCGCGGAGAGCGGCTACTATTACTACGAGACCGAGTACTACACGGACGCCAACGGCAACCGTCAAAGCCGGCAGGTCCAGCGTGTCCGATGGGAATCGAGCTTTGGACATGTCAGCCATTTCTTCGATGACGAACTGGTCTGCGCCTCCAAGGGAGTGGATCCCGGTCTCATCCGGGGCATCGAACCCTTTCCCACCCGCGACCTCGTTCCGTATCAGGCCGGATTTCTCGCGGGCTGGGTCGTGGAGCGCTACCAGATCGACCTCGTCGCCGCAGCGCAACACAGCCGGGAATCGATGGAATCCAAGTTGCATCAACTTTGCGCGCGCCAGGTTCCCGGAGACACCCACCGAAACCTTCAGGTGCGGGGCGACTGGTCCGGCCAGACGTTCAAGCACATCCTCGTCCCGGTCTGGCTGCTGACCTACCAGTACCACGCGAAAACGTTCCACGTCATCGTCAATGGATACACCGGCGCCATCGCGGGAACCTATCCCAAGAGCTGGGTGAAGATTTTCCTCACCGTCCTCGCGATCGCGGCGTTCGTGCTCCTCGTCGTGTTCTTCGGCAAAAACGCCTGAATCCCCGGGGCACTCTCCGCCCGCCGGTGGGCCTGTAGCGCCCCGCATCTCCTGATCTCCTATTTTCTTCCCCGCCCCAACACCTTCGCCGCCGGAGCCTTCAGAGCCTTGAATTCCCGGGTGAGGTTGGTCAGGGACGCCTCCACTCCCATGCGCTCCAGGGAGCTCGCTCCGACGAATCCGACAGCCTGGGTGTTCTTCAGGACGCGGTCCGCATCGGCCGGTGTGTTGATCGGCCCGCCGTGGCACAGGAAGAAGATGTCCTTCCTCACCCGGCTCGCCGCGTCGATGATCTCCTGGGTCCGCTTCAAGGTGAATTCCCAACTTACCACGGCGCTCTTCACCCCGATGCTGCCACCGACGGTCGTCCCCACATGGGCGATGATCGCGTCAGCTCCGGCCTTGGCCATTTCCACAGCCTCCTCGGGCGACCCGACATAGACCACCGAAAACAGGTCCATCCGGCGTGCCAGCGCGACCATCTCGTATTCCTTGGTCACGCTCATGCCGGTTTCCTCGAGGACTCCCCGGAAATGACCATCGACGATCGTGTGTGTCGGGAAGTTGTTCACTCCGCTGAAACCCATTTCCTTCACCTTCCCAAGCCAGTGCCACATCCGACGCCGCGGATCCGTGGCGTGAACGCCGCAAATCACAGGGACCTCCTCCACCACGGGAAGCACCTCATATTCCCCGATCTCCATGGCAATGGCGTTGGCATCCCCATAGGCCATCATGCCACAGGTGGAACCGTGTCCCATCATCCGGAAGCGTCCGGAATTGTAGATGATGATGAGGTCCGCCCCGCCCTTCTCGATGAACTTGGCGCTGATGCCGGTCCCGGCGCCCGCCGCGATGATGGCGTCTCCGCGCCGGACGGTGGCCATCAGCCGGTCACGGACTTCCTTGCGGGTGTAGGGATTGCCTTTGCCGGTCCAGGGATTGGGCATGGATTGAGTTCGAATAACGTTTGCTAAAGGGCGCATCGTGCCGTCGGGAAACCCGGGGAAGCAATGTCTGAGAGCCGCCAGCGGCTATCCGAAAGCAACCCATCCGGGTCGGTGCCCTGCTACTTCCCGGGGGATCCGGGAGCCGCAGCCGCCGGCTCGGCCACAACCCGCACGGAACCATCCTGCGCATTGTAGGCAAACTTCTGACCACGCGGCGCCTGCGGCACGGACTGGAGGTAGTGTTGCTGGACCAATTCGTTGAGGTCCTTGGGAAACCGGTCCTCCATCGCCTGAAATTTTTGGATCGCGCTGGTGATCTCGGCGGTGGACGTGACCTTGATGGCGACCTGCTTCGCACGCCCCTGGGCCGCCAGATAGTCGAGGGGAGCCGTGGCGGGATTACCCGCACCCTCCGGTTTCCTGACCTCCTTCCTGCCGCAGCCAACGAGAAATAGCGCCGCCGCGAAGGCGGCCATCCAGGGCTTTTGCACGCCGGAACGCTAGCCCCCTTCCCTCCTCTTTGCCAGAGTTCCCCTGCTCATGAGCTGGCTCTACCGCCATATTGTCCGCCCCGCACTCTTTCTCCAGGAATCCGAACCGGCCCACAACCGCACCCTCGCCGCACTCGCCTTCGCCAGCCGGTTCCGCCCCGCGGTCGCGCTCGCGGGAGGAATGCTTCGTCCCGCAGACCTCCCGGTGCGCTGCCTTGGACTGACCTTCCCAAATCCCGTCGGGCTGGCGGCAGGAATGGACAAACAGGGGGTGGCCGTCCCCATGTGGGAAGCGATGGGGTTTGGGTTCAGTGAACTCGGTGGAGTGACGTGGCATGCGCAGCCGGGAAATCCCCCGCCGCGCATGTTCCGGGTGATTCCCGAGGAGGCCCTGATCAATCGCATGGGGTTCAACAACGGGGGCGCGGACGCCCTCGCCCGACGCCTTCAGGACTGGCGCGACCGGGGTGCCTGGCCCGGACACCCCGTCGGCATCAACCTCGGAAAATCCAAGGTGACCCCCCTCGACAAGGCCCCGGAGGACTACGCCGCGTCGTTCGAGCGCCTCCGGGACCTCGCGGACTTCTTTGTGGTCAATGTCAGTTCGCCGAACACCCCGAACCTGCGTCAACTTCAGGACCGCGCCGCCCTCGACGAAATCCTCGCCGCCCTTCAGGAGCGAAACCCGCCACGCTCCGGACATCCGGGGAAACCCATCCTCGTCAAAGTCGCTCCCGACCTGACCTTCGACGCATTGGACGAAATCGTCGAGGTGGCGCTCCAAAGAACCCTTTCCGGCATCGTGGCGACCAATACCACGATCACGCGACCCGGGACCTCAAACCCCGCGGTCGCCCGGGTTCACGCGGAAACCGGCGGCTTGAGTGGTCGTCCCCTGCGCTCCCGCAGCACGGAAATCATCCGTCACCTTTTCCGGCAGACCCACGGGCGCCTACCACTCATCGGCGTCGGAGGCATCGCATCCGCGGCGGACGCCTGGGAGAAGGTCACCGCGGGAGCCTCCCTCATCCAGGTCTATTCCGCGCTCGTCTTCGAGGGTCCGGGTCTCGCGCACGACCTTGTGGAGGGCCTTCGCGAACGGCTCGCCGGTGCCCGATGGGAGGATGCCATTGGGAGTGCCGCCTGAACCGCGCTGAGGTTCTTCCGCCCGTTAACCCGGCTCGATCCAACCCGGACATTTCAGGCACCTGCGGTTGCGACTGGCTGCAAACCCGTCCGGCAGCAATGGTCTCGGGACGAACCGACATGCGATTTCCGGTCCGGTCGCGACCCTGCCCCGCGGATTCACACCCGGGAACGCGTGACCGGTGCTTTGACCCGCGTCCGCAATTCCCGCATCGTCGCGGGGTGCGTTCACTGTTGATCCTGGGTGCGGTTGCCTTCCTGGCTCGGGCGGAACCCATTGACGACTTCGTGGCGGCCGCGGAGGCGCGGCACGGCGAGGCGGGAAGGCGTGCCGCCGCATTCCTCGTGGACCATATGCCGGCACCGGACCGCGGGACGGTTTCCCCGGCGTTCCTCCTCGAGAACCTGGACCTCGCCTTTGCCGCGCGGACCAATTTTCCCTGGGCGGCCATGGTCCCCGAGGAACTCTTCCTGAACGATGTCCTCCCGTACGCCGTTTTTGACGAACCGCGGGATCCCTGGCGGGCTGAACTGCAGGAGATCGCCCGCGAATTGGTCCGCGGCGCGCGGACCGCCTCGGAAGCCGCCCAGGCTCTCAACCAGGGGCTCTTCAACCGGGTCCAGGTGCATTACAACACCGGACGCAAACGCCCCAATCAAAGTCTCCGGGAATCCAGGGAGCTGGGCAAGGCGACCTGCACCGGGCTGTCGATCATCCTCGTCGAGGCGTGTCGCAGCGTCGGGATTCCGGCACGGGCCGTCGGGACTCCCCTCTGGGCCAACGAGCGGGGCAATCACACCTGGGTGGAAGTCTGGGATGGGGACTGGCATTTCACGGGCGCCGACGAATACGACGCCGCCGGACTGGATCGAGGCTGGTTTACCGCCGACGCCGCGCAGGCACGCGCCGACATCCCCAAGTACGCGATCTACGCCACTTCTTGGAAGCGGGAAGGTTCCAGCTTCCCCATGGTGTGGTCCAAATCCAACACCAACGTCGCCGCCGTCAATGTGACCGCCCGCTATGCAGGGGGCGCCGCAGCACCGGACGCAATGGCTCGGCTGGGGGTCCGCCTGTGGGACCGGAAGGGAGGGGAGCGCATCGTGGCCAAGGTGTGTGTTCTCGATGGTGTCCGGCGAACGTGCGCACTCGACAATACCAAGGCCGGAACCGCCGACCTGAATGACATGCCGCGCTTCAACCTCAAGCCGGGCACCCACGGCTGGCTTCGTTTCACGGTGGGCGATGAGGTCCGGGATTTCGCCCTCAATCCAGTGGCACCCGGGAACCCGACGGTGGATGCCGTCTGGACCGATCTGGTCCCCGCATCCCGGGTTCTGGACGAACTGCAGTCCTGGCTCGCGCTGCCCGCCGCAGAACGCCCGCCTTCCGCAGCCTGCCTGGCGGCACCGCTTTCCCGCGCAGAAGCGGACCGCGCCCTCGCCCTGCTCACCGCCGATCACACGGCCCTCCTGTCCCGCGAGCGAAAGGAGGAGATGGAGCGCAGGACCATCACGATCGGTGACAAGACGCTGCGCTGGATGGACAGGGAATTTGGGAACGCCCCTCCGGAAGGCCACAGTCTGTGGATTTCAATGCATGGCGGCGGCAATGCGCCCGCGGAGCTGAATGACAAGCAGTGGCAGAATCAGATTCGACTGTATGAACCCGCGGAAGGCATCTACCTCGCCCCGCGGGCTCCAACGGACACCTGGAACCTATGGCACGAGGGCCATATCGATGCCCTGTTCCAGCGCCTCATCGACGACCATGTCGCCCTGCGCGGGGTCGCTCCGAACCGCGTGTACCTCATGGGATATTCCGCCGGAGGCGACGGCGTCTGGCAACTGGCGCCCCGAATGGCCGACCGCTTTGCGGCCGCCTCCATGATGGCGGGCCACCCCAACGAAGCCTCGCTGCTGGGACTGCGGAATCTTCCCTTCGCCATTTTCATGGGGGGCAATGATTCCGCCTACCGACGCAACGCCGTCGCGTCGGAGCGGGGCACCGAACTGGACCGGCTCGCCCAGGAGGATCCCGGTGGATACGTCCACAAGGTTCGCATCTACGAGGGACTCGGCCACTGGATGAACAAGCTGGATGCCGAGGCCATTCCCTGGATGGCGGAGTTTCGGAGGAATCCCTGGCCCCATCGGATCGTCTGGTTCCAGGATGACGTTCTCGAGCGCCGGTTCTACTGGCTTCGGGTCCCGGAGGAATCGCCCCTCAGGGAACGTCAGAAGATTGTGGCGACGGTGGAGGGACAGATTCTTCGCATCGACGGCGACCTTCCCCCGACCCTCCAGATCCGCCTCTCCGACCGGCTTCTTGATCTGGACCGGCCGATCACGGTCGTGGCGGGGGGACGTGAGGCATTCCACGGGCCCGTTCGTCGTCAGGCGTCCGCAATTCTTTCGTCCCTCGCCGAGAGGGCCGAACCGGCATCCGCCGCCGTGGCAATTCTTCCTGTGAACACGCAAGCCCCGTAAACGGTTCCCCCGACGGGTCGGATCAGGCCGGGACGCCCAAGCCGGGCACCGACGGGAGTGCCCCGGACTCCAGAGATCGGGGCAGGCGCACCACAAACTGGGTTCCGACGTCCTTTTCGCTGGAAACCGAAAGGTCACCGTTCATCAGACGACAGAGCCGGCGACTGATGGCCAGCCCGAGTCCGGTGCCCCCGTATCGGCTCGCCGTCGATTCCTCCGCCTGGGAAAACGCCTCGAACAGCCTGCCCAACTGTGCGGGCGTCATGCCAATGCCCTCGTCCCGGACCACAAAATAAACCCAGTCTCCGGCCGGACTTGGAACCCCCTCCGATCCGGCTCCGACATCCGCATGCGGAGGACGCACGGAAACGATCAGGGAGATCCCCGCCTCCTTCGTAAACTTGCAGGCATTGGACAACAGATTCAGGAGGATCTGCCGAAGCTTGGTCTGATCCGTCCGCAGGGCCCCGATGTCGGCCGGGCAGTCGACGGTCAAGTGATTGGAGTTCTTTCGCAGCAGGGGTGGGATCGCCGCGCAAACCTCGTCCACCAGGGTCCGGATGGCAACGGTCTCCGGAAAGACGGTCATCCTTCCCGCCTCGATCTTGGAGAGGTCGAGGATGTCATTCACCAGTCCCAGCTGATGCTTGGCGGCGGCTTCAATCTTCTTCAGATCCGCCCCGTAGGATTCGTTCCCCTCCTCCTCCGCAATCTCCTGGAGGAGTTCGGCATACCCGATGATGGCATTCAGCGGAGTCCGCAGTTCGTGACTCATGTTCGCGAGAAAGGCGCTCTTGGTCTCATTGGCGGCCTGCGCGCTGGCGTGGGCGGCACGGGCCTCGTCGGCCATCCGGCTCAATTCCGCCGTCCGCTCCCGCACCTTTTGCTCCAGCAATCTGAAGACTGAGGCATTCTCAAGCGAAATGGCCGCCTGCGCCGCCAGGAACGCCAGCAACTGCAGCCGCGCATCCGTGAACACCCCGGGTGCCAGATTGTTCTCCAGGTGCACAACCCCCTTCACCTCCGCCTTGTAGAGAATCGGAAAGCAAAGGATCGACCGGACCCTGCGCCGGACAACGCTGGGATCCTCCGCGAACGGCCCGGATCGAACGGCGTCTTCCAACACCATCGGCTCCCGCTTTCGCCACACGAGATGAAGCAGGCCCACCGGAAGCTCGGGAAACTCCGAAACCGGGACCCCGTCCACGATCCGTGCCCCTCCCTCCGAAACCTCCGCCACCACCCGAAGTCCCTCAGGGCCCGTCAGGACCAACCATCCCCATTGCGCGCCCGCATTCTCAACCAGGGTCTCCAGAAGCGTCCGCAACAGGCGTTCAAAGACAATCTCCCCGGAAATCGCCTGGGAAGCCTTGAGCACGGTCGCCACATCCAGCGACGCCAAAGCCCCCGCCCCGGGGCGTTCCAGGGCACCTCCGGAATCCGGCCGATGCGAGTCCTTCAGAAGGTCACCAAACTCGTGCCTCAACGCCTGTTCGCGCAGCGGCGCGCCCCACTCGCCATTGGCGCGGCATGCCTGTTCAAGATGGACCGCGGCGAACTCCCGAAGCCCACGCGCCCGGCATGCACGGCCGGCCAGCTCCGAGGCCAGGAGAAGTTCCAGGCTCATCCCGTGCCGCCGTGCCGTCTCAATCGCGCCACCATAGGATGCCAGGGCTCCCTCGAATGAACCGAACCGGAGCAGGTACTCCGCCTCCAGAATCTGCCTCCGGGCCTCATTGTTTTCCGGTGAATGGACGGTCCAGGTTCGAAACAACCTCCGGGTCATCTCCACCCGCATCCGCCACCGCAGACGCCGCCGCGCCGATTGGGACCCGTACTGATCCAACAGGGAGAGCGCCTCAATCAGCCGAAAGACCGGCACGAAGGGCTGTCCCATCAGACTCTCATAGTATTGCTGCACCCGGGTGGATGCCTCCAGAGCCCCCGCGGAATCCCGCGCCAGAAACCGGAACAGGGCCGTGAACATCCAATAGTAGCTCAGGGCGGTCAGGTCCCGGGAACGGTTCCAGAACTCCAGCGCCTCCTCCGGGACGAACTCCGCGAGATCCCCGAAGGAAGGATCCGCCTCGGCGGGCGCCAGTTCCCGGGTGAACCAATACAGCATCCGGAACAGCCAGTCGGTCTTCGCCAGTCCCATCTGCAGGATCGGGGAATGGGCGTCCCGAAGCTGCACCCGGACCGAAGGCAAGGGCTCACCTAGGAGAAGACCCGTGGCGCAGTCAAAAAACAACGAGTAGGAGTAGTACTCGAGGTCGCCGGTCACGAGCCCGACCTGTGCCGCCTCACGATGGGGTTTCCGGAGGCGGGCCAGCGGCTCCCGCCAGTGCCGGGTGAAGCAATTCGCCACAAACAGCACCTTGGATTCAATCTCGCGGGCCTCCAGGGACCGAACTAGGGCAACCGCCGCCTCCCCAAACTCCCAGCCCCGTCGCAGCCGGTTGAGCACCCCGCACATCACCAACCCATACAGGGAATAGCCGAACGCAGACACCGGCGAATTCCCTTCCCTCAGCGAGAGCCGGACGATCTCCAGGATGATGATGGAGAACAGGTCCGGGGCGGACGCATAGGCGGGCGGAATGAAACACATCAGGATCCTCATCACGGCCAGATTCTCCGGCGACGTCATCCGGGGCAGTTGCACCAGATCCCGGGGCGCCCGTCCCCGGAGGTCAAATTCAGTCCGGACCATGCCGGCGAGCACCCGAAGCTTTCCGGGGTTCTCCGGGAGCGGATTCCCCAGCATCCGCAGCGCGGTCTGGGCGACGCGGACCGCCTCCGGAAAGCGGGTCTGCCGGGTGAACCCCGCGATCTGAGTTTCGTAGACGATGACCCGCTCCAAGGGCGTTCGGGCATGTCTGAGGATCTCTTCCGACCAGCGATCACTGATGGCCGCATCATTCAACAGGAATCCGCTCTGCAGGAGTTCCGTAGCCAGGGCGAGCGCCCGTTCAAACTGCGTGGCCCACGGATCGGAACCAAGGAGTTCGATCCCGATCAAGAAGTGCGAGCAGGCCTGTTCATACGCATTGGCGGAACGGGCCTTGCGCCCGGCCTGGAGGTTCAATTCCGCCAATTCGAACCTGGCGTCCCCCTCGGGAAGAAGCGCCCGCGCGATGTTCAGGTGATTGGCGGTCTCAAACAGGCGCTCGGCACGCCCCGACCCGGAGGTCCGGCCGAGCATCCACTGTCCTATCCGGAGGTGGATTCGGTTCCGTTCGTCCCGGGGCATACCGTCGTGGACCGCCTGAAGGACCCGGTCATGGAGAAAAGCAAAGGCCGGGGACGCCGAACTTTCCGTCACCAACTCCTCTGCAATCAGTCCCTCACGAAGTCCGGCTTCCAGGGCTCCCTTCAGGACGCCCGGATCCACGCGGGTGGCCCCGGCAAGATCCTCGAGGGAGAATCGGTTGCCGAGGCAGGACGCGATCCGGAGGCAGTCCACGGTGTCCTTCGGAAGCGCGTCCACCCGGTGCGCAATGAACTCCGCGAGGTTCCGGGTCAGTTCAAGCCGTTTCACGGACTCGATGTCCCAGGCCCAGCGCTGGGCCTCCTCGTCAAAGGAGATCAACGACCGCATCTGCAGCGACTTGAAAAACTCAACCACATACAACGGATTCCCCCGCGTTCGAGCATGCAGCACGGCGGCGAGTTCGGCGCAGTTCTCAGGCGTCTGCTGGAGGGTGTCGGCTACCAACTGCCCGAGCACGTCCGGTTCCAGGGGACCCAGAGACAATTCCACAGGGGGATTCCCCCCCTGGCGCAATTCCGCCTGGAACTGCCCCACCAATCCCTCGGGAGCCACCTCGTCGTCCCGATACGAAAGGACCACCAAAAGATTTCGCTGGGCCACATCCGAGGCGAGCAATCGGAGAAACCGCAGACTGCCCCCGTCCGCCCATTGAAGATCATCCAGAAAAAGGACCAACGGCCGGGTCGGATGTGTGAAGGCACCGACAAAACTCCGTAGGAGCATGTTGGTTCGAATCTCGGACTCCACCAATCCGAGCTGCAGGGCCCGGGGTTGTTCACCGAGGAGGAATGCGGTGTCGGGAACAATGTCGATCAGAATGCCGCCATTCGGTCCCGCCACGGCACTCAATCGTTGGCACCAGAGCTCGACCTCTTCAGCGGGGAGGCGCAGAAGCTCGCTGACAAGACCCGTGAAGGCATCCCGGACCGCGGAGTAGGTGAGATCCTTGAAAACCTGAAACTTTCCCGACGCAAAAAAGAACGAACGCCCGGAAAGTCGTTGCCGCAGTCCCTCCACGAGCACGGTCTTGCCGCTACCCGAGGGACCGGAGACAAAAACAATCCGCACCTTCCCTTCCTGGCATTGGGAGAACTCGGTCAGGAGGCGATCCAGGTGCCCTTCCCTACCGTAAAGCGCACCCGGAAGCTGGAATCGCGCGAGTCGTTCCGTTCGACCCGGTTCAAACGGCCCGATCCGGCCTCGAGTCCGCCACATTTCGCGGCAATGCACGAGGTCCGCTGCGAGTCCGGCGGCCGTCTGATACCGGTCCGCCGGCGACTTCGACAACAGCTTCAGGATAATCGCGGAAACCATCGCCGGAACCGACGGATTCAGGGAATCCGGTGGGGCGGGTATGCGGGCGATGTGGCCGTGGACAATTTCCAACGGATCGTCACCCCGGAACGGAGTATGTCCCACGAGAAGTTCGTAGAGGACAATCCCGATGGAATAAAGGTCGGATCGGACGTCGGCAGTCTGGTGAACCCTGCCGGTCTGCTCCGGAGCGATGTATTCGATGGAAAGCCTGTCCGATGGAATCGGCCCCACCGGAATCTCCCCCGGGCTCTCCCGGGCGGCGTGCCATCCCAGGATCAGGATCCCGCCGGAACCCTCACGCACGTAGAATCCCTTGGTTTCAATTCCCAAGTGGGTCACCCCGGCGCGATGAAGAATCTCCAGTGCCCGTGCCAGATGCACGGCAAGCTCCAGAAACGCTCCGGGATCCGGATGATCCTGCCACGCGGACTCCGACAGCGGACGCCAGCCGGGATCGTCCAGAAATACGGGCGAATTTCCCTCCTCCCCGATCCATCCGGGCAAAAGCATCCCGGTTTCCTCGGGAAGGCAGGAGAACCGTGATAGGAATTGGAACTCCCGGATCCATTGTTTCCGATCCAACGTCCCCGACCTGGAGTCCGGCTCCAGGATCAACAGCCTCCGTCCGTCCTCGATGCGGCTTGCCCGGCGAAGGCTCCAAGGTGACGGGCTTTGCAACCGTTCACCGAGCACAAAATGAGTGTGGTCGGACACGGATTCGGCAGTTCAGGAGGGACACGGTGGTCCGATACTGAACTCGCCCAGTGGCTCCATCAAGCCGGCGTCACCTCATTCGTAATGGGTGAATTCCCTCCGACTCACCCCGGAATCCCTGGAATGGCGGTCGAAGGCCCTGCCCGGAACGCGACCGCCTGGAATTGCTCAGACCTCCTGGATCTCCGCCGATTCCGGCTCCCGGGGATCCCCGGCCAGATCGCTCCAATTCCGGGGCTCGGCATCCGTCAGTCCGATCAAGGCCACGGCCAGCCAGGAACAGAACCCCACCAAACCGGTGCGCGCCCCGGGCCGATACCGTCGGATGGCATGGATCCGATGGATCAGTGGCTCAATGGCGGCATTCTCCCCGCCCAAAATGGAGGATCCCATCCCCGGCGCCTCGGGAACGCTCTCGGGCGATCCCACCCGGTCAATCAACTTGAGGATCACCTCGCCGTAGGCGCGTCCCGCCTCGGGCTGCGATTCGAGGGCGCGTGCATCACAGTCCTCCTCACGATCCATGCGCAGTTGGCGGGTGACGAACCAGGCCAGCGGGTTGAACCAGTGGATCGTCTCCACCGCCGCCAGGAGCCAGTTCAGGGCAAGATCCCGGCGGCTCAGATGTGCCAATTCATGGAGGAACACCAGCCGAAGTTCGTTGCAGTCCAACTCCGCCAGAATGCCGACCGGCAGGATCAACCGGGGCCGGAAGACTCCCAAAACACACGGGGCATCAACGCGGCGGGACTCGAGGATGGCCAACGGTACATCGCATCGGCTGTCCACCTTGCAGGTCTGCAGGATCCACCAGGTCTCCCAGGAATCCATGGGACGCGCCGTCCATTCGACCCACATCGCCCACACAACCCCCAGCAGGGTTCGCAGCACCAAAAGGCCCACCACCAGCCACCACAGTCCCTGCACCCATGCATTCTCGAGGAACTGCGTCATCACCACCGGCTGGGCCACCCCCCAATCCATCGGTGAACCCGGGGCGTCCAGAATCCCGGGAACCGTCACCAGATTAAAGAGACTGACGGGACTCGGAAGGGACACCGGCCACGCAAGCCGGACGATCACCAACATCCAGAGCCGACACCGCCACCGGGCGTTCAGGTGCTCCCCCAACCCCTTGATCACCAGCCAAACGACCACCGCCAGCACCGAAGCCTGCCAGGAAGCCCGGAGTAAATGTCCGAGAAACTCGGCAATAACGGGGGCTTGCATGGCAAAAAGGCTAGCAGTGCCCGCGCCAAGCAATCGGGGAATTACTTCCCGTCGACTGCTTTGCGCAACTCCTTCACCTGACGCGAGTTCAACTTCCGATTCTCCACGAAATGAGCCACCATGGTGCTCAGCGAACCGCCAAAAACCCGGTCCAGAAAGGAGGAAGTCACCGCATTCACACAACTCCGTTCATCCACCAGCGGCTTGTACAGGTAGGCGCGCCCCTGCTGCTCAAATCCCAAGGCACCCTTCCGGACCAGTCGATTGAGAAGGGTTTTCGCGGTCACGGGATGCCACGTCGGATCCAACTTCACCAGATCGGCAATAATGTCGGCCGCCGTCACCGGTGCCTTGGACCAAACAATGCGCATGATTTCCCATTCAGTTTCAGAAATGCGGGGGATGTGGGCCATGAGGGGTTTTGTTTTACGTTACGGCTGTGAACACGGTGAGGTTTATGCCCGTGAACATTTTCTGTCAAAGGGAAATTTCAACGACGCCGGGCCTTTCCCGCCCCCCGAACCTCCGGCACCGCACCCAGCCGGCCGCGGAAGTAGTCAATCGTGTCCTTCAATCCCTCCTCGAGCGAAACCTTGGGCTGCCACTTCAACAGGGCGCGGGCTCTTGAAATGTCCGGACGCCGCTGCTTCGGATCGTCCTGCGGCAAGGGACGGTGGACAATCCTGGATCGGGATCCGGTGGCTCGAATGATGGCTTCAGCAAACTGCAACATGTTCAATTCGTGAGGATTGCCGATGTTGGTGGGCAAATGAACATCCGTCCCCTCCGCCATCATCAATCGGTAGATGCCCTCTATCAGGTCCGAGCAATAGCAGAAACTCCGCGTTTGCGTCCCGTCGCCGAAGATCGTGATGGGTTGGTTCGCCAGCGCCTGGCCTATGAACGCCGGAACCACCCGGCCGTCGCGAATTCGCATCCGGGGACCGTAGGTGTTGAAGATGCGGACGATCCGGGTCGCCACCTGATGCTCCCGGTGGTACGCCATGACGAGCGCCTCGGCAAACCGCTTGGATTCGTCA
>JAEUHD010000057.1 GCA_016793645.1 Verrucomicrobiales bacterium
CTTCCCCGGGTCGGCTTCCTGCTCCTGTCCATGGCCTTTGTCCGGCTCGCATTGAACCCCGCGGTGCTCTCCTATCACCCGCGAACCGCCACCCCCATTCTGAATTGGTATCTGTACACCTACGGCGTCGCGGCAGCCTCCTTGTTTGTGGCGGCGCGCGGGCTGATGCCGAAGGGATACCGCCTCATGGGCACTGAGATCCCTCCGCTAATGCAGGGGCTGGGGACGATCCTGCTCTTCCTGCTCGTCAACCTCGAGATCGCCGACTTTTTCAGCACGGGCGGCACACTGACCTTTGAGTTCAGAGGGAACTTTGCGCGCGACATGACCTACACCATCGCCTGGGCTCTGTTTGCACTGGGCCTTCTGGTGGCGGGAATCCGACACCGCACGGCGCTGGTCCGGTTCGCGGGCATTGGTCTGATGTGCGTCTCGCTGCTGAAACTGTTCCTGCATGATCTCGCCCGCCTGAATCAGCTCTACCGCATTGGCGCCTTCGCCGCGGTGGCCGTCGTCGCGATGCTGGCGTCGTTTCTGTATCAGCGGTTTCTCTCGAGCAGCGCCCGGGCAACGCGGGAGGGGGACGTCCAATGAAGGGGACCATTCAAGCCGGACCCCGCGGACGGACACTTTTCGGACTCCTCGGATTCGGATTGGCCGCAACCCTGGCGTTGAGCGCCGAGGTGAACCCGGCCGATTGGCGATGGACCCAGTCCATCGACGTCCAGGAGCCCGGTCTCGTGCGGGTTGCCCTCCCTCCGGCGACCCTGGATGTGCTTCGGGCGGGCCTGGCGGATCTGCGGCTTCTGGATTCGGCGGGTACCGAGGTGGCCTGGGTGCAGGAGCATCCGATGCGGGTGGCGACGTCGTCGTCCGTGCGGCGTCCAAAAGCCTTCACCGTTTCCCTGCAGCCCCAATCCACGGTGGTCACGCTGGAGACCGACCTGACCCATCCGGTGGAGGGCATCGCGCTGGGCGCGGGCGACGGTTCCTTTCTCAAGGCGGTGAAGGTGGAGGCGTCCCCGGATGCCCGATCCTGGCAGCTCGTCGCCAAGGGACTGCCCATCTACCAAAACTACCAGGGACAGACCCGCCGACAGGTCACCTTCCCCGCGGTCACCTCCAGATGGCTGCGCCTCACGCTGGATGACTCCCGATCCGCCCCGGTTCCCATCACCGAGGTACAGGTGCAGGAGCTCGAACCGGGAAGGGAACCGGCCTTGGAGAGAACTCCGGTCCGAATCGTCCTCCGCGACGAACTCCCGCGGGAGACCCGACTACGACTCGACCTGGGCTTCGCCAACCGGGACGTCGCCTCCCTGGAGATTTCCTGTCCGGATCCCTACTTCACCCGGCGTGCCTCGGTCCGTGAGCGGCGCTTTGAGCGTGGCGAATGGTCGGAGCGGATTCTGGTGTCTGGACTGCTGCACCGGGAGCCCCTGCCGGATGGCACCGCCGGCCCGCCGGCGCGCCTGGAGATCGATACCCCAGTTGCCACGCGGGAAGTCGTCCTGGTCATCGAAAACGGAGACAGCCCCCAACTCCCGGTGACATCGATTACGGTCGTGTCGCGTCCGGTGGACCTCCTCTTTTGGGCGCGGACGGCGGGATCCTACCGGCTGCTCGCCGGCAACACCGAATGTCCGGCACCCCGTTATGATTTCGCCACATTTGCCGACCGTCTCGCCGCCGCCCGCCCCCAGACCGCCTCGCTGGGATCCCTGGAACCCAACGCGCTCTTCCACCCGCCACCGGTGGCACCGGACCCCTTCAACCTCGGCGGCCCGCTGGATGTTTCCCCATGGCACTACCGAAAGCCGGTTTCCATTGCCCGCGAAGGCGCGCAGGAGCTGGAACTGGACCTGGAGGTCATCACCGGCGCGCAACCCGGACTCGGGGACCTCCGACTGGTTTCCGAGGGACGACAGCGCCCCTACATTCTCGAGCCCAAGGTGTCGCTTCGCACTCTGGTCCTGAGTCCCGTGCCGGCGGACGACCCGAAGCGGCCCGGAGTCAGCCAATGGCGCTTGGCGCTCCCACGGGACGGCATTCCGCTCCGGTCACTCGAGTTGGAGTCCTCCACTCCGCTGTTCGAGCGGGAAGTGACCCTCCTCATGGAAACCAGCGGGCCGCGGGGCGAACGGGTCCGAACGATTCTGGCTTCCGCCGTCTGGCGACGGACCCCCGGCACCACTCCGGGCAACCTGGTACTGTCCCTCGACGGCCGCCCGGCGGGCGGGTCGTTGTGGCTGGAAGTCCACAATGGAGACAACGCACCCCTCGTGTTGTCGACGGTGACGGGGTTCTATGCGGTCGGTCGCCTCCATTTCCTGGCTCCCGTGAATCCTGCGACCACGCTGTATTATGGCAATCCCTCCGCGTCATCGCCGGTGTACGATCTCCAATTGATCGCCGCGCGCGTGGTCAACGCCCCCGCGTCCGTCGTTGTCACCGGCCCCGGTGAATTGAATCACGCACCGAGCCCGGCTCGTTCTTGGACGAAGGCGAGCGGGGGGATCTGGATCTTCTGGAGTGCGCTCGCCGTCGTGGTCGCGTGCCTGCTCTTGGTCCTCCGCCGCATCCTTCCCGCGACCTGATCCCGACCCGCGTCAACCGGTCCCCGGAGAATTTGTCGCCGAAACCCCCTTCGCCTCCGAACCCCGGTCCAACAGGGACTGGAGGTCCTTCATCAGATACGGCTTGGACAGAAAGTCATCCATGCCCGCGGCCAGGCAGACGTCGCGCTGGCCCTCAATGGCGTTGGCCGTGAGGGCAATGATCCGGCGCCGCGGTCCCGCGAGTTCCCCGCCGGCCTCCAGGGCCCGGATCCGTCGAGTCGCCTCCCAGCCGTCCATCTCCGGCATGAGACAGTCCATCAGGATCGCATCAAACCGCTCCCGCATCACCGCCGCGACCGCTTCAATGCCCGTCGAGGCCGTCTCCACCTCGTGCCCCAGCTTCGTCAGCATCGCGGTCGCCAGCCTCCGATTGACGGGGTGGTCCTCCACCAGGAGCACCCGAAGTGACGACGGGCTCGTGGCCGGGGAAGGCTCCGCTGCGGGGGACGCCGGGGACGGATCCGTGAGGGGTGTGGACGCCGATTCCGCGGGAACGACCTGCGCCCGGAGGGTGGCCACGAAGGTGGACCCCTGTCCGGGCCGGCTGTCGAAGGTGATGCCTCCTCCCATCATCTGGGCCAGCCGATGGGAGATGACCAGGCCCAGGCCCGTGCCGCCGCGGACGCGGGTGGAGCTGTCGTCCAATTGGCCAAAGGGACGGAACAGCCGGTCCCGATGTTCCGGATCAATCCCAATCCCGGTGTCCTGCACCGTGAATCGAAACTCTGATTCGGGAGCGTTGAGCTCGCGAACCTCGACGGTGAGCCGGACCCATCCGGAATCGGTGAACTTGATGGCATTGCCGAGGAGGTTGATCAGGATCTGCCGAATCCGGACCCGGTCGGAGCGGATGCGCGATGGGACCCCGGGGGCGATGTCCAGGAGGAGCTGGATCCCCTTCGCCTCCGCCCTCGCACCCAGGAGTGCGATCACGGCCCGGAGCAGAGGGTGCAATTCAAAGGGCTCCGGCCGGATGGGGAGCTGGCCTGCCTCCACCTGGGAGAAGTCGAGGATGTCATTCACCACGGTCAGCAGGGCGGACGTGCTTTCCAGGACCGTCTCCGCCTGTTCCCGCTGCGAGGGCGTCAGGCCCGAATCCAACAGCAACTGGGTCATCCCCATCACGCCGTTCATCGGGGTCCGGATCTCGTGACTCATGTTGGCGAGGAAATTGGACTTGGCGCGATTCGCCGCCTCGGCCGCCTCCTTGGCTTCCGCGAGTTCCCGGGTTCTTTCCCGGACGCTCCGGTGGAGGAACAGGTTCCAAATCAGTACCGCGGTTCCCACCAGGACCAGCACGAGCAGCGCCAGCAGCAGTCGGCGCAGGGTCATCGCCACGGGACGATGGAGGATTTCCACGTCCTTCCCAGACGCCAGATACAGGAACGTCCCCACCGCGGGATCCGGCGCCAGGGTGGGTGACGGGTCCGATTCCGGGTCCGAGGACGGGACGGTAGTGAGGAGGACTCCCGTGATGCGCACACCGGTATTCACCTCGACGTCGGTCAACGTCGCGCCGCGCTCCGCAAGCAGGGCCGTGAATTGGAGGCCCCCGGCGACACAGGAGACCATGGGAAACTCGGTCCGCGGCGACCGCCCGAGGGACGCCACCACCGCGTCGAGGACCACGCGGCGCGCATTCCATTCCCCGGTGGCGAGGGTCACCGGACTGACGGCAATGGCCGGGGGCAGGTTGGTCTTCCCCAGCACGCGGATCCGCGCCTCATCGAGCACCGGCGTCCCGCGCTGCAGGAGAGGAGTTCCCACCGCGTCGAGCAAATCCCCCGGCACAGCCTCCGTCGTCCGGACGCAGCGAATGATCACCCCACCCGAGTCATCGCCGAGAGACAGCACGTCGGATCCCAGACGCGCTGTGACAACGCCGTGAACCCGGACCGGGCCGGCCACCGTTCCTTCCGGATCGAACCGGAAGAGCCGTCCCGCCCTGACCCGAGGTGCCGAGAACGGGTCCCTCGGCGGTGGAGCCACGGTTTCCACCCAGGCGAACCCGGGGACGAAGAGCTTGAGACCCATCTGGCGCTGGTTGGCAAACGCGCCCGACAGCGCTCCCCGCACGCGAATTTCCGAATCAACCAGGGCCTCCAGGCCGGCCCCACCCAACGCTTCGGGTACGATGATCGAAATCCGATCCCCTCGAATCGACAGGGTGCCGTAGACCAGTCCCTCCCAACGCATCACCGACAACAGGGTCCCGGAGAACTCCGCCCAATCCGAGTCATGACTGCCACTGCGGATCTCGTCCCATCCGGCCGTCGTCGGTGGGGGCATGGGAGCGGTGCCGAGGACGGAAAGTCCGCGGTACTCCACAAATGGGGCGAACAGTCCGGATTCCGCGACTCCGGAAATCCGGACGAGCGACCCCGGCGACACGCCGCCGGGTGAATCGGCCCCGGCGCCCGCCGCCGCGAAGATTCCGTGGCGGCCGTCGTGGAGAAACAGGTTGCTGGAGACGCGGTCCACGTAGGTCACGGTGGCCTTCAACTCCACCGGGGGATGCGCCGCAGCCGCGGCGGACTCCAGACGCCGCACGTCCTGGATCTCCCGGAGGACGGGAACACCGGGGGTCTGCGCGACCAACATTGCGGCCAACCCGATCTGGAGGCACCAGGCGGACGCCCACCGGAAAATCCCGCGCGTGCGCCACGTCCAAGCGGGACGGATGCGGATCGGTTCGGGAAGCCGGGTGGACATCGAACGGGGGCCCCCGGACGGAGCGGGCCGGCGGTCGTCCGACCCTAGAAAGGACCCACTCCCGGAAGCAACCGCGGCGAACAACAAATAGGTTAGGTCCCGCCCGGATCCCCCGGGCCTGCGGGGCGGGACCCAAACAGCTCGGCATGGCGCCGCTTCAGTTGGGGAAGGACCTCATGAAAGCAGGTAATCAAATCCTGCCGGGATTGAACCGGCATCGGAAATCGAACTCCGTAGACTCCCCAGCGCTCCGGGTCGGGAGGGAGGATCTCGTAAAACTCCCCGGTATCGGTGGCCCAGGCGATTCCGGCCCTCCGGCCGTCCGGCGCGATGACAAATCCGTCCCCTTCCGTTTGCGGCTCCAGGGTATCAAATGCGGTGATGGACCCGTAGGACCACCCGTCCACCTCGGACCCGGCCACCACGGGAAACCCATGATACACGGGCGCTCCCTCCGGCCTCGAGACGAAGGCGGGTAGTGACGGATCCGCACTCCCCGCCCCTGAATCGAGGGTGAGGGCTCTCCCGGATTCCGCGCGATCGGGGCGAGCGTTCCCCGGTCCGGTCGGAGTCCACCAGCGCTCCCATTGCCGCAACCATCCACGGACTGGATTTCCCCCCGAAGCCTTCCGCGACTGCCGGACACTCCTCTGGAGCGCCTCGTACCTCAGCTCGCGACATTCGGCCTCCCGGATCCCGGAAATGATCTCCACACTGCGCCCGGTCATCGACCCCAGTTCCTCCACTGAATAGGTCCCGAGCTCCCGAGTGCGGAAGTGTGAATACCGCGCCCCGAGGACCAGCGTTGATATCTTCGCCGCGAAAAGAGCCCCGCAGCACATCGGACAGGGCTCGAGCGTCGTGTAGAGCGTGAGTCCCGAGAGATCGGTCCTCCCGAGCCGCGCGGCGGCCGCACGGATCGCGAGCAGTTCGGCGTGGGCGGTGGGATCCTGGGTGGAGAAGACCCGGTTGCGCGCCTCACCCACCACCTGTCCCCGGTCCACGAGGACGCATCCCGCCGGACCATCCCCCGCCTCGACGGCTTCCCGGGCCAGCCGGATGGCCCGGTCCATGAATGTTTCGTGATTCAAGGGCGTGGTGGTGTTCCGGTCACACCCTAGGGTTTGGACTCCCGTCCGAGAAGTGCGGAACTCCCGGCGTTGACTCGCCTTCGGGCGGGCGCGATAACGCCGCAGGACGCTCCCCGTGTTCTCTGGGCACCGGCGCCCTCAGTTGCGGTAAAGCCCTTCGATCCCATGCCTCTTTTCTCCGCACTCCTGCTTTCCCTGCTTGCGGATGCCGCGCCCGGCACCGCGCCTTCCAAGTCGCCCGATTCGTCGGCGCCCGCAGCGGCTGCCGTCGAGCCAGGCTTGGTGGGACAGTACTTTCAGCAGTCCGACAGCCTTTCGGAGATGCCGGAGATTCCCAAGGGACAAAAGCCGGAC
>JAEUHD010000084.1 GCA_016793645.1 Verrucomicrobiales bacterium
GAAATGGCTGAACCTGGAGGCCGGCTACGGACACTTCTTCGTGGGCCAGTATGTTGAGGAATCCCTCCAGAACACCGGCGGCTCGCACGACGCCAACTGGTACTACGTCCAGGTCATCGGGAGCTTCTGACGCGGGGGGAACCGCGATCCCCCAGCGACGTCCTCGTCGTGCGCCGCCGGATCACCGCACCGAATCCGGACTTAAGGCGGGGGAGCGGCTTCGCATCCGGGTTGCGCGCAATTGCCCGCAGCCGGCGGCCACATCAATGCCCCGGAACTGGCGGAGCGTGCAGGGAATTCCTGCCGCCTGGATGATTTCCTGGAACGCTCCGGCAGCGGCCTCGCCCCCGGTACGCCCGTCGAACTTTTCAGTCGGGTTCAGCCGGATGAGGTTCAGATGGGCGTCCAGTCCACGAAGCAATTCCGCCACCCGCGTCGCATGCGCCGGGGTGTCATTGCGACCTTCAATCAGGGTCCAACCGAAAAAGATTCGACGGCGCGTGGCGTGGCAGTAGTCGCGGCAGGCGGCGAGCAACTCGGACAACGACCAACGTTGGTTCACCGGCACGAGTGCGGTCCGTTCCTCCTCGGTGCCTGCGTGTAGGCTGACGGCTAGATTGTAGGGCTGGTCTTCCTCCGCCATCCGGCGAATGGCCGGCACCACACCCACGGTGCTGATGGAGATCCGGGAGGGTCCCAGATTGAGTCCGCGGCGATCGCAAACGATGCGGAGGGCGCGCATCACGGAATCATAATTCTGCAGCGGTTCCCCCATCCCCATCAGCACGAGGTTCCGAAGGCTCGGGCTGCCCCGGCTCCGCAGGAGACGCTGGGCCGCGAGCACCTGCGCCACGATCTCCCCCGGACGCAGATTCCGTACGAATCCCATCTGACCCGTCGCACAAAAGACGCAGCCCATCGCACACCCCGCCTGGGTGCTCAGGCACGCCGTGGTCCGGCCCGGATAGTCCATCACCACGGTTTCGATCTCCTGCCCGTCCCCCAGTCGCAGCAGCAGCTTGTGGGTCGCTTGATCGCCGCTCGGTACGACGGAAACCACCTCAGGGTGGTCGAGGCAAACCTGCCCTCCCGCCTGCGCGTCCACCCAGCGCCGGAGCGGCGGCAGGAACTCCGGATGAACCTCCAACCGGGAGTCGAGGTCCCGGTAAAGCGCCCGCCACAGGGCCCGGGTATGCGTCGGCTTGAGCCCGTCCGCAACCAGACGCGCCTCGAGTTGGTCAAACTCAAGGTCATGCAGCGACGTTGCGGTGGGAGACGGATTCATCCAGTCGCCGGCCCAAGGACCGGAGACGCGAAGGTTTGTGCACGGCGCCCATTTTTCAATCCGCAACGCGGAACCCCACGCACCGTCGGGACGCCATCGCGGGCTTGGACTTGACCCCGTTCCCGGGAATCCCTCCTTTCAGTGCGTGACGCGACCACTCGTGCAATGGATGGGACTGCTGGCCACCGCGGTCTCCGTGGCGGTGGCCGCGGGCAAGCCGACGACGCCGGCGGAATTCGACGCGGCCTATGCCGCGATCGAGTCCTCCAAGGGTACGACGAACGACCCGGCCCGACTCCGGGACCTGTTCGATCTCCACTGGCGGTACCAGATGGTCGAAAGTCCCGAGAACGCCACCGGCGTCGGATACCCGGGACTCAATGACCGGTGGTCCGATCTGTCGCCCGAGGCCATGGCGCGACGACGCCGGGAATCGTCCCGGCCCCTGCGGGTGGTGGCCTCCATCCCCCGGGAGTCCCTGAAGGGAGATGAACTTCTATACCGCGACCTCTTCGAGCGGCAGGTGCGGGAACAGATCGAAGGCGACCGCTTCCCCGAGGAACTTTTGGCGATCAACCAGATGGGCGGTCCCCAGCAGGAGATTGCCCAGGTGCTGGGATTGATGCCCGTTCAGAGCCGGGCCGACGTGGACAATCTGCTCGCCCGGCTGCGCACCGCCGGGGATCGGATCGCGGCCACCCAGGTCCTGCTCCAGACCGGACTCTCCCGCGGGATCACCCCGCCTCAAATCACCCTGCGGGATGTTCCCCAGCAGGTGCTCAACAACATTCCGGACGACCCGGAAAAGAGCCCCCTGTTTCGCCCGTTCCAATCCCTGCCCTCCACCCTCTCCGATGCCGAGAAGGAACAAATTCGCACCGAGGCCCGGACCCTGCTGCTCCAATCGGTCTATCCGAAATTCCGGGATCTCCATCAGTTTCTGGTCGAACGCTACCTCCCCGGAGCCCGGACCAATCTGGCCGCCACCACCCTACCCGACGGTCCGGCCTGGTATGCCTTCCGCGTCCGGCAGAGCACGACAACCCCGCTGACCCCGGCGCAGATCCACGAACTGGGTCTCTCCGAAGTGAAACGGATCCGAGCCCGGATGGAGGAGGTGAAGGCCGCCACCGGATTCCAGGGCACCTTCGCCGAATTCCTCGAGTACCTGAGGAAGGATCCGCGGTTCTACTATGACCGGGGCACCGAGTTGCTCGCCGGCTACCGGGACATATCAAAGCGGGTGGACCTCGAACTGCCCAAAGTCTTCGGACGCCTGCCGCGACTTCCCTACGGCGTCATGCCCATTCCGAGCTACGCCGAACAATCCCAGACCACCGCCTATTATCAACCGGGCGCCGCTTCGTTCGGACGCCCCGGGGTCTTTTACGCCAACACCTACGCGCTGAACATGAGACCGAAGTGGGAGATGGAGGCGCTGACGCTGCACGAAGCCGTTCCCGGCCATCATCTCCAGATCGCCCTCGCCCAGGAACTCGACGGCGTCCCTGATTTTCAAAAGAACGCCGGCGTGACCGCCTTTGTGGAAGGCTGGGCGCTCTACTCCGAAAGCCTCGGGCCCGCCATGGGGTTCTACACCGATCCCTATTCCAAATTCGGACAGCTCACCTACGAGATGTGGCGGGCGATCCGGCTCGTGGTGGATACCGGCATCCACTCGATGGGATGGACCCGCGACCAGGCCATCGACTTCTTCCGAACCAACTCCGGCAAGACCGAGCACGACATCGCCGTCGAGGTGGACCGCTACATCGTCTGGCCCGGACAGGCGCTGGCCTACAAGATTGGTGAACTCAAGATCCAGGAACTGCGTGCCCACGCCGAAAAGGAACTCGGCCCCCGGTTCGACCTACGCGCCTTCCACGACGAACTCCTGGGCAAGGGCGCCCTGCCCCTCGAGGTTCTGGAACCCCGCATGCGCCAGTGGATTGCCCTCCAAAAGGAGTCCTCCAAGGAAGCCACCGGAGCGAATTCGGGAGGAAGTTCCGTCAAGTAAGGATCCCCGCGACGCAGGCCGTGAGGTAGCAGGCGATCAATCCCGCCACCATGGCGCGGATGCCCAGTTGGGCGAGATCGCCCCGGCGCGACGGCGCGAGCGCCCCGATGCCGCCGATCTGGATCGCGACGCTGCCGAAGTTCGCGAACCCGCATAGCGCATACGTCGCCAGCGTGTAGCTCCGCGGATCAAGGCGGGACTCCTGGGCGGACAGCGAGAGGTATCCGAAAAACTCGTTCAGGACGATGCGTTCTCCCAGGATCCGGCCCACGGCCAGGGCATCGTGGGGTGCAATTCCCATCAACAGCGCAAATGGGGCGTTGAGATAGCCGAGAACGTCCTGCAACGGCTGCACCGTGTTCCATCCGAACCGGACGGCGACCAGCGACAGAAGGGCGTTGGCCAGGGCAACGAGCGCCGTGAATGCAATGAGGATGGCCGCCACATTGAGGGAAAGCTTCAAACCGTCGGCGGTCCCCGTGCAGATCGCGTCCATGCCGTTGACGGTGGTGCGCTCCGGATCCCGGTGCGCGCCGGCCGCCGTCTCGCTGGATTCCGTCTCGGGCAACATCACCTTGGCGATCATCAGGGCGGCGGGAGCGCTCATCACCGACGCCGTCAGGAGGTGGCCCGCGGGAATCCGCAGCACGCCGGTGTACACGGCCAGCACGCCGCCCGCGATCGTCGCAAAACCCGAGGTCATGAGGCAGAACAACTCACTGCGGGTCATGCGATCCAGATAGGGCCGGATGACGAGCGGTGCCTCGGTCTGTCCCATGAAGATGTTGGCCGCCGCCGCCAGGGTTTCACTGCCGCTGGTGCCCATGGCCCGTCGCATCACCCAGGCCATCAACTTCACCACCCACTGCAGGACGCCGTAGTGGTAGAGCAGCGAGGAAACGGCGCTGACCAGGATGATGGTGCCCGTGATGGTGATCGCGAGGAGCACTTCGTTCCCTGCGCCGAAGGCCTGTCCCATGGCCTCGGGACGGGCGAGTGGTCCGAACACCAATTGGTTGCCCGCATTGGCAAAGGCAATGAAGCGATCCACGGCATCCTGAAATCCCTCGAAGAGCCGATGTCCGGGATCCGTGCGCAGGATCAGGATTCCCACGATGAACTGCAGCCCAAGTCCCCAGGCCATTGCCCGCCACGGAAACCGGTCCCGGTGGGTGGACAAAAACCAGGCGAGCGCGACCAGGACCACCATGCCGAACGCACTCACAAACCGGAGAGTCATCTGCAGAAGGTTAGCGCGGAACCCGGCGCACCGCCCAGCCCCAAGACAGGCCCAAGACAGGCTGAAGCCTGCACTACGAACGCCCGTTCGTAGTCCAGCCTTTAGGCTGCTCCCCCCGCGTCGCCCATTCCGAGCCGCACCTCCCACCCCAAGAACAGGCTA
>JAEUHD010000108.1 GCA_016793645.1 Verrucomicrobiales bacterium
GGCCCCCTGGGCCACATTGTACGAGAAGTCCTCCGTGGTCAGAAGCCAGTCCACATAGAAGTTCAGGGTCGCCTTCAGTTTCCCGACGGGAAACCACGTGGAGGTCACCGCCACCTGCCGCAGGTTCTGCCAGGAGAGAAAATCCATGAACCCATAGAACTTGTGGTTCGTGGGGTAGAGGTTGACGAAGGTGGTGTGCTTGTCGTCGTCGGGATTGTGATCCCCGGAGGCCTGATTGTAGAAGACACCGACCCGGGGCCGCGCCCAGGCGTTGGTGAAGGAATACCCGCCCTCCAGATGGATGGCGTAGGCCAGGTGATCCAGCTTTTCGCCGTTGATGACCACCGGCGTGCCCTTGGGGTATTGGAACTGCCCGAACTGCCCGGCCAACTCCACGTCGTAGTCCCATCCATGAATGCCGCCCGGCGCGGACTTCAGGTGCGTGCCCAGCGTGTAGATGTCGCGGGGGGAATTGCCCTTCTGGACGGTGCCAACGTTGTTGGGGGAATTGTTGTTGGCGTTGTCGCCCAGGAAATAGAACTCGGCGACGCCCTTGGGAATGAGTCCCTTGGTTTGGGAATAGATTCCCCAGAAGACCTCATCCCAGTTGACGACGTCGGTGCCGCGGTTGACAGGCAGCACGAGACTCCCGGCAAAGGCGTCGATCCAGAACTTGTCCTTCTGGAAGTGCAGGCGCGCGGCGTCGAAGGTGCGTCCGATGTTGTCCCAGATGAAGCTGCCGATGAGGCGTTCCTCGCCGTAGCTGAGTTCCTGGCGTCCGGCCTGGAAGGTGAGGGGGAACTGCTTCAGGTCGCCGAGGACGGCGTAATACTGGTAGAAGCCCAGGGCGTTGTTGGCCTGGGGATTGGGGTTCCCCTCCCACCCGTTCTGGGAGCTGTCCTGGGCCTCGACGAAGGCGCGGATCCACTCGGTGGGGGCGTAGCCGAGCCAGAGCTGGGTGCGGAACAGGGAGTAGTTGTTGTGGGCGACGGGGGAGGCGGCGTTGAAGTCCACGGCGAGCGGCCCCGCCCCGTTCGCGGCGAAGTAGTTCCGGGACTCGTAACGGAATCGTTCCCAGGCGCCGATGTTCCATTTGTTGAACTGGGGGGACTGTTCGCGCAGCCAGGTGTTGAAGAGGCCGGGATACGGCTGCCAGGCCAGGGCATTGAACTGGGGCGCCGGATAGGTGTAGGGCACCGCCGGCGCCGAAGCCGCGGGTGCGTTCGTGGTGGAGGTGAGCTCCGCGGCCTGGAGTCCGGCGTTGGTGAGCAGCAGAGCCAGGCCGGCCGAGCCGAGGGGACGGATCGACGCGGTTCCGGTGCGGGAGTCGCGACGAAGGATGCGGGGGGATGAGGTGGGGTGGGGATGACACTTCATGGTATAGGCAGGTTCTGCCGGCGGAGGAGACGGGGAGGAACGCCGTCCCCCCGCCGGCTTCATTGCCCGGATCCTGCGGGAAACCGCCCGCAGAGCCCGGACCAGCCATTCTTTGCCCCACAACGCGGATTCCGGGCAAGCGGACGACCATGAATCCTTTTGAGCGCCGAACATCAATTCTCTCAGGTCGACGTTGGCGATTCCAAGTGACTTGGCATCCCCCCAATCCTTCCCACAATTCCGGCTCCTCCCGAGTGGTCCTCTGAACCCAAGGCGCGACGGGAACCGTGGGGACAGGACAGGTATCGATCGTTGGGACAACGGCACCGGGCGGGTTCGGGCGCCCCAAGTCAGCTCCGCCGGGGCCCCTTTCCAACCGCTTCCCACCCCGACCGGAAGTCCGGGTGCGAGCCCCCCGATTGCAAGGAGGGGGTGGCTGCCGCTATACATCCCGTGATTGAGCGACCCGAGCCCACCTGCGGAACCGATGCCGCCGAACTTCCCCGCATCCGCGGAGGAACTCCTGCCGCTCGTGTACGCAGAGTTGCGCCAACTCGCCGCCGCGAAAATGGCCCGGGAAAATCCCGGCATGACACTTCAGCCCACCGCGCTGGTCCACGAGGCGTGGTTGCGACTCACCCGCGGCGGTGTGGAGGCGGCGGCGCCCCGCTGGGAATGCCGGGCGCACTTTTTCGCGGCGGCAGGAGAGGCCATGCGTCGCATCCTGATCGACCGCGCCCGAAGCCGGCGGGCGGGCCGCCATGGCGGGGGACTGGAGCGCACCGAACTGGACACCCTCGAAATCCCGGAACGCGCCGGTGACGAGGTGTTGCTGCGTGTGGACGATGTTCTCGACGCGCTGGAACGGGAGGATCCCCGCTCCGCGGAGTTGGTGAAGCTGCGTTTCTTCGGCGGTTTTGAACTTCAGGAGGCGGCCCTCGCCCTGGGCATTTCCGACCGAACGGCACGACGGTATTGGCGGTTCGCGCGGGCCTGGCTTCGGGAGGCCCTGGGCCGCGACGGAGGATAGCGTGCGGTCCCGTCCACGACATGGCGCTGCCCGAATTCGCGGCCCCGTGGCCGGTTCGATCCCGCGTTTCCGCATGAAGGGACGACCACGTCACCTCCCATGAACCCGGAAAGAATGGATCCCCATGGCGGCTGAACCCGAGTCGCGTCTGCGCGATCTTTTTCTGGAGGCGGTTGAGTTGACCGACCCCGCGGACCGCGACGCCTTCCTCAGCCAGGTGTGTGCGCAGGATCCCGTCCTGCGCGCGCGAATCGACGCCCTGCTTTCCGCAGATGACGCCGGCCCCGGGGACATCCTGGAGGAATCCGCGACGTCTGCATCCGTCGGCTCCCGCTCCCCCCGCCTGCGCATCGGGCATTACAGGATCCTGGAACGCATCGGCGAAGGCGGATGCGGGACAGTCTATCTCGCGGAGCAGGAGGAACCCGTGAGGCGCAAGGTGGCGCTCAAGCTGATCAAGACCGGCATGGATACCCGGCAGGTGGTGGCGCGTTTTGAGGCGGAGCGACAGGCGCTTGCGCTGATGGACCATCCCAACATAGCGCGCGTTTTCGACGCCGGCACGTCGGACTCGGGACAACCCTTCTTCGTCATGGAATGGGTCCGGGGAACCCGGATCACGGAGTTCTGCGACGCAAACCACCTCGATTTGCGCGGCCGCGTCGAACTCTTTCTCAGCGTCTGTGGGGCCGTCCATCACGCCCACCAAAAGGGCATCATCCATCGCGATCTCAAACCGTCGAACATCCTCGTGGACCGACCCGAGGGCTCCCGCATTCCCGTGCCCAAGGTCATTGACTTCGGGATCGCCAAGGCCATCGCGGGACGTCTCACGGATCAAACGTTGTACACCGCGCTCGATCAACTGGTGGGAACGCCCGCGTACATGAGTCCGGAACAGGCTGCGGGCGGCGGTTCCGACGTCGATACCCGCGCCGACATCTACAGCCTCGGCGTCCTCCTCTACCAACTCCTCACCGACCAGACCCCGTTTGAAACCCGTGACCTTCTCGCGCAGGGCTTCGACGAAATGCGGCGAACCATCCGCGAGGTCGAACCGGAGCGGCCATCAGCGAGGGTCAAACGACGGACCAACCTGGGCATCGCGTCCGGAACCTCGAGCGAGGCCTCCGCATCCAACGCCCGACGCCACCCTCTCCCACCCCCGCCGGAGGACCTGGATTGGATCGTCATGAAGTGCCTGGAGAAGGAGCGGGCCCGACGTTACGAAACCGTCAACAGCCTCTCCCAGGATCTCCAACGCTGGTTGAACCACGAGACCGTCTCGGCCCGGCCGCCCAGCGCGGTGAACCGCGTCCGAAAGTGGATCCGCCGAAACCGGACGACGGTCACCGCCGCCGGGGCGGTGCTCCTGGCGCTGCTTGGGGGCCTCGTGGCGTCCACTACGATGTACGTCCGCGAGAAGCGCGCGCGTGGCGACGTCGAAGTGCAACGCGCCGTGTCGGATCAACAACGTCGCGGCTTCCAGGAGCACGCCTACGCGAGCGATATGAAACTCGCGCAGCACCTGGTCGACAGTCACGACCTCGAGCACGCCCTGGAGATCCTGGAACGCCACCGCCCAACAAGCCCGGGCATGGAAGACCTACGTGGCTTCGAGTGGCGCTACCTTTGGCAGGCCTGCCAGGGCAGCCCGCACGATTTCCTACCCGACTCGGTCGGCATGCCGTGGGTGCTTGCCGTCTCTCCAGACGGCAACTACGTCGCCGCGGCTTCGGGTCACAAACGGTCCGCGGGCGTCACCGTCTGGAGGCTTGAAACCAAGGAAGCCGTCGCGCGACTGGATTACGATCCTGAGCAGGAGAGCGACGCCGCTGGAGCCCTCTTCTCGGAGGATGGCCGCTGGCTCCTCACCGCGGTTCATCACCGGATCAAATTCTTCGAGGTTGGAACCTGGAAGGAGCGGACGGAGATGATGTTGACCAACGCGTCCGCGCCCATCGATCTGCGCGGTAATACGCTCGTGAGCACCCCCAGCGGGTACTTCGACGATCCGACCCGGATCGACAGTTTCGACGTCTGGGACCTGCGGACGCGGACGTCAACGCGGATCACCGGGGTCGCCGGACCGCCCACGCTTTCCCCCGATGGCCGACGGCTCGCGCTCAGGACGGCGGCCGGCATTGAGATCCGCAGCCTGGAGACTCCGGATGGCCCGGCCGTGCTGCTGGAAGACTCGAAAGGACTGCTCACTCACGGTAGCGGCTACGACAATATAAAACGGGGGCTGGCCTTTTCCCCCGACGGCCGCCGGATCGCAGCCCCCGGAGTGGTCAATGATCGAGGCGATATTCCGCTTGCCATCTGGGATGCAAGCAATGGGCGTCGAATCGACCACGGTCGCTTCATTGGACACTCCGCACGGATTCACGCGCTGGCGTGGGCACCGGACGGCACGGGGATCGCGACCGCCTCGGCGGACGGCACCCTTCGCCTTTGGGACCCGGAGGGGCGGGAGGAACCGAGGATCCTGACCGGACACCTCAGTGAGCCCTGGTGCGTGACCTTTCATCCTTCAGGAAACCTCCTTTTCAGTGCGGGCATCGCCAGCTGGATCGACAAGGTCAAACTCTGGCCCTTGGATCGACCGAAACCGCGACCGCAGGTCGATCAGGAATGGTTTCCGCTCTGGCTGTCCCGGGATGGGAGCCAGGTCCTCGTCGTGACGCAGGACCGGGATGTCATCCTTCGCGAGCGGGCATCAGGCCGCATTTTGGAGAGTCGGCCCATGCCGTCCGGGACGCCGCCGATCAACTCCGAGTCCTCGCGGCTGTGCCTGATCGAGATCGGGGGACGTCCGGCCGCGTTTCTCGGCTACTCCAACGGTCGACTGGCTTCCTGGCATTTCGGATCTACCTACTTCCCCCGACTGTTTCAGGCCCACGAAGGTGCGGTGCAGGCGATCACGGCGATCACCAACGTCGGTATGCTGGTTACGGCCGGAGCCGACCGGACGATCCGTTGGTGGCGCCTCGATGACGGCCGTTTGGTTCGCTCCAACCGCCTCGAGCATCCCGTGACGGCGCTCGCCGTATCGCCGGATGGCAAGACCCTGATGAGCGCCTCCGGCAAGCCACCGGTGTCAGGACGCACTGACGCCGGTTTCCACCTCGGCGAATGGGACGTGGCCACCGGCCGGCTGCGCTCGATGCTGCCGCTTCCCGGCGCCACCGCCGACCTCGGGTTCTCCCCCGACGGACACTGGCTGGCCGCCGCCGTAACGACCCCTCAGGAACATTCATCCACGCATCTCCTCGACCTTCGTTCCCGAACCTGGCGCGCCCGGTTCGACGACATCGGGCGCGAACTCAGTTTCTCCCCGGACGGAAGCCACCTGCTGATATGGCCCGAGTTGTGGGACCTGCGTTCCGATCCGCCCCAAGCGAAGACGCTGAGTGGACATCGACAGATCGTGATGCACCAAACGTTCTCCCCGGATGGCCGCACGGTGGTGTCCACCGGAGACGACGGCACCGTGCGATTGTGGAGCGTGGCCACCGGACAGGAGATGTTGAGCTTCGTCGAGCGGGGACGCAGTTTCGATTCGCCCGTGTTTTCGGCGGACGGTTCGGCGCTCGCCGCCGGGGGTTTCACGCCGGATGGGCGTCCTCTCCGCTTCTGGACTGCCCCGTCCCTGGCCGAAATCGACCAGAGGATCCGGGAGGGTCGGATCAACCGCTGAGCGACGGCCCGGCGGTCCCAGGGATTCGAGACCGAAGGCACGATCCTTCGACCCGTAAAAGTTCCGGGACGTCAACCCTCCGGGGCCTGCGGGGCCACGTTCCGAGGACGGTTGAGTCCACCGCCCTCGATCGTGAATCGATGGCTGCAAATTCTGGCCAGGCCGTGGCCGCTTTGGGTTCGGAATCTCGCATATTCCCAGGGAGGACGAGAACGCCCCCCCCAGTCCCAAACGCCATGAACATCTTCTCTGAAACACGGATGAATCGATTCACCCCGATCTGGAAGTCCGGGTGGATCTGCCTGCTCCTGGGCCTTGTCCTGCCAGCTACTTCCAGGGCCGCTGAACCGACATTGACATCGATAGCCTCGACGACGAACGGGGTCCGATTGACGTGGGAGGACCCGACGCCGGAGCAGGCCTACACGGTCCAGATACGGGAATCCCTCACCAATGGCACGTGGCGCAATGCGACCACCCGGTATCGCTGGCCGTGGCCGCATCCCCACTGGGGCGACGCACCCCGCAGCCTTCCCGCCGCCCGGTACTACCGGGTGGTGTCCGAACCGGCAGCGGTTCCGAACCGGGGGAACCTCCGCACTAGCGCCCTCCAGGGTCAGTGGGATGCCGAATTCCAGAACAGGGTCTATACCAATTGGGGCATCTCCAGCTTTGTGCATGCGAAATACGGGGTTGTCTCCCGCTCGTTTATCTACGAAACAGTGGATCCATTCGGGCTGAGCATTACGGCGTCGGCGCTCCTGATTCTGCCCATGGGCAACACCGGCCCTCTGCCACTGGTCAGCGTGCAGCATGGAACCACGGCCCGGAAGGTCGACGCACCGTCCCAGCCGAATTCCGGCGACATGTGGGCCTCGGTGCTGGCATCCCTCGGGTATGCAGTCGTCGTGCCGGACTATCTCGGCCTGGGAACCTCCCCGGGATACCAGGCCTACCTCCACGCGAAGAGCGAAGCCACCTGCGTCGTGGACGCCCTGCGGGCGGGGAAGGCGCTCTGTGCCAGCAATCAGGTTACGCTCGACGGACGGCTCTTTCTGACCGGGTTTTCCCAGGGTGGGCACGTGACCATGGCGGCACAGCAGGAACTGGAGACCCGTCACTCGGACGAGTTCACCGTGACCGCCTCGGCACCCTGCGCCGGCACCTATGATCTGGGCGGCGTCAACTTCGAGTCGTTGCTGAACGATCCCAACTACCCTATTGCGTATCCGTTCGCCATGATTCTGGCCGCGTACCTGCCGATCTACCAACTCGGCGACACCCTCGAGGAACTGCTCGCGGAACCGTATCGGCGAACCCTGCCGCCGCTGCTCGACGGGAAGTATGACGAGACGCAAATCGAAGCCGTCCTTCCGAAAGATCCCATCGCGATCCTGCGCCCCGACTACCAGGCGGATTTCCGCACCAATCCCAACCACCCGCTTCGGCAGGCATTGAACGACAACACGACCTACCGGTGGACTCCGAAGGCCCCGACCAAGCTGATCCACTGCCGAGGGGACAGAATCGCCCTCTTTGGCGGAGCGGAGACCGCCTATCAGTCGTTCACCAATCACAACGCCTGCTGCGTCAGCCTGGTGGATCCGGGTGCGCCCGAGGAATTGGGCCACGAGGACTGCTACATCCCCAGCCTGCGCGAGGTCCTCGCTTGGTTCGCGACCTTCTGAACCGGATCCGTCGTCGGAAAGATTGTCCTGCCCCATGAATACCATGATTAATGCCGGCACAAATACTGTCCTCGGCCGGATTCTCTGCTTCGTCACTTCAGCCTGTGTGACTGCCGCCATGGCTCATGCCCAGTTTGCGGCGGGCGGATGGACAAATCGCTACAATGGGCCGGGAAACAAAGCGGACATCGCAAACGCAATTGCGGTGGATCAGTTCGGCAATGTGATTGTGACGGGATACTCAAAAGGCAGCGGCAGTGATGACGACTATGCGACGATTCTGTATTCGGCGGCAGGCGTGCCCGTGTGGACAAATCGTTACAACGGACCCGGGAATGGCGGCGACCAGGCCGAGGCGGTCACGGTGGATGCTCATGGGGATGTGTTCGTGACGGGACGTTCTTTCAGCGTCGAGAGTTACGCCAGCGCGACGATCAAATACTCGGGATCGGGAGTTCCCTTGTGGACGAATCGGTGGGTTGGTGGGAGTGGCGCTGCATTGGCGGTGGACCTCAGTGGCAATGTGGTGGTCACAGGGACCGGGACGGGGAATGAAGGCTATAGTGATTTCGCGACGGTCAAATACTCGGGTACCGGTGCTGCCCTGTGGACGAACTATTACTCGGGACCCCTGGGTTATGACCGTGCGACCGCCATGGCCTCGGATGCCAGCGGCAATGTGATCGTAACAGGGGTGTCGAGCAACGACGGTAGCGATGTCGATTATGCCACAATCAAGTATTCGGGTGACGGTGTTCCTTTGTGGACCAATCACTTCGCCGCCACGGCGGGCGCAGGGGGTGGTTTCAAGATTGTCCGCGCCCCTCCAGGTCTGGCGGTGGACACCCAGGGGAATGTGTTCGTTCCATTTGCACTGGACGGCGGCGGGTACGTGACGGTCAAGTACTCCGATCAGGGTGTGCCCGTTTGGACGAATCGCTTTCAAGCGCCGGGAATCTATGCGGAGGTTCAAGCCATACGTGTGGACAGCAGTGGTAGTGTTCTCGTCGCGGGAACCGTGATGGATGAGCAGGCCGGGTATTTGGTCTACCTCACCGCCGCGTATTCAAACGCCGGCAATCTGTTGTGGAGCCATCGTTACGAAGGTCCAGACCATGGTGAGAATCAGGCCCAGGCGCTGGCAGTCGATGAGAGCGGCAATGTGTTCGTAACCGGGTGGTCATCTGACGGCGCCATCGCCGACGACTACGCAACGATCATGTATTCCAACACTGGGGTACCCTTGTGGGCCCAGCGCTACAACGGGCCGGGAAACAGCTACGACCGTGCGTACGCGGCAGCGATAGACGCCAATGGAAACGTCATTGTGACCGGCATATCGATGGGCAAAGGCAGCGATTGGGATTACGCAACCATCAAATATCCCGTCGCTGGTGGGCCGTGGCTCACCGTTGCCCGAACGGCGTCGGACCAGGTGGCCGTGTCCTGGCCTTCGCCCTTCATCGGATTCAACTTGCAGCAGAACACCAACGGGATTGCCACATCGGAGTGGAGCGCCTTGGAAACCTCTCCCGCGGACGACGGGGTGACCAAGACAGCCATACTGAGTTCGCCAGCGGCGGGTGCATTCTACCGTCTGAGTGCCCCGTGATGGTACGCTCCTCATGGCCTCCATCGTGCTGATGCGAGGCGAGTTCACCCTGGAGCAACCCCGTGTTGACCGGGGGCATCACTGCGTTGCGGTCGTCATCGCTCACGCTGCCACGGTCCGTCAGCGGATCGACAGGTTGCGCCAAGCCCACGACCTCGAGGGTGAACGCCAGTTCATCGCACGCCTCTGCACCACCATGAGGGATGTCAGCGGCTTCATGCAGCGCCTCGAGCAACGCTTCACCCCGTGGTACAACCGCCACCACAGGCGCCACGGCACCCCGTGGGAGGAGCTCTTCAAGAGCGTGCCGGTGGAAGGTGCCGGCGAGACGCTGGCCACGATGGCCGCATACATCGACCTGACCCCGTCCGGGCCGGTCTGGTGGAGGATCCCAAGGACTACCGGTGGTGCGGCCACGGGGCGGCGGTCGCAACGGGCGGCGCGAGCCGACCGATCCGGCCCATTTCAACTGCTCCCGGCCGGACGCTCAGGTTCAGCGCCGTGCTCCGCAGCCCGGCGCTCGTGGTGGGCGATGTCCTCATGGACTTCGACTTCGTCGATGCCGAAATGCGCTTCGGGACCTATACATCGACCGGGGCGACACCACGGGAACCCCCGGCGGCTTTTCATTGCGTTTCAGCGCTCCCGAGTCGGGCACGTACATCCTTCGCCGCAAGCTGCTCTGTACGGGTGGAGGCTTTGAGGACTTCATCCTCCAGACCGTCAGCGAGGCCGGCCTGATCCACTTCGTCGATACGCTCGACGCCTGCGGCGACCTGTACCAAGTCGTGCGCGCTGGCCCGTGAGGTGGGGGAGGCCGGCCAGGGAACCAACCAGAGCCCGAGGGACCGCCTAAAGGCGGGACTACAAACAAAAACACGGGGGAAGCCGCCTAAAGGCGGGACTACGAACGGGGGCGAGTCGCGTCGGCGCGGCCGCCGGCCTTCCGGAAGTGTCCACTTGACCAAAAGGGGAAAGAAATCTTCCATTCTGTCCGAACAATGAATCGCACGAGCCCAGTTGTAGTCCTCGTAGCCGGTGGCGAAGCCGCCGCGGGGACCTGTCGTGCGTAAGCCGATTTGAAACCGGAACCCACGGCTGGTGACGGCCGTGGGTTTTTTTTCGCCAGAAGACCGACGCCGTTCCGGCCCGACCAGAATTCACAGTCATGAGCCAGTCCACCGCCTCCTCCAAAGCCCCCGCCCCCGCCGCCCCGACGCCGTCCGCACCGCGCGAGGTCGGCCCCCTGATGTACGGCCGCGACATCTTCGTCGAGGCCCTCGAACGGGCCGGTGTGGAGGTGATCTTCGCCTACCCGGGGGGCGCGAGCATGGAAATCCACCAGTCGCTCACCAAGTCGAAGATCCGGACCGTGCTTCCCCGCCACGAACAGGGCGGCAGCTTCGCGGCCGAGGGATACGCCCGCGCCACCGGCAAGGCGGGCGTGTGCATGGGCACCTCCGGCCCCGGCGCCACCAACCTCGTCACGGCCATCGCCGACGCCTACATGGACTCCTGCCCGCTGGTGGCCATCACCGGCCAGGTGACCCAGGCCATGATCGGACGCGGCGCATTCCAGGAGACGGACATGGTGGGCGTCACGCTGCCCATCGTGAAGCACAGCTACCTCATCACCGATATCCGCGACATCCCGCGGGTGGTGGCCGAGGCCTTCTACATCGCGGAATCCGGACGCCCCGGTCCGGTGGTCATCGACTTCCCGAAGAACCTGCAACAGGACCGCGTCCAGCCCGTGTGGCCGACCCTCGATGAAATCAAGCGGGGACTCCGCGGGTACAACCCCGACATCCGCGCCGGCGACCTGGAACTGAACGAGATCATCGGCCTGATCGAAAAGGCCGAACGCCCCGTGATCTACTGCGGCGGCGGGATCATCACCTCGGGCGCGGCCGCGGAACTTCGCAAGTTCGCCGAAGCCGCCCAGATCCCGGTGACCACGACACTGATGGGCATCGGTGGGTTCCCGGAAACCCATCCCCTGTCCCTGCGCTGGCTGGGCATGCATGGATCCGCCGTGGCCAACTGGGCGGTGAGCGGTGAGTTCGAGCCGCGCAAGGATCCCAAGCAACCCGCGGTGCGGCTCAAGGAGGGCGCCGACGTCCTGCTGGCCTTCGGCGTGCGCTTCGACGACCGGGTGACCGGCGCGTTCAGCGAGTTCGCCAAGAACGCCACCATCGTCCACATCGACCTCGACGCGTCCGAGCACAACAAGAACAAACGCGTGCAACTGGCCGTCCACGGGGACATCCGGGACGCCTTGACGCGGTTGAACGGGATGATCGCGAAGCGCGGCGGCATCCAGAAGACCTTCCCGGCCTGGCACCAGCAGATCGCCGAGTGGAAGGCCAAGGGGTCGTTCCATTACGAGGTCACCCCGGAGATCGCGAACAGCGACCACATGAAGGACCACCTCAAGGGTCACGAGGACCAGGTCATCCTGCCCCAGATGGTCATCGAGATGCTCTACGAACTCACCGGGGGCAACGCGATCATCACCACCGGGGTCGGACAGCACCAGATGTGGTCCGGGCAGTGGTACAAATATTCCGAGCCGCGCACCTTCATCACGTCCGGCGGGCTGGGCTCCATGGGCTACGGCTATCCGGCCGCGATCGGCGCCAAGGTGGCGCGTCCCGACAAGGAGGTCATCGACATCGACGGCGACGGCTCCTTCCTGATGAACGTCCAGGAACTGGCCACCGCCCACGTGGAAAAGATCGCGGCGAAGGCGATCATCCTGAACAACCAGCACCTCGGCATGGTGGTGCAGTGGGAGGACAACTTCTACGCCGGCAACCGTGGGCACACCTACCTCGGCAACCCCGACAACCGGGCGCAGGTGTATCCGGACTACGTCCGCGTCTGCAACAGCTTCAACGTGCCCGCCGAGCAGGTGATCTTCCGCAAGGACCTGAAGGCCGCACTCCAGCGCATGCTGGACGCGAAGACCCCGTACGTCCTGAACGTGATGACCCCCTACTCCGAGCACGTGCTGCCGTTCATCCCGGCCGGACGGACGGTGGCCGACATGAAGTGGTAGGATCCGGTCGGACCTCCCAGAAGGGGAACCTTGAACATGATGCGCCGACGTCTGCACTGGGTGGTGGGATTCCTGATTGCCGTCCTCCCCGTTTCGGCCGCCGAGCGGGTCTTTGACTTCTCCACCAATCAGCCGGGAAAACCGCCGGCGGGATTCAAGTCCTTCGTCGTCGGAGGTGGAAAACCGGCGGACTGGCAGGTGGTCATGGCGTCGGTGCCCCCGCTGCTCGCCCCCGTCACCGACCGGGCGGCGGTCAACGCCCGGGTTCCCGCCCTGACCCAACTCTCGCGCGACCCCACCAACGAGCGGTATCCG
>JAEUHD010000125.1 GCA_016793645.1 Verrucomicrobiales bacterium
GAACTCATGCCCGGAAAAGTGAAGTTTCTGTTCGGCCTCGCGAATGACGAGATCGGATACATCATCCCCAAATCCGAATGGGATCAGCGCCCGCCCTATTTGTTTGGGGCGGATCACGCGCCCTACGGGGAGGTCAATTCCCCGGGACCCAACACCGCCTATGTGCTGCACAGCGCGTTGCGGGAGCTGATCCATCAGGCCCGTCCGCAGTAGCCAGAATCACGCGGCGTCGGACAGAGATGCGCTTCGAGGGCCCGGAGTGTGTCGGATAACTCGCCCGCTGAGGATGGGGTTCAGGCGATCAGGGGCTGCACCACGTTGCCGTGCACGTCGGTCAGTCGGAAGTGGCGTCCCTGAAACTTGTAGGTAAGCCGGGTGTGATCGATGCCGAGCAGGTGCAGCACCGTGGCGTTGAAGTCGTGGATGTGCACCGGATTCTCGACGATGTTGTAGCAGTAATCGTCGGTGGCGCCGTAGCTGAAGCCGGGCTTTACCCCGCCGCCCGCCATCCAGATTGTGAAGCAGCGGCCATGGTGATCCCGGCCGTAGTTGTCCTTGGTCAGGGTGCCCTGGGAATAGACGGAGCGTCCAAACTCGCCGCCCCAAATCACCAGCGTGTCCTCCAGCAGTCCGCGCTGATGAAGGTCCTCCACCAACGCGGCGCTCGGCTGGTCCACGTCGCGGCATTGTCCGCGAATCTGTTTGGGTAGGTCGCCGTGCTGATCCCAGCCGCGGTGCATGAGTTGCACGAAGCGGACCCCCCGCTCGATCATGCGACGGGCGAGCAGGCAGTTGCGGGCGAATCCGCCGTCGGTGGCGCCGTCCCGGACGCCGTAGGCCTCCAGCACGCGGGGCGATTCCCGGGAGAGATCCGTGAGCTCCGGAACGCTGGCCTGCATGCGATAGGCCATTTCGTATTGGGCTATGCGCGCGTTGATCTCGGGGTCCCCAAAGCTGTCGGCGGCCATCCGATTCAAGTCGCCCACGGCATCGAGCATTCGTCGCCGATCATTTCGGGCGATGCCCGGCGGATCTCCCAGATACAGCACCGGGTCGCCCTGGGACCGGAAGCGCACGCCCTGGTGTTGTCCGGGCAGGAAACCCGGACCCCAATATCGGGTGCTCAGGGGCTGGTCGGTCTTGTTCCCGCTGCCCTGTGAAATGAGGACGACAAAGGCGGGCAATTGCTGGTTCTCGCTGCCGATGCCGTAACTCAGCCAGGCGCCGAGTGCCGGGCGTCCGGCCTGCTGATGCCCCGTCTGAATGTAGGTGACCGCCGGGTCATGGTTGATGGCCTCGGTCCACATCGAGCGGACGAAGCAAAGCCGGTCCGAAATCCGGCCGGTGTTGGGAAGCAGTTCGCTCATCCAGGTCCCCGATTTGCCGTGCTGCTGCCAGCCAAACATGGGCGCGACGCAGGGGAAGGACTTCTGGCCGCTGGTCATCCCGGTGACGCGCTGGCCCATGCGGATGGACGCCGGGAGCTCCTCGCCGTGGTGCTGCTTGAGCGCGGGCTTGTAGTCGAACAGGTCGATGTGCGACGGGCCGCCGGATTGGAACAGATAGATGACCCGCTTCGCCTTGGGCGCGAAGTGGAGTCCGGGCAGCGGACCGTCGATCACGCCCGGGGCGTCCGCTCCCAGCAGGCGCGGTTCGAGCAGGGATGCCAGTGCGGCGGTCCCGAGACCGGCGCCGAGGCGCCCGAAGAAATAACGCCGGGTGAGCAGGCTCTGGTGTTCCCGGGACAGATGGAGGAATTCAGGGTTCATGGCTCAGCCCTTGGTGATGGTCTCGTCGAGGTTCAGGATGGCACTGGCCACCACGGTCCAGGCCCCGAGTTCCGCGGCGTCGAGTCCGGCCGCACGGGGCGCGTCACCGACGCCGAGCAAATGGTCGGCGGCCGATGCATTGGCGCGGAAGGTTTCAAGTTGCGACCGGTAGAGGCGGATGAGGATCTCGGTTTCCGCCGCGCGCGGATTGCGTCCGGTGGCCAGACGGAAGGCATGGGCGATGCGCCCGGATTCGTCAGGTGCGGACGCCATCATTCGTTCCGCCAGCTTGCGGGACGCCTCCACATAGGTCGGGTCGTTCATCAACACCAGCGCCTGCAGGGGCGTTGTGGTCCGGGCCCGCCGCACGGTGCAGACCTGTCGGTCGGGCGCATCGAAGGTGCCGAGGCTCGGAGGCGCGCAGGTGCGCTTCCAGAAGGTGTACATCGTTCTCCGGTAGAGGTCGCGTCCACGGCTGGTGACGTACTTTTGCGCGGTGAAGGAATCGTTGTCCTCACGCGCCATCAGTTCCTCCCACATTCCGGCGGGCTGGTAGGGAAACACGCTCTCGCCGCCCACCCGGGGATCGAGCAATCCGCCCACCTGGAGGGCGAGGTCGCGGATGAACTCCGCCTGGAGCCTCACGCGTGGGCCGCGCGCCAGAAGGCGATTCTCGGGGTCCGCCTCCACCTCGGCTCGCGGCGCGGCGGAGGATTGGCGGTAGGTGGCGCTGGTCACGATGAGGCGCTGCAGGGCCTTCACGTTCCAGCCGGAGTCCACAAACTCAGTGGCCAGCCAATCCAGCAGTGCCGGGTGCGTTGGCCAGTCGCCCTGCGAACCAAAGTTCTCCGCGGACTTCACCAGGCCGTTTCCGAAATACATCTGCCAGTAGCGATTCACGATCACCCGTGCGGTGAGCGGCTGCTGTGGGGACACCAGCCAGCGGGCGAGACCGAGCCGGTTCACCGGGTCGCCCTCCGCGAGCGGCGGCAGGACCGCCGGGGTGCCCGCCGGGACCTTCTCCCCCTTTTGGTCGTATTGCCCGCGCACCAGCATGAAGGTGTCGCGCGGCTTCTCCATCTCCCCCATGACCATGGTGGTCGGGAGGGAGCGGTCGAACTTGTCCCGGGCGTCCCGCGCCTGGTCCCGCACCTGGCGCGCGTCCTTCAGCGCCGCGAACGCCTGGTCGCGGAAATAGTCGGCGAGTTTCTTCCGGTCGTCGTCGGTCCGGGACTCCGCCGGGGTGCCCACGATCTTCATCAAGGCGGCATTGGTCCGAACCGCTGCGGTGTCGGTGCCCGCAAGCAGTCCTTCAGGCTTGAGCACCTCGGCTTCCCACGCCTGCTGGCGCGTTGTCGCACCGGCCTCCAGTTCCTTCACGGTCTCCTCGGACTTCTTCGCCGCCTCCTGCAACTCCTTCAGGCGCGCCTTTTGGTCCGCGTTGGCCAGGGACAGCGTGGGGACGGCATTGCCGTTGCGGCCGTCGAGTCCGTTTTCGGGAACCGTGTTGAAGAACGCGTAGAAGCGGTAGAAGTCCCGCATCGTGAGCGGGTCGTACTTGTGGTCATGGCACTGTGCGCAGGCCATGGTCAGTCCCAACCACACGGTCGCCGTGGTGTTCACCCGGTCGAGGATGTAGGCGGTGTGGTATTCGTCGGGAATGGCACCGCCCTCGTAGTTGATCATGTGGTTGCGGTTGAATCCGCTGGCCACGAGTAGATCGGCGTCGGTCGTGCCCGGGGCCGGATTTCGGTCCGTTACCAGGAGATCACCGGCCAATTGTTCCACGGTGAAGCGGTCAAACGGCTTGTTGTCGTTGAAGGCGCGGATCACCCAGTCGCGCCAGGCGGTCATGTCACGCGCCGAATCGATATGGTATCCGTGGGTGTCGGCGAATCGGGCGGCGTCCAACCAGTCCACGGCCATGCGTTCGCCGTACCGGGACGACGCGAGCAGCCGGTCCACGACGCGTTCGTACGCACCGGCCGAGGTGTCCGCGAGGTAGGCGTCGATTTCGTCGGGCGTGGGCGGCAGTCCGGTGAGGTCGAGCGTCGCACGCCGGATCAGCGTCGGCTTGTCGGCTTCCGGACGCGGCGTCGCACCCTGTTCCTCCAGCCGGGCGAGGACAAAACGGTCGATTTCATTGCGCGGCCAGTCGGTGTGCCGCACGGCGGGAGGCGAAGTCCGTTCCGGGGGAATGAAGGCCCAGTGGTCGCGGAATTCGCCACCCTCCGCGACCCAGCGCCGGAGGGTTTCGGCCTGGGCGGGCGTCAGCGGCTTGCCAAACTCGGCCGGCGGCATGTGGTCGTCGGCATCCTGGGTCAGGACCCGGGCAACCAGTTCACTGGCGTCCGGTTGGCCAGGGACGAGGGCGGGTTTTCCCGATTTGCCGCCGCGCAGGGCGCTTTCCTTGAGATCCAGCCGGAGGGATGCCTTGCGGGTCTTGTCGTCAAATCCGTGGCACGCGAAGCAGTGGTCGGACAGGATTGGGCGGACATCCCGGTTGAAGTCCACGCGGGTGGGAACAGCGGGAGCGGCGGCGGCCAGGGGGAACCGCAACGCGACCACCGCGAGGACGCAAACGAGCGCGACAGAACGTCCCACGGAGCTGGGACGTCCCCGGGAGCGGGCGGTAAGGTGCGGCGACATCGGCATGGACTGGAGCCCCAAGGTAGGCGAGCTCCGCGGCCAATGCCAACCGCGACCTTGGAGCAGGACCCAAGTTGGTCTGGTCCGGACCTGGGAAACCCCGCACACTTTGATCCGGACTCAGTGCAACGCGGGCCATCCAGCGGCAGCGACGGTGGCCACACTCCCCGGGGCGCCTTCTTATGAACCCTTCTTTTGCCGACCATTTCTCCTCCGTGGCCCGGACCTACGCCGAGTTTCGTCCGAAGTATCCCGCGGCCCTCTTCGACTTCCTTGCGTCGCGGGTTCCGCGGGAGGCGGCGGTCTGGGACTGCGCGGCCGGCAACGGCCAGGCGACGCTCGATCTGGCAGCGCGCTTTGCGCGGGTTTACGGAACGGATGCCAGTGCGGAACAGATTGCCTCCGCGCCCGCGGTGCCGTCCATCGAATGGCGCGTGGCTCCCGCCGACCACAGCGGCCTGCCGGACGCCTCGGTGGGTCTCGTCACCGTGGCGCAGGCCATTCACTGGTTTCCGTTTGACCGGTTCTACGCCGAGGTCCGGCGGGTTCTGCAACCCGGCGGACTCCTGGCGGTTTGGGCCTACGGCGCGTGTTCGGTGGCGGCACCCGCGATGCAGGATCTCATTACGGAGTATTACGACGGGATCGTGGGTGCGTTCTGGCCTCCGGAGCGGCGCTTCGTCGAGGAGGGTTATCGGACGATCCCGTTTCCGTGGGTCGAGACGCGGTGTCCCGATCTGACCATGGAAGCTGACTGGAATCTGGACGAACTGCTCGGATACTTCGGGACGTGGTCCGCCACCAACCGCTATCGGAAGGCCACCGGCCTGAATCCCTTGGAGCCACTGCGGGATTCCCTGCTTCCCCATTGGGGGGATCCCTCCCAGACGCGGCGCATCCTCTGGCCCCTGGCGCTCCGGGTGGGACGGCTTGAATGAGGGCGGGGGGCCACGGAGGGCCTCGCTCCGTTCCCGCTTCCGGTATACGGTCGACCCATGGAACCGGGTTGGATTCGCATGAAATGCCGGTGGGCCATTTCCGTGGGGGCGTCGGTCTCCATGGTTTTGCCTCTGCCGCTTTCCCGGACGTTTGCTGAGTCGCGTTCGGGATTGGGGCCCGCGCCCTCGGTGTCCACACCCGCAGCGTTGACCACCGAGGAACTGGCGGCCCGGGTGAAGCCCAGCCTGGTCACCCTGACGTTGCGCGGACGGGAGGGTTCCAGGGACGGCGTGGGGACCGGGTTCGTGATCGATCCCTCGGGGTTGATCGCCACGAGCCTGCATGTCGTGGGCGAGGCGCGTCCCGTGACCGCCCGGCTGGCATCGGGTGAGGAACTCGAGGTGACGGCCGTGCACGCCTTTGATCGCTCCACGGACCTGGCCATTCTCCGGGTGGCGTCCACAAATCTTCCCGCGCTCGCCCTGGGGGACAGCTCGGCGCTGTCCGTCGGGGCCGACGTCGTCGCCCTGGGAAATCCCCTCGGACTCGAGAACTCCGTCGTGGCCGGAGTGTTGTCCGGACGACGCACCCTCGAGTCCGTGGAGATGCTCCAGGTCGCCATTCCCATTGAGCCTGGCAACTCCGGCGGACCGTTGCTGGATCGCGCGGGCCGGGTTCAGGGCATCGTCAACGCCAAGTCCTTTCTCACCCGCAACCTTGGTTTCGCCACGCCGGTCAACCTGCTGAAGCCGCTTCTGGAGCATCCGAACCCGGTTCCCTTTGAGCGCTGGGTGCGCACCGGGCGGCTCGATCCCCAGCGGTGGGAGGCCCGTCTCGGCGCACAGTGG
>JAEUHD010000139.1 GCA_016793645.1 Verrucomicrobiales bacterium
TCAACCCCCATGTTCCGACACAGGACAGCCCTGCTTCTTACCGTCCTGATCCCCGCACTGTGCGGATGCCACCACATCGGACCCAAGACCGTGGCGGTGGACCGCTACGACTACAGCGCCGCCATCGCCGATTCCTGGAAGCAGCAGACCCTGCTCAACATCGTCAAACTGCGCTACATGGACCTCCCGGTCTTTGTGGACGTGGCCTCCATCGTCAGCGGCTATTCCCTCCAGACCGGTGTTTCCGTCGGCGGCACGCTCTCCTCCTCCAGCGGCATCAACGGCAATTTCGGCTCCCTCGGCGGCCAGGCCGTCTACACCGACCGGCCCACGATCACGTACGTGCCCATGACCGGGGAGAAGTTCCTCCGCGGCCTCATCACGCCCATTGATCCGAAGAACATCTTCTTCATGCTGCAGTCGGGATATCCCGCGGACTTCCTGCTCGGACTCACCGTGGAGTCCCTGAACGGAGTTCGGAACCGCTCGGTGAACGGCGGCGTGCTCCGCGACGCCGATCCGGAATTCATCCAGGCCCTGGAGTTGATGCGCGAGATCCAGCTCGCGGGGGCCATTGGGATGCGGGTGGAACAGGCGCGGACGAACTCATCGGTGGCCATGGTGTTTTTCCGGGATGCCGAGGTCGCCACGGAAATCCTGGAGAAGGAAAACGAGGTGCGCCGCCTGCTGAAACTGACCCCGGGCCGGCAACGGTTCACCCTGAGTTACTCGCCCATCCGGGGTGGGGACGGGGAATTCGCAGTCAACAGCCGTTCCCTGCTCCAAATCATGCAGGCCTTCTCCAGCTACATCGACGTGCCGGAGGACCATCGGCGCGACCAGAGCGCGTTCCCGACCCAGGAGTCCACGCCTCCGGACTCCCGCCCCGACCCCGTGCGCGTCCATAGCGGACGCGAGAAGCCGACCACGGCCTTCGCCGCAGTCCAGTACCGGGATCACTGGTACTGGGTTGAGAACAGCGATTGGAGAACCAAACGGGCGCTGACGGCCGTCATGTTCTTCTTCACGCTCACCGATACCGGCTCGAATGAAAAGCTGCCGCTCATCACCATCCCGGCCCAGTAGTCCGAGCCCACAGGCCTCTTCGTTTCCAACTCAACCTCAACAGAAACAAATCCCATGAATCGAAAAACCATCCTCGCATCCCTCGTCGCCACGCTGGCCCTGGCCTTCACCGGAACACGTCCGCTCCACGCGGAGGACCTGAAGACGAAGGCGGCGGAAGCGATCCAGAACTTCACCACCGCCGACCCGGGGTTGACCAACTTCCTCGCCAAGGCCGCCGGCTACGCCGTACTGCCCTCGGTGGGCGGCGGCGGATTCATCATCGCGGGCGAACACGGGGACGGCCTGCTCTTTGAAAAAGGCAAACCGACCGGCACGGTGAAGATGACCGCCATCAGCATCGGCGCCCAGGTGGGCGGAGGCACCTTCGCCGAAATCATCTTCTTTGAAACCGCCGACGCGTTGAAATCCTTCAAGCAGTCCAAGTACGAGATGAGTGCCGCCGCCAAGGCGTCCGTCGCCGCGTCCGGAGTTTCCACCCACGCCAAGTACGACCAGGGCGTCGCGGTGTTCACCCTGCCCACCGCCGGCGCCTCCGTGGGCGCCGCCATCGGCGGCCAGAAATTCAGCTACAAGCCGATGAAGTAATCGGAGTCGGTCCCGTCGTCCAAACTCTCGAGCCGTCAATCTCCTGCCATGAAACTCTGCTTCCCGCCCGCCGCACGCCGCCGCTGCGGAATATCCCTCCTTGCCCTCGGGGCCGTCCTGCTCGCCGCCACCGTTCCTGCCAAGGCGGCGGATGGGCGGAAACCCAACATCCTCTTCATCATGGGAGACGATGTGGGCTGGTTCAACATCGGGGCCTACCACCAGGGCATGATGTCCGGCAGGACCCCGAACCTCGACAAACTCGCGTCGCAGGGCGTGCGCTTCACGGACTACTACGCCGAGGCAAGCTGCACGGCCGGACGCGCGAACTTCATCACCGGACAGATCCCCCTGCGAACCGGGCTGACCACCGTCGGACAGGCCGGCGCCGACGTCGGCATCCCGGCCCAGGCCTGCACGCTCGCCACCGCGCTCAAGGCGCAGGGCTATGCCACCGGACAATTCGGAAAAAACCACCTCGGGGACCTCAACAAATACCTGCCGACCCTCCACGGCTTCGATGAGTTCTTCGGGTACCTGTATCATCTGGACGCCCTGTCGGATCCGTACTGGTACTCGTTTCCCGTGGACGAGGCCTACTACAACCAATACGGACCACGCAGCCTCGTCCACTGCTACGCCACCGACACCGAGGATCCCACCGTGCACCCGCGCTGGGGAGTGGTCGGCAGGCAGCGGATCGTGGACGAGGGGCCGCTGCCGCCGTTCCCGGACATGTCCAATGTGCCGAACATGCACGACCTTCCCTTCCTCAAGGCGAAGTACGACATGACCACCTTCGACCCCGTGTTGGTGAAGGCATCCTGCGACTTCATGGACCAGTCCAAGAAGGCCGGAAAACCCTTCTTCGTCTGGCACAACACGACGCGAATGCACGTCTGGACCTTTCTCTCCCGGAAGTACCGCGAGATGCAGAACAGCCAGACCAACTACGGACTCGAGGAGGCCGGCATGGCGGATCTCGACGACAACGTGGGGGCCCTGCTGAAGCACCTCGACGACATCGGTGAGGCCGACAACACCATCGTGGTCTTCACCACCGACAATGGCGCCGAGGTGTTCACCTGGCCGGACGGCGGCATGACCCCGTTCAAGGCCACCAAGGGCACGGTGGGCGACGGTGGATTCCGCGTCCCCTGCATCGCGCGTTGGCCCGGCCACATCAAACCGGGCACCGTCGAGAATGGCATCTTCTCCGGACTCGACTGGTTTCCGACCCTGTGTGCGGCGGCCGGCAATCCGAACATCACCGACCAACTGCTGAAGGGAGTGACCCTCGGAGGCCGGACCTACAAGAATCACCTCGACGGCTACAACCAGACCGCGCTTCTGGAGGGGCGCGGTCCCTCGGCCCGCCACGAGATCTTTTACTTCGGCGGCGCCGAACTCGGCGCGCTTCGCGTGGACGACTTCAAGTTCGTGTTTTACCAGCAGCCCGGGGGCTGGCCGGGTCCCAAGGTGGTCACCGACATGCCCACCATGGTCAACATCCGCCAGGACCCGTTTGAACGGACGCCCAACATCAACGGCGAATCCCTCAACAACGGCGCCTACGGATACGTGAATGACTTCATGGCCCGGGAATTCTGGCGCTTCGTCCTGGTCCAGCAGCAGGTCGGCAAGCTGGCGATGACGGCGCTCGACTATCCGCCGATGCAGGATCCCGCCTCGTTCAACCTGAGCTCGGTGAAAGCCAAGATCGACAAGATCCTCCAGGCGCACCACGGACAATAATCCCTGCGGTCCCGGGACCGCAGTACAACGGCACCCGCCTGGATGGCGCGGGCTGTTCCCGAGGGAACAGCCCGCGTCTTACTTTGCCGGCATCCCTTCGTCCGACCGTTGACGGCCGGACGGGACTCAGGACATGGCCCCTCGACATCCGGATCGATTCCGACAGAGTTCCAATCCGTGAAGCCGACGTCCGCACCCTCCCTTTCCCTCACCGGATGGGCGCGAATCCGGCGCGGGTTGGCGTGGATCGCCCTGGGACTGGGCCTCATCACCGTCCCAGCGCTGACCGCGTCACCCATCGTTTCCGGACTCGTACGCAGCTCCCTCGATCCGGAAACCAAGGGTCTCATTCTCATCGAGGAACTTGGATGCGTATCGTGCCATTCCGCCGGCGGAACACTCGCCTCCCGGTCGAAAAAGGCGCCCCGGCTCTCAGATCTCGGGGACCGGGTTCATCCGGCTTTTCTTTTACAATTCCTGCGCGATCCCCACGAGACCCAACCCGGCACGACCATGCCGGACCTGCTCGCGCACCTGGACGCCGGTGATCGCGAGCCGACGGCAACCGCACTCTCCCACTTCCTGCTGTCCGGAGGGTCCGGCCGATTCACCCCGGGGGCGCCCGACGCGGTGGCGGCGCGACAAGGATTCCGGCTGTTTCACGGGCGCGGATGTGCCCAGTGCCATGCGCCCCGCGACGAACAGGGGCGCGAGCGGCCCGGGGCGGACTCCGCGCCACTCGGGGCCCTGGAGCGAAAGTATGATCTCCAGGGCCTGATCGCCTTTCTCCAACACCCCCACACGATCCGTCCGTCCGGGCGCATGCCCGATCTGCGCCTCCAGGCGCGTGACGCCGAGCGCATCGCCCATTTTCTGCTCCAGGATACCCGCGTGCCGGGTGCCCTGGGCTACACGCGCTATCGCGGACCCGTGTGGGAGGGTATCGGCAGCGACGAAGTGACCGCCGAACGGGCGGGACTGGTGAGGGACTTCAACCTGCAGAGCCTCGGCGACGTTCATCACCATACCGCGATCCGATACGAAGGCAGGCTCCGCATCAATGACCCGGGGCGCCACACCTTTCATCTCCGGGTGAACGGCGGGTTGCTGGAGTTGGACGGAAAGCGGCTTGCCCAATTGGATCCGAGCGACCGGCGCGGGGTGGAGTCCTTGGAGGGAGCGGCGGACCTCGACGCGGGCTGGCACCGGATCCGCCTCGACTACTACCACACCGGAGAGGAGCCGTCGTTTTCCTTCGAGATCGAGGGGCCGCATCTCAAACGCCAACCGATTCCAGCCTCCCTCCTGTCCATTTCGGACCAACCCATCCCCGTCTTTGTACCGTTCCAAGTGGAGTCCGCCCTCGCAGCGCGCGGCCGGGAGGCATTTGGCGCGCTGGGGTGTGCGAACTGTCACGACGACCTGAAGGTTTCCCCACGGACGGCCCCCGAACTCGCGAAGCTCAATCCCGACCGCGGATGCCTCAGCACCAACGCCGGCGCGTGGCCGCGCTTCGACCTCTCCGAGCAACAGCGGAATTGGATCGCAATGGCCCTGCCCCACGCCGGGCAGCCATCCCTCAACGACGCGCTACAACTCGACAAGACCCTGGTCACCTTCAACTGCATCGCCTGCCATGAACGCACCGGCCTGGGTGGCATCGCCGCAGATCGCAACGCGTTGTTCACCGGAAGCCAGCCGGCGCTGGGGGATCAGGGCCGGCTGCCGCCCCCGCTGACCCAGGTCGGCGCGAAGCTGACCCGGGAAGGGATTGCCGACGTGCTGCTGCACGGACATCGGGAGCGGGGGTACCTCGACGCGAGCATGCCCCAGTTCGGAGAGGCCAACGTGGGCCATCTCGTGGATCTCCTGGGCGCTGTGGACACCCTCGAAGCGGCACCGATCCCGGCCCTGACCGACATTCCGGCCGCCAAGTCGGCGGGACGAGAACTGGTGGGCAGCTCCGGACTCGCCTGCATCGCCTGCCACGAATTCCACGGGCAGAAATCCGGCGAAGTCGGTGCCCTGGACCTGTCGCACGTGACCGGTCGCCTCCGGAAGAATTGGTTTCATCTCTACCTGCGACAACCGGCGCGGTTCCACCCCACGGTGATCATGCCTGCCTACTGGCCGGACGGACGTTCGGGACTCACCAACCTCCTCGGAGGGGACGCCGGACGTCAGATCGAGGCGCTCTGGACCTATCTCGAGGACGGGGATCGCGCCCGAAATCCGACCGGCCTCGCCCGGACGTCCCATGAACTCCGCGTCAGCGACACTCCGGAGCTCTGCCGCGGACAGAGCCCCGCGGGTTACCGCGGCATCGCCGTAGGATACCCGGAGCGCATCCATCTTGCGTTCGATTCCGGAGAGATGGCCCTGCGCCGGCTTTGGAAGGGTGAGTTCGTCTCCATCGACGATGGCTCGTTCCAACCCAGGGGCACGGACACGATCTCCTTTCCCCCGGGCATTCCGTTCCACCGCCTCGCCTCCCCGGACGCCCCCTGGCCTTACAAGGGCAAGTCCAACCACGCTTTCCCCCAAGACCACGGGTACGTGTTTCGTGGCTATCATCTCGACGCGATGCGCCGTCCGACCCTGCTCTATCGCTACGGCGACATCGCGGTGGAGGATTACTTCGAGGACGTCCGTGCCCCCGATGGCCCAGCCTATTTTCGCCGGACGCTCCGCTTCGACGCGCCCGCGGGGCAGCCGGCATTCCAGTTTCGTGTTGCCGTGGGGAAGCAGGTCCGAGCCACGGACGGCCGCGAGTTCATCGTGGACCGCCTCAACCTGCGGATCACCAGCGGGCACCGGGGAACCGTGCGAACCGGCGATCCCGGCGAGGTGTTGATCCCGCTGCAACTCCCCGAAGGTCGCTCCACCCTCACCCTCGAATACCGATGGTAGCGCTTCGTCACGCGATTCTCGTCCTCGCCCTCTCCATGGTGTGCGGAATCCCCCGCGTCCTCCGTGCGGACGAGGACCTCGGCGCCCGGTGGGGCACTGCGGAGGAGGAGGCGAAATACTATCCCATCGTCAGCATTCCGATTCCGTCGGGAATTCCGTTGCGCCCCGGCGGACTCGAGATTCTGCCGGATGGACGCCTCGCGGTCGGCACACGCCGGGGGGACATCTACTTCATCCGCGGCGCCTTCGATTCCCCTCCGCGGCCCGAATACCATCTGTTCGCGAGCGGGCAGGACGAGATCTTCTCGCTCTCGTGGCGGGACGGCGCGCTCACCGCCACCACGTGGTCGGAGGTCACCCGCATTTCGGACGAGGACGGCGACGGTGTTGCGGATCGCTATGACACGCTGACCAGCTCCTGGGGTTACGCCGAATACCACGAATTTGCGTTCGCCTCCAAACACGATCCCGCAGGCAACCTCTGGGTCGCCCTTGGTTTGAGCAGCTCCTATGAATCGCACAACCTGTTCCGCGGATGGGCGGTGAAGGTGACTCCGGACGGACGGATGATCCCGGTGTGCAGCGGACTGCGAAGTCCGGGCGGCGTCGGAACAAACGCGCAGGGCGCCATGTTCGTCATCGAAAGCCAGGGCCCCTGGAACGGATGTTGTTCACTGAAACACCTCAAGGAGGGCGCCTTTCTCGGTCATCCGGCGAGTTACAACTGGTACCCGTACGCTCCGGGCCTGAAGGCACCCGAACTCGAACCCAACAGCGATTCGCGCATGGGCGTGGAAAAGCGCCGGGTCCGCGAACTCGTGCCCCCGGCCGTGAAGTTTCCCTACATCAGGATGGGCCGCTCCATCTCGGGATTCCGGGTGGACACCACGGGCGGGAAGTTCGGGCCCTTCGCCGGGCAACTCTTCCTCGGCGACTACAGCCTGAGCCTCGTGTTGCGTGCGACCCTGGAGCAGGTCAACGGAGTGTGGCAGGGCGCGTGTTATCCCTTCCGCGAGGGACTCGCCACCGGGATCATGAACGTGGAGTTCTCACCGAAGGGGCAGCTCATCGCAGGCGGATTCACCACGAGCCGGCAATGGCCTGTGCGGGGCACGGAGCCCTTTGCCCTGCAGCGGATCGACTGGAATGGCGTCGTCCCGTTCGAGGTTCGGGAGATCAGCATTCGGAAGGACGGCTTCGTGGTCAGCTTTACCCAGCCCGTGGACCCTGCCGTCGCCGCCCGAACCAACACCTACCAGGTCACCACCTTCACCCACGTGTACCACGCCGGCTACGGCAGCCCCGAGGTGGACCAGACCACGGCGAAGATTGTCCGGGCCGTTCCTGCCGCGGACGGACTCTCGGTGAGGCTGCATCTCGATCGCGTCATCGAAGACCACGTCCACGAATTCGACCTGGGCGGCATCACGTCACCGGAGGGAAAGCATCTGCTCCATGCGAAGGCTTATTACACGGTGAATGAGATCCCGCCCGAATAATTCCCCTTTCCGTTCCATGCAATCAATGCGTCCCCTCGCCTTCTGCGCGCTCCTGCTGCTCGTTGCGGGCCTGTCCGGGATTTCCGTCCAGGGAGCCGACGACATCCAATGGCTGTCGTATCCCGGCGGAGATGGCCCCGGCAGGGGCCGGCGGATCGTGCTGATCGCGGCCGACCAGGAATACCGGAGCGAACAGTCCATGCCCATGATGGCAAAGATCCTGAGCCGTCATCACGGGTTCGACTGCACGGTCCTGTTCGCCGTGAACGAACGAGGCGAAGTTGATCCGACGATGCCGGTCTATCCGGAGAAGGACCGACCGCTCAAACCCCACCACATTCCCGGACTCGAACAACTCGCCTCCGCCGACCTTGTCCTGTTCTTCCCACGTCTGCTGACGCTGCCGATGCAGGAACGGGAACTCATCGTCCGCTACATCGATTCCGGGAAGCCCATCCTGTCCCTGCGGACGGGCAATCACGGGTTCCACGCTGAACTGCCCTACACCATCCGCGGAAAGCCGGTGCGCTGGGGCGAGGACGTTCTCGGCGGCACCTTCCTGGAGCACCACGGCCAGTGGCACGCCGACTCGACCCGCGGAATCATCGTCCCCGCGCAGAAGGATCATCCGATCCTCACCGGCGTCCGGGACCTCTGGGGAAACTCGGACGTCTACCGGACCTATCCCGTGGGCGGACGACTCCCCGAAGGCTGCACGGCCCTGGTCTGGGGCCAGCCACTCCTCGGCCGTCATCACGACGACGCCCCCAATCCGGACCTCGAACCCCTTCCCGTCGCCTGGTTCAAGTTCTGGGAGACCAGTGGCGGCCGGCGGGCGCGGGTCTTCCATTCGACGATGGGAAGTGCGGACGACCTTCGTTGCGCCGACCTCCGCCGCCTCATCATCAATGCGATCTATTGGGGCCTGGGCATGGAATCCGCCATCAACCCCAACCGCAGCGTGGACATCGTCGGCACCTATGAACCGCTTGAAAGCGGTTTCAATTACGCCGAACTCGGCGTGGTCCCCAAGCCTGTCTCTGCGTATCGGTGACGGCCCGCTGGGAGCGGGAAGCACCCACGGCCTGCCGTTCTGAATTATTGATCCTCGCTCAATAGGGTGACCGCGTGACGACGTCCAGCCGCAGAGCGGCGAAAGGCAGTAGCCCACGGCGTGAGCTGTGGGTTGAGGCGGGCGTCCCTCTCCAAGCCCCGGAGGGGCGGCAGAAAGCGGCTTCGCCGCGTGCGCCGGGCCCTCTGCCGCCACTCCGGGGCTGAGGACCTGGCCAACACCCACCCCGGGCTCCCGCCCGGGGCTATTGTCTGGCGCGCCTCCGGCGCTTGGAACGCCAGCAACCACAGGCGGGGATCGCACGTCACCCTATTGCACGAGTCTCATTCAGGTCCAAAAACTGTTGTCACTCCGCAAGAGCCCGGATCGTCTTGTTGCAGGTCACAATCCGCTCCGCCATGTATCGGACGAGGAACTCGTGGAAGTCAGCGGAAACCTCCGGTTCCTCGTGCTTGAGGCGATCCAGCGATTCCGCGGAAAGCCGATGAACCACGGAGGGTGTCTCCACAACCACAGAAGCCGTCCGGGGAACACCGAGAAACAAGCCCAACTCGCCGAGCACCGTCCCGGAGCCCTGCCGACGCAGGCGCTGGGTGTGGCCATTCGCGAGTTCGAGACAGGTCGTCACCTCGCCACTCTCCAGGAAATAGAGTGCGTCCGCGGCGTCCCCCTGACGGATCAGGAACGTCCCGGGCTCGCATTGCCTGGGTTCGAGATAGGCCATCAATCGAGCAACCCGCTCGGGCCGTGGCCAGAGAGCCTCCAACTGGGAACGGAGATCGGTCCGGTCTGAAATTTCATTCCTGTGGATGGACAGGATTTGTTCCTCGCACCATTCGAGACCGTGATCCAGGTCCTTGAAGAACCGGTAGGCCGCGCCCGCATCCGCAGTGAAGCCCGATCGATTCAACTGTTCCCTGACGGAAGCCGAAACCCGGCAGAGTCCCAGAACGAACCCCTGCTTCTCCGCAAGCTGGCGGGCGCGGGACAGGCTGAGCGTCGCGGAGGAGTCGATTCCGCTGACCTGCCGGAAATCGAGGAGGAAGAATCGAAGCGGCGGCAGGCTGGAATCCGAGGACCGGCGACGGATCTGATCGAGGACCCGTGCCGACGTCCCGAAGAACATGAACCCGTGGAGTCTCAACACCTGGGTCTCCTCCCCCCGAAGCCGGAGCAGCCGCTGGTGGGTCATCGGGCGCTCCACATTGCTCTGGTGATCCGCACCCGTGTGGGAATGCGTGTAGACCCCCACACGGCTGTAGTTATGCACAAACAGGAACACCGCGGCCACAATGCCGACGGCAACCCCCTCGAGGTAACCCACCGCGCCGACGACGCACAGGATGAGAAGCACCACCCCATAGTCTGCCCGCGGCAGGCGGGAGGCGGCGTCGAAGCCCCATTCCATGAGAAATCCGAGTCCGAGATAGAAGAGGAGCCCGCCCGGCACGAACCGGGGCACATAGGAGAGGGGTTCCGGACCGGCGATCAGGGCGACGCCGCACAGCGCCGCAACCAGAAGCCCCGTGCGACGGGACCGCCCTCCCAGATCGAAGGCAAGACGGGAGAGACTCAGCGAGTGAAATCCGGGCATGCCTCCGGCAATCCCGCCCACCAGATTCCCGAGCCCCGCCGCCGCCAGTTCGCGGTTGGTGTCGATCTCCTCGTGAACCACCAACTCCAGGGCCGATGTATTCAGAAGGATCGAGATCAGCGCCGTCAGGAGCACCGTGGCCGCAATACTGCCCCCCTTAATCAAGGCCCCTTTCGACAGCAGCCCGATGGCCGATAGCGACCACGCATGCACATGAAATCCCCCGGGCGGAGGCGCCGGCGGCAGCCACCCCATCTGCCGCGCCTGCAGCACGGTTCCACCCGAAAGGAAGATCCAGGCGTAAAAAATGGCCACGGAACCCACCAGCAGACCCGGCACAATCCACGGCCGCCGGAACCTCCGGATGCCCAACAGCAGAAGCGCACCAAAGACGATGCCGGGAATCCACTTCGCCGGCATGCCGTCTTCCACCAACCGGGGGACGCTCGACGCCGTCACCGAAAATCCCAGCATCACGCGAAAGGCGCCGGTCGCCAACAACCAGCCGGATCCCGCCAGAAATCCCCCCACGACAGGATACGGAATGAACCGGAAGAGATTTCCGAGCCGGTAGCGTCCCACCAGATACAGTACCAATCCGGTCATCAGGGTCGTCACGGCGATTACCCCGAGAACGACCTGGACCTTGACCTCCGCGGACGTACCCGCCGGCAGGCCGGCGGCAATCTCTGCGGCCAGCAGGGCCAGGATCGGAGCCGTCCGATCCTGCGGAATGGCGATGAACGCGGGATACGAACTCCGCAACGCAACCAGGGCACCCGCCAGAACCGCCGTGATCAGCGCAATGACCACCCCCTGGGCGGACCCCGAAGCAAGTTCCCCGGAAAAAATCAGCGAACCGAAGGACAGCGACAGGAATACGGTGAAACAGGCGATCACCGCCCCGGCCAGCCCATCGTGCATCAGGGCATGGGACGTCGAAGAAGCCGGACGACCGATCGCGGAAACCATTGGCAGATGGGGTATCCGCGCCGGCCCCGCCGTGTCCACTCCACAGGACGCCGTCACCAAACTGTAACGAGGTTCCTCAATGGTCCACGCGATTCAGCAACCATTGGGGGGGAAATCAGGCTGAAGCCTGCACTACGAACGACTCGCTGGTAGTGCAGGCTTTAGCCTGTCTCGTGACCCATACAGGAAGCGATCCCGCAAACTCCTCGTGCGCCTTGAAGGCAAATCCAGAGCGGCAACACGGTTGCCGCCCTCCGAGGTCCGGACAGCCTGAAGGCTGCACTACGAACGGTCCGTTCGTAGTGCAGGCTTTAGCCTGTTCTCCCCTCCCCGAATTTTCCCTGTTACTTCCGGCGGAGTGCGGCCATTGAGTAGGTGAACATGGACGACTGGGACCTGCTGAACTCGTACGCCGCCGGATCCGAGGCTGCCTTCACGGATCTGCTCCGGCGCCATGTGAATCACGTCTACTCCACCGCCCTCCGGCGGGCCGGGGACCCGGCGATGGCGCAGGACATCACCCAGGGCGTGTTTTGCCTGCTCGCCCGGAAGGCCTCCTCCCTCCAGCCGACCGGAAGCCTGGTGGGATGGCTCCATCGGACCACCTGTCATCTCGCCTCCGAATCGCTCCGGGCCGAGCGCCGCCGCCGCGCCCGGGAAACCGAGGCCGCGCTCCAGAATTCCATGACCCGCGACACCGCCACCGACACGGCCTGGCAGCAGGTCGCCCCCCATCTCGACGAGGCCCTGCTCGAACTCAAGGAACCAGACCGCCTCGCCCTGCTGCTGCGCTTCTTTCAACAACTGCCCCTGCGCGATGTCGGCGCCCGACTCGGCGTCAGTGAAGCCGCAGCCAAGATGCGCGTGGGACGGGCGGTGATGAAGCTTCGTCAGACACTGGGTGCCCGCGGAATCACCCTGACCGCCGGAGCCTTGGTTTGGCTGTTGACCGACCGGGCGGTCGCGGCAGCACCCGCCTCCTGCATTAGCGCCGTATCCTCGGCTGTGGCGGCCACGACTGCCGGGGCGTCGCTGTCCCTTTGGAGCGCGTTGGTCGCGGTGTTCTCCAAAGGACCCGCCCCCATCGCAGCGATCCTGACGGTGCTGCTCCTGGCCACCCTCGGCACCGCCCTCCACCTTCAGAACGGGTCCACGGCGCCGCAGGGTGCCTTCTTTCCGTTCCCGCAGTCCCAGGGTTCCGATTCCAACGCACCCGCATTCGAAGCCGTCTCAGCGGAACCCGTCGCCGGAGCCCGGGTGGATCCTTTGGACGATCCCACAAAACTAGAGGAGGCGATTGCGCGTCTCCGGGCCGTGCTCCGCCAACCCTTCGGCCGGAGAGTACCGCTCGAATCCATCCACGAGGCCGTGAATGGACTGGGCACCCACGCGTCCGCTGCGGTTCCCATGGTTCTGGAGGAACTTCGTGACGCGTTTGGTCCTGGAGGAGACATCCAACGCAAGTTCTGCTCTCAGAGCCTGTGCATCGAGACGTTGCGCGTGCTGGGAGGCGACGCACGGGAGGCGATCCCTGAACTGATCGGTCTGCTCAAGGGAGGGAAGCTGCTCTCACAGGGAGCCTTCATCGTCGATCTGTTCCCCGCGCTCCATCCCTCCGCAGAACAAGTTGGGGACATGGTTGGATATCTCGTGGATCCGGAAACTCCTGCGGTGTATTGGAACACCGAGGCGGTCGTCCGGCTGATGGAACAGCGGCCCGAACTGCTGCCCTCCATGACCGAGCAGCTTCGAAAAGGGTTGGTCGGGGCGCAGCCGGTCCGCGAACTGGCGCTGGCCAGGACGCTCGCGCAACTGCCCGGCGCAGATCTCGCAGAACTACGCCCGATTCTTGAGAAGCATCTGATGCTTCCGGAGCTCAGGGATCCCACGCATTACCTTCCCGTGGTTACCGGATCCACCACCGACCTGTCCCCGGTGAATCAGCGTCAGCTCGACGATGTGAGCCGATTCGGAGCGATCCAGGCCCTCGCCGGACTCGGCGACGCCGCCCGGGAAAGTCTGCCGGCCCTCCAGGAACTTGCCGCACGGACGACGGATCCCTGGCTTCGGGAGCAGGTTCTTCTAGCGCTCGCCTCCATCGACCCGGACCAGCGGTTTCAAAACCGCGACGTCGCGGCCGTCGTGGACGCGAGGGAGTCGGACCGCGCCCTGATGGAACGCATCCAATCCGGATCCCCGACTTCGGACGACCTCCGATCCGGCCTGAAGGGGACCCGCACGGCGGATGCCGTCGCGGCCCACATCGCGACCCTGGGAGACGCCGGCCGCGAATTCGTTCCCGATCTGACCGCGGCCCTCGGGCGCAACGGATCCTTCGAAGTCGCCCAGGCGCTCAAATCGCTGGCGCCGGACCGGCTGGTTCCATTCCTCAAGAATCCCGAGGCCTTCACCCCCGTGGAGCAAATCGGGTACACGCCGAACCCCGCTCACGACGCTCTTCAGGAAGCCGCACAAGCCCTGGCGGAACTCGGGCCAAACGGCGCCTTCGCACTGCCCGCGCTGCGCGAGGCGTTGGAGGTTCCCGATAAGGCGTGGACTCGCCTCACCTTGGAGAAGGCGATCCACGACATTGATCCCAAGGCTCCCGTGTCCCTCTTCACCGGAGGCGACGTCAGTCCGGCAAAGAATGCCCTCGTCCAAGCCCGCATCGATGCCGAGAGGGCGGGCAATTCGGAGCGCGCACAGCTCGCAGATGCGGCCGCGTCCCGGATCGAATTCAATCACGGCATGACCCGCCGGGAACTTCTGTCCATCGCCACGGATCTCGGCGCGGCCGACCCGGAACTGCAGGCGATCTACGTCCAGGCGCTTTGGAAGGCCAATCCCAGCCTGCGCGACCAGCTCGTTTCGAATCCGTAGGCGAATCCGGACGCAGGCCCGTTGCCTCGCGTCATTTGCACCGACTCCCTTTCCCCGTCGAAGCCTCCCTTCGAGCGCACCCTCGTGCCCATCTTTCACCAGCGTCCGGTCTTCCTGTTGGGGTTCATCGTTTGGGCCGGAGTGCTCGCATGGCTCTGGCGTGAAAGCTGGGTCCCCGGGGGAATGGCCTTTTCGAATGATGGTCCCTTGGGATTGATGGCCGCCTACTCGGAGGAACGCTGGGACAATCTGTTCCACGGGAGCTGGTCACCCACCGTCTGGCTCGGAGGCGCGGCACTCCCGCTTCAGCCCTCGTTCAGCAATCTCCTCTACCTGACGTGCGGCCCCATCCTGTTCGGCAAGTGCGTGGCGCCCCTGTCCCTGCTCCTGCTCGCCTTGGCGGCGGGCGTGTATTGCCGATCCCGGGGATTCGCCCCCGCGGTGGGCGTGGTCACCGGACTGGCCGCCGCACTCAACACCAACTTTCTGTCCCATGCCGCCTGGGGACTCGGATCCCGCGCCGCCGCCGCGGCCTTCGCCCTGCTCGCACTCGCGGCACTTCCCACCCCGGGATCCCGCAGGATCTGGGCGCGCTACACCATGGCCGGCGGACTGATTGGATTGTGCGTCATCGAAGGTGCGGACGTCGGTGCAATTCTCAGCCTCTATCTCGCAGCCCAGATTGTCCTGTTCCCATGCGTGCCTGTGGAGACACGCCCGATCCGGAGCATTCCCAGCCGCGTACTTCCTCTGGCATGGGTGGCCCTCGTGGCCGCGGGGGTCGCGTGTCACGCCCTGGTTCCGCTGGTCCGGACCCAGATCCGCGACGTCGCGGTCCTTTCCGAGAATTCCTCGAGCCGGGAGGACCGATGGGCCTTCGCCACCAGTTGGAGTTTTCCCAAGCGGGAGGTCGTGCGGATCCTCATTCCCGGGATCCTGGGATACCGGGCAGACACCCCGGACGGCGGCGCCTATTGGGGAAACGTGGGCATCGACGGCACGCCGGCGACACGCTCCAACGGCGGCGGCGAATCCGCCGGCATACTCGTTCTTCTCGTCGCCGGTTGGGCCGCGGCCACCGCCGGGTTCCGGTCGTCTTCCAATCCTTTCACTTCAGCGGAGCGCACGCAGATTCGATTCTGGTCCGTGGCGGCCCTCGTTTCCCTGCTCCTCGCGTTTGGCCGTTTTGCCCCGTTCTACCGGCTGGTGTTTGAGATTCCCGCGCTGTCGGCCATCCGGATCCCCATGAAGTTCCTCCACCCGATGCATCTCGCGGTGGTGATCCTGTTCGCCCACGGACTCGAAGGATTGCGTCGGCGAGCTGACTCGCTCCGCGACTCTTCGCACGGCGGATCGAGCGCGAACCGAAAATTCCACCATCCAGCTAAGCCGAAGACCAGGCGGCGCGGCCCCGTCGCCTTGGGAATCGGGACGGTCCTGATCCTGTTCGCAGCCGCCGGGTACTCCCATCGAATGCCAGGCCTCGTGCGCGACATCGTCGCCGCCGGATTCCCCGCTCCGGAGGCCCGGGCCATG
>JAEUHD010000233.1 GCA_016793645.1 Verrucomicrobiales bacterium
GTCTTGGCGTCCACGCCGGGCAGGTTGACCGCATTGCGGACCTCGCCGGTGAGCAGGAAGGCCGTCAGGATCTCCGCCACTTCCAGTCCGCACTTCTCCTGCGCCTCCTCGGTGCTGGCGCCCAGATGCGGGGTCAGGACGACATTGGGAAGGCCTCGCAACCGATGGTCCGCCGCGAGCGGTTCCGTCACGAAGACATCCAGTGCGGCGCCGGCGACGCGTCCGGATTCCAGAGCGGCGACGAGATCCGACTCCTCGACAATCTCACCGCGGGCGCAATTGATGAGCCGGACTCCCGGCTTCATTTTGGCAAAGGCCTCGGCGTTGAGGATTCCCCGGGTTTCCGCCGTGACCGGGAGATGCACGGTGATGAAGTCGGCGGCGCGATACACCGCGTCGAGATCGAGGGCCAATTCGATGCCGAGTTGGCGTGCCCGGGCGTCCGTGAGGAAGGGATCGTAGGCGATGACGCGCATGCCGAAGGCCAGTGCGCGCTTCGCGACCTCGGTGCCGATGCGTCCGGCTCCAAGAATACCCAGAACCTTGCCGGCAATCTCGGACCCTTGGAATGCCTTCCGGTCCCATTTCCCCGCCACCATCGTGGCATGAGCGGCGGGGATCTTCCGGGCGAGGGCGCCCAGCATGAAGAAGGTCAGTTCGGCGGTGGTCACCGTGTTTCCACCGGGCGTGTTCATGACGACGACCCCGCGCTGGGTGGCGGCTTCGACATCCACGTTGTCCACGCCGACGCCGGCGCGGCCGACCACCTTCAACCGGGTGGCGGCCTCCAGAACCTTGCGGGTCACCTTGGTCTCGGAACGCACCACCAGGGCGTCCACGTCGGCGACAGCGCCCAGAAGTTCCGCCTCGGACAGGCGCTTGGGCAGTACGGTGACTTTGAACTCCGGCCGGCCCTGGAAAAAGGCTATGCCGCGGGGTGAGATCGGATCGCAAACAAGGACGTGCATGGTCGCAGGGGGCGGACGCTACGGGGGGGGGGCTGGCCGGTCAATCCGCGGGTCGACCTGCCCGCGCTCATCGTCCGGGGGATGGGTCGCATCCCGAGGGAACTTCGCGATTGAATTCCCCTTGGGCCCGCCCTTGTCCATGCCCCATCGTTGCGCGGCACGATGTCCTGGTGGACCCTCATTTCCGATGTCCGCCGGCGCTCCCAGGCGCCGGCGCTGGACTCCCTGCTGGCGGGCATCGGTCCCGACGAGGACCTGGCCGAGCGCATGGCCTGGTTGGAGCGGTTGCTGACCTGGGTGCGCCGGGATTCCCCGGAGTCCCGCATCCGGCTCATTCTTCAGATCCTGGACCGCCAACCGGAGTTGCGAACGCGGGTGGCGGCAACGCTGCGGTCCGTCCTGAGGGAAACCCGGGCCCTGGACCTGTTCGCCGAGACGGGACTTCCCCGGGCGGCCGGGTTCTTCCGCGAGGCGGCGAGTCGGTTGATCCGACGGATCCTTCCCCGTCCGCCTGCACCGCGCGACCTGGGGGAATTGTTCGACCGCTTCTTTCCATCCCCCTCCGATGCGGCGTGGCTGGCCGCCCTCGACGACGAGCTGTTGGAGCGCATCCGGACGCTGTGGAACCACGAGCGCGGACCCGCGGAACCGGCCTGGGGGGAACTGCGGGCCGATTTGGAGGATGCCCTCGTCCTGCTCGCCTCCAGGATTCGGGTGATTGGCAGCAGCGCCCCGATGCGGAGCCGGATGGCCGAGGGACGGCTGGGCGACCTGCCCTTCCAGAAGCTGGGTCCGGCGGTGGAGGTGCTGGTGCAGCATGGACGGGACGGCGCGGACACCGACATCCGAGCCAGCGACTTGAACTACGTGCGCACGCTGTCCGACTCCGGTCACGCCGCGCTCGACGGGATCCTCTCGCGGCTGGAGGAGGCCGGCGTGTCGATGGAGGTCGTGTACGACGTCGAGCGCCTGAGGGCGATGCTGCGGCGTCTCGAACTGTTGCTGGAAGCCTGGGGGGACCCGGATCTTCCTCCCAAGCGGGCGGCGGCGCTGCTGTCCGAGCTGGTTCAGGACAATCACACCCGTCGCAGCCTGGCGGAACTCGCCCGGAACAACCTCCAATTGCTGGCCCGCAGCATCGTTGAGCGCAGCGCCGAGACCGGGGAACATTACATCGCCCACACCCGCGCGGAGTACGCCGGACTCATCCGCAGCGCCTTGGGCGGCGGCGTGGTGACGGCGTTCACCGCCCTGATCAAGATCAGCCTGGCGAGCCTCGCCGTGTCGGCGTTTCTGGAGGGGACCCTGGTCGGGATCAACTACGCCGTCTGCTTTGTCACCATCCAGTTGCTCGGGTTTACCCTCGCCACCAAGCAGCCGGCGACCACGGCTCCGGCGTTGGCCCGTCGAATGACCGGCCTTCGGAATCCGAAGGCGGCCGAGGCGCTCGTGGATGAGATCCTTGTGGTCATTCGGTCCCAAACGGTGGCGATCCTCGGAAATCTCGTGACGGTGTTTCCCATGGTGCTGTTGCTGGACTGGATCTGGTTGCACGCGACGGGGGCCCACTGGATGTCCCCCGTCAAGGCCCGGACGGTTCTCGAGTCCGTGGATATCTTTCGGGCGACGTTTGTGTTCGCGGCCTGCACCGGGGTCCTGCTTTGGATCTCCAGCGTGATTGCCGCCTGGGCGGACAATGGATTCGCCCTGCTCCAGCTTCGATCCGCACTGGCCGCGAATCGACCGCTCCAATCGCTGCTCGGAATATCACGGGCGGGACGCTTTGCAGTCTGGCTGGACCACAACGTCGCCGGACTCGCGGGGAATGTGTCCCTGGGATTCCTCATGGGGCTGGTTCCCCAGGTGGCAGGATTCTTTGGCATCGCACTGGAGATCCGCCACGTCACGTTGTCCACGGGTCAGGTCGCCGGAGCGCTGGCGGCGCTGGGGCCCGTTTCCCTCGGGAACTCGGGGATGCTTCTGCTGGGGGTGGGTTTGTTTGGGATCGGACTCATCAACGTGACGGTCAGCTTCGGCCTCGCCCTCTGGGTGGCCATCCGGGCCCGGGGTGTTAGGGCTCCGGAACGCCGGGTCCTGTACCGAATCCTGGCCGGACGCCTTCTCCGTCGCCCGTGGATCCTGTTGCTGCCGACGGCGTCCCCGGTGCCCCCCGACCCGGAGTCCGGGCCCGGCTCCTCCGGAACAACGCCCCGTTTGTAGTGCAGCCTTCAGGCTGTTCCGGGCGCGCAACCGCGGTTCCGCGAAGGGGGGAGCCGTCTAAAGACGGGACTACGAACCGGCCGCCGTTTGTTGTGCAGCCTTTAGGCTGTCCGGGCACGCAACCGCGGTTCCGCGAAGGGGGGAGCCGTCTGAAGACGGGACTACGAACGGAGTCGGAAAAATCCCGGCATTGACGTTTGTGAAGCCCCGGGTAGCGTCCCGGCATGTACCGCTCGTTTACTGACAGCCGGAAGGGAGGCCATGGGTATGGCTTTACCCCGGCCGGTGGGCGCGCGGGTGTGTGATCGAAGTTGACCCCGAACGCCGCCGGCCCGTGCCGGCGGCGTTTTTGTTCCGCCGGACGGAGTCCACGGCATCCCTCCCATGATCATCGTCCTCAAACCCAACGTCTCCAGCCGCGAAACCGCCGCCGTCCTGAAGGAAATCAAACGCCTCGGCTACCGCCCGCACCTGATGAAGGGCGTCGCCCGCAGCGTCATCGGTGCCATCGGCGACGAGCGCAGCCATCAGTCCCTGGACGTCCTTCGCGCCTGGCCCCAGGTGGAAAGTGTCACGCCCATCCAGAAGCGCTACAAGCTGGTGAGCCGCGAGGCGCATCCCCAGAACTCCACCGTCCGGGCGCGGGACGTGGTCATCGGCGGAAGCCGGGTGGTGATCATGGCGGGTCCCTGCTCGGTGGAGAGTGAGCGTCAGATTCTCGAGACCGCCCATGCCGTCCGGGACGCCGGTGCCACCGTGCTCCGCGGGGGAGCCTTCAAGCCCCGTACCTCGCCGTATGAGTTCCAGGGACTGGGAGAAAAGGGGCTGAAGCTGCTGTCCAAGGCCCGCCGCGAAACCGGCCTTCCGATCATCACCGAACTGCTCTCGGAGGCGCATGCGGACCTGGTGGCCGAACACGCCGACATCCTCCAGATCGGCGCCCGCAATGCGCAGAACTTCCAGTTGATCATCGCCGCCGCGAAGACGGGCAAGCCCGTGCTCCTGAAGCGCGGCCTGTCCATGAAGATCGAGGAGTGGCTGCTGGCGGGGGAATACGTGCTGTCGAATCGGAACTCCGGGCTGCTCTTCTGCGAACGCGGAATCCGGACCTTCGAGACCTACACCCGGAACACGCTCGACTTGTCCGCCATTCCGATCCTGAAGCAGGAGTCGCACTGCCCGGTGGTGATCGATCCGAGCCAGGGTGCGGGCCGCGCCGACCTCGTGATGTCGTTGTCCAAGGGGGCCATTGCCATGGGTGCCGACGCCCTGTTGCTGGAGGTGCATCCGAATCCAAAGGAAGCCCTGAGCGACAGCGCCCAGCAATTGTCCCTGGATGGGTTCCGGCGCCTCATGGCGGAACTCAAGCCGTTCATCGCCGCCGCCGGACGCGAATAAACCTGGAGTGCGGCCGCGGAGCTGCCGCTTTGGAACGACGCTTCGAGGGCAGTTGGGGCGGGGAACGTTCCGACGCGCGTCCCGCCGGGACGGAAAGCGGTAGGGGACTACCGCACTCCATGACGCTTCGCGACCATTGGGTCGGAGGAGTCCGCCAGGGCGTGGAGTGCGGTGGCTCCGCAACCGCACTCCCAAACGCTTCGCGGTGAAACCCTGCATCCAGATGCCGATCCTTTTCGTATTTCCATCTGAAAATTGATACCGAACATGCACGTGCATTCTCGCAATTGGGGCAGGGGATTCACCCTGATCGAGCTTCTGGTGGTCCTGGGCATCATCGCCGTGCTGGCGGGGTTGCTCCTTCCCGGCCTGGCCAATGCCCGACGCCGGGCGGCTGGGATCGCGTGCATCTCGAACCAGCGCCAGATCGGCCTCGCCGCCCAGCTCTACATGAGCGACCACGGAGGCGGGCTGTTTCACCATCATGAGGGCTGGGTGTTGGATGACGGGACCCAGGTGGACGAATTGCCCGCGGATCTTTCGGGGGTTTCCGGCGGAGGAATGGGTACCAGCGACGCCGAGAAGCCTTGGGTGATCTTCCTCCATCCCTATTTGAAGACGCGGCAGGTGTCCTTTTGTCCGGGGGATCGAACCCTTCGTTCCCGCCAACCCGCCTCGGACCTGTTGGGATTCAATGGCGGCATCACCCAGGCGGACCAATCGCCGCCGCCGGACAGCGAGCTGGGGCGGGCGGAACGGGATCACCTCACGATGCAGAGCTATCTGCTCAACTCCATTTTCACCCACAAGAGCGCCCGATACGCGTTGGAGCGGGCGCTGCCCGGCTTCGCCACGGATGCGGTCATCGCCGCCCTGCCCAATCCCAATGTGATCCTGTTCTCGGAGCGGAATTCGGAGGCCATGAATGCGGCGGACAACGAGGCCTACGGCAACGTGAAACAGGATGACTACGACTCGTGGGTGGGGGAGGCGGCGTTGGTGCGCTGGGGCGAGGGGGCGTATGGAGATCAGGGGTGGATCCGGTACGGACGCCATCAGGGCTCCGCCAACTACGTCTTCACCGACGGCCATGCGGAACGCCTGTCGTGGAGCCGGGCCCGGGCGGACCAGTTCCCGGACCATGTCGTGCGGCAGCCGCTGGCAGCGCCGCCGAAATAGGCGCGTTGCGTTCGTAGTCCCGCCTTGAGGCGGCCCCGGCGTGCGGCCGGGCGCGGCGGCGGTGGGATGAATTTGCGCTGCGAACCCCGCCCCGCCTGAATCCAGTTCCCCGTCCGTCCTCCAGGCCATTCCTCGTTCTTGACGCCCCGCGGGGAGTTGCGCTTGCTGTCGGTGCGTCCCTGATTCCCGTGCCGTCGGTCTCCCCCGGGTTCGGACTGGGCTATAAAACTCCTCATGAAACTCGATCGCCGCCAATTCCTCCAACAATCCGCCGTTGCCGCCGCGTTCGCTGCTGCGGGATGCGCCACCTCGAAGCCCGCCCCGCCGCCCTTCAAGATCAGCCTGGCGGAGTGGTCCTTGCACAAGGCGCTGTTCGCCAAGCAAATGACCCACCTCGATTTCCCGAAGGCCGCCCGGCAGGACTACGGCATTGAGGCCATTGAACTGGTGAACCAGTTCATGATGCAGCAGGCGACCGACCAGTCCTATCTGCGGGAGTTCAAGGGGCGCGCGGATTCCGAGGGGGTTCGCATCGTGCTCATCATGTGCGATGGCGAGGGCAACCTCGGGGACCCCGATCCCGCCAAGCGCCGTCAGGCGGTGCTGAACCACCACAAGTGGGCCGATGCGGCGAAGTTCTTCGGCGGACACGCCATTCGCGTCAATGCGGCGACGGGCGGGGTCGGCACGTATTCCGAGCAGCAGGACCGCGCCGCGGAGGGGTTGACGGAATTGTCCGCCTACTGCGCCACGCTCGGACTCAACTGCATCGTCGAGAACCACGGGGGACTCAGTTCCAACGGCGAATGGCTGTCCGGAGTCATGCGCAAGGTCGGGAAACCCAACTGTGGGACGCTGCCGGACTTCGGGAACTTCCAGATCAAGCCGGGCGAGTGGTACGACCGCTATCTTGGGGTGGCCCAGATGATGCCCTTTGCCCGTGCGGTCAGTGCCAAGTCCTACGACTTCGACGCCGCCGGCAACTGCATCGAGACCGACTACCCCCGGATGATGAAGATCGTCCTGGATGCCGGATACCACGGCTTCGTCGGCATCGAATACGAGGGCGACAAACTGAGTGAGCCCGAGGGGATTCGGGCGACGAAGCGCCTGCTCGAACGGATTCAGGCGGGGGCGTGATCCCCCGCCCGCCCGGCTACGGGCGGCCGGATCACGCCGGCTGTGAACCGGCGTCCGGCGCCGGGGTTGGGGCTTCCACCGGCTTCGCCGGATTGGACGCTGCGCGCTTGCGCGCAGCCCCCTTTTTCTTCGTCTTCGCCGCAGGTTTGGAGGGTTTCGACGGTTTCGGGGCCTTGGGAGTCGGAACCTTCTTCACCAGCTTTTCGAGAATCCCCTGCGTTTTTCGGGAAAGGCGGGCCGTCCGCTTGACCTGGCTCCGGGTTTCCCGCAGGGACTTCTTCGCCGCTTTCGCCGCCTTTTTTGCCGCCTTGAGTTTCTTGCGCGCCTGGCGGGAGGCGGACTCGGCGACGCGGTACGCGACCACGGCCGCTGCGGCGTCCCGGCTCGCGGTTGCATGGTCCTTCCGTGCCTGGTCGAGATGTGCCGCGAGTTTCGTGGGATTCATGATTCGGGAATGGGGAGTGGAGATGCGGTGTTGAACTACCCGAAATCAGGCAGGTGTCCCGAGGTGACATCAAGGTGACAATTGTTACAAATACGTGACCCGGTGTCCGGCAATTCCCATTCAGGCTATCCGAGGGCTGGGGTGGGCGGGTGGGAGGGATTGCGCCGGCAGAGGCGGGAAAGCCAAAGAGCCGCCAGTAGCATCGCGAGAAGTCCGAAAAGGGCGCATCCGGCGCCCAGGTTCAGGATCCCGGAGATCCCCGGGTCCCCGTCGGACATTGTCCATCGGCCAACCATGACGCCAAGGTAGCCGAGGTAGCCGGCGGTGTCGGCGACGTACATCAGATGTCCGACGTTGGCGCGTTCCCGGGTCATCGCGATGAGGCGCTCGAAGAGCGTGGTATGGACCGCCACGTAGGGCAGGTATAGTCCAAGGCCCAGCAGCACCATGAAGGGAAATGCGGAGATTTGTCCGACACCCTGCGCGGCGATCACCAGAACCACCAGCAACAGTCCCAAACAGGAGACTGTGATTGCGGACAGGAGGGCACGACGGTTGTCGCGGAGGGTTACCGTCAATCCGTTGATTCCCAGGACGCCCGCCGCCACCCAGAGTTCCGACGTGGTGAACACGGCCGGTGGACCGGGACTTCCCAAGCCCGCCCAAAGTTCGGGAGCGAAGTCGGCCCGGACGCTTCGCAGAATCGTGACGACGACATACGCAATCGTGATCGCGCCGAGTCCCGGTGCATACCGGATCAGAAACAACCTTCGCTCCCCGCGAGAGAGGGCTGGACGTTCAGACCGCGCCGCGACGTCGGCATCCGAGGGGGCGGGGATGTTCCGGAGCATTCCGACAAACCACAGAAGAGGCAGGAGGAACAACATGCCGCAGGCGGACGGCATCCAGCGTTCCGGAACCCCCATCTCCAAAAGGAATGCACCCGCGGACTTTGTGGCACCGTCGGCGACAATGAAGCTCGCACAGACGCCCGCGACGAACATTTCCGTCATTCGGCGGCCTTCGAGAAAGCCAAGGACGAGTCCGAAGACCATCCCGAGAGAGAGTCCGTTGATGAACATCGGCAGGCAGCCATAGGGCGGCGGCAGGAATCCAAAGAGAATGAGCGCGCCTTCGGCGACCGCCACCAGACCCAGCAGGGTACCGACCCGGCGTTCGGGGGGCATTTCGCCAATGACCCGGATGCCCAGCCACTTCGAGGTCGTATATCCCATGACCTGCGAGAGAACGAAGAGGGCCTTCATTCCTGCTCCAAAGGGCGCGGCCTCGAACGGGGCGGCAGTGAAGGGCTTCCGAAAACCGTACATGCAGGCATACGTTCCAAACGCTGCCACAAGGCACCAGGCGCCGAGCAGGCGCGGACGCTCCTGCAGAAGCCGCGTCCATCGGCCTGGTTCCCGGGACTGGGGTCGGGTCATCGCGCGGTTCGACCTCGCCGTGGGATGGGTGGCGGGTCAGGAGCGGGGAACGACGAGGGATTCGAGAACGTGCCGGAAGGCATCGAGTCCCGGCGTCTCCATGCCTGCCACCTTGCCGCGGTCGTCATAGCGGCGGACCCGGATGGCCCGTTCGAAGTGTGGGTGGTGCTCGAAGGCACGAGCCTCCGCGTCGCTCATCGGCCCGCCCTGGAGCGCCAGGCTCTTGCGGGAGGCCTCCGACAGCCCGTCCAGATAGGTGTTCTCCTTCCAGCAAAGGTATCGTTTGGATTCCGCGTGAAGTCGGATGGGTTCCACGACCTCGGGCGCAAAGAAGGGTTCGAGCCGGTTGGCCCCGACCTGCTCATGACGCGCGTCCACCCCGTGGTCCGCGACGTCCTCCCCAAGATCGTGGAGCAGGTGGCCGTAGTCGTGGAGCAGGCACGAAACGACAATGTCCGGAGGCTCCCCGGATTCGTGGGCCAGGGTCGCGCACTGAAGGGCATGCTGCTCTTCAGTGACGTTCTCGCCGTAGTGCCGGTGGCCACGCTGCCGGTAGACGTCCAGGATTTCGGAGACGATGTCCGCAGGATTCATGGAGGGAACAGTTTTCCCGCCGTGCACGTTGGAGCCAATCTCTTCCCGAGCCGGAGCCGTTACATTTCGGAGTCGGGCCGGATCGACACCCGCGCCCATTCCCCGCTCCCGGCCACCCGGAGTGCCTCATCAATGGCATCCAATCCCATCGGAGGCGAGACGAGTTGATGCCACGGAAGGTCGCCGGCAGTCCGCTCCAGGAATCGAATCCCCTCCGCCAGGTGGCGCGGTGCGTAGTTGTGATGGCCACGGAGGGAAATGCACTTGCGGATGACGGCCTCCCCGGTGAGTTCGAGCCGGGACTCCGGATGCACCATGCCCACCCAATGGTAACTCCCACCGGTTCGGAGCAGGCGCACCCCCGCTGGGATCACTGAGGAATCCCCGCAGGCTTCCACCACGACATCGGCCGACCCGGCCGGGAGGTCGCCCGCCGCGTCCGCAGCGATGGGTACCCCGCCAAACGACGCCACCATCCGAAGGCGACCCGGGTTTCGATCCACCACCAGCACCCGGTTCCACCCGAAGGACCGGAGCAGGGCGCACCCGTAAATCCCGAGGAGTCCGGCCCCCTGGATGACGACGAGGTCTCCCGGGGTCCTGAGAGACTCGGTTGCACCCACCATGGTCGCCAGGGCGCAATTGGCCGGGGCGGCCACCGCGTCCTCAACGGAATCCGGAAGCGAAACCACGGTCGTGCCTCGTCTCAAGACCACGTGGGAGGCATAGCATCCATTGAAGCCGCTGCCGTCCCCCAGTGGTGCGTGACCATACTTGAACACCCGCTCGCACTTCTGCGGCAGGTTCCATCGAAGACACGGCACGCAGCGTCCGCAACTGTTCGTCAGGGTCCAGGAAATCCGGCGTCCCACCCAGTACGCCCCACGATCCCGCCCCGCGGCCTCCACATGACCGACGGCCTCGTGTCCGAGAATGCAGGGGGTCCGTTCCACGCGCCGTCCGCGGACGGTGTGCAGATCCGATCCGCAGATGGTGGCGCACGAAATCCGGACGACCAGTTCGTCCGGGCCGGGTTCTGGGATCCGAAAGGACTGGACCTCGAGGGGACGGCCCGGACCGTAAAACACTGCGGCGCGCGCCTTCGGCATGGCATGGATATGCGGGGCACGGGAGGGGCCGTCAATGCGCCGAGCCCGTGTTTCCCCCAGTTCCCCGGGGCGTCACCCACTTGTAACCGCCGAACCCGTAACGCAATTCAACCGTCACGGTCGCATTCCCCAATGCTGCCCTCATCCACTGCCCCCGCTCCCGGTTCCAATGGCGGTGCTCCGAGATATCACGCCTTGGACAGTCTTCGCGCCGTCGCGATGTTGTTGGGAATCCTGTACCACGCGCTGCTGTTTGGCGGCGGCATGGGATCGATGTTTGGAGGGACTCCGGGTCCGGACGCACGGCTGATGGAGTGGATCCACAGTTTCCGGATGCCGATGTTCTTCATGATCTCCGGATTCTTCTGTCACATGATGCTGACGAAATACGGGGTCGGGAGGTATCTCTCGCGCCGGTGGTGGCGGCTTGGTGCGGCGGTCTTGATTTACCTCACGGTGATTGCCGGCATCGCGTGGCTGCGCGGCGGGCAGAATGATCCGTTCTCCCCGCGAGGCGGCGGCCCGCCGGTTGGTCCGGGGCCTCGTGGGACTGCCGAGGGCTTGGAAGCACGCCAACGTCCCCCATTCCCGGGGGCTCCCGGCGGAGCCCCCCAGGGAACGGGTTTCAATCCCGGCGGTCCCATGCCCGACCGCCGCGGGCCGGATGCCCCGGGCGGGCCGCCCCCGGGTGGTGGATTCGGTCCGGGAATGATTCTCGCGGGCGTCCTGACAGATGCGGCCGACGGGAATCACGACCAGAAGATTGCGCGTGAGGAAATGGTGACGGTTGCGGGTGCTTGGTTCCGGAAGTTTGACGCCAAGGGATCCGGGACGCTGGGTGCCGAAGGTTTTGCCACGGGCTTCGCCGGAGTTATCCCCGGTCCCCCGGGAACGGAGGGACCGGGCGGCGGTCCCCCGGGCGGCCCGGGGGCTTTTCTCGGACGCATGTTTGGGCCGGTCTATTTCGCCGCTCTGGATGGGAATCACGATGGATCGCTGACCTCGACGGAAATGACCGAGGGATTCCTGCGATGGTTTTCCGATGGGGGAGGATCCCAGGAATCCGGAATCACCCAGGATCAGTTGCGGGACGTATTGAATCGTTCCCTCAAGATGCCTGGCGGCCCGGGAGGCGGCATGGGATTTGGGCAATCCAGCCCCATGGCCGAACGTCTTTTTGGCTCGTGGGCGAGACAGTTCAATCTGGGACCCATGTGGTTCATCTGGTACCTGCTGGTGTTTGCCACCGCGGCGCCGCTCCTGGCGTGGGGGTGGCGGTGGATTGCCCATCGGATCGCGCCCCAGTCACGGGGTCCGGCCCCGGGATCCGTGTGGCGATTGCTGCTTGTTCCGGTGTTGCTGGCCCTGGTCACCCTGCCGGCCCGCATGGCGACCACAAGCTACGGGGGATGGTCCCTCGGCGGGGCGATGGGGATCTTCCAGCCGATTCCGGACGTGCTGTTCCGGTTTCAGGCCGACTGGCCCTTCTACTTCGCATATTTCCTCACGGGCTGGTGGCTGTTCTCGGCCCGCGAACAGATGTCCCGTCTGGCGCACCTCTGGATCCCGTTCCTGACGGTTGGTTTTGCCACGTACTTCGCTGCGGTGCGATTCTCGGAAACCTTTTCGTCCATGACCGGGCTTCCCACGTATCCGTGGCTGCGGATCACCGGACACGGGCTTTTCGCGGTCAGCGGCGCCTTCCTCTCCTTCGGGTTCCTCGGGTTCTTCCAGAGGTTCTTTGACCGGCCCACGCGGACCGGACGCTACCTCGCCGACACGGCGTTCTGGCTTTATCTCGTCCACCAGGAGTTGTTGATCCAGGTGATCCTTCCCCGGCTGCGGCCGTACAGCCTGCCGTGGTGGATCCAGTCCACGGTCGCGATACTCCTGGTGGGAGTGGTCGGTTGCCTGACGTTCGAACTCCTCGTCCGTCGCACTCCCCTCACGCACCTGTTTGGCCCGCCTCCCCCGGGACGTCGGAAGGTTCCGAAGGGCGCGACCGGGGAGGTGCAGGCCGTCCCGTCGGACCGCAGCGTGGCATGATGTCCAATTCGGGAATAAAAAGAGGGAGCCCGGGCGCGTCACCCACCCGCCCCGGGCTCCCCTGAATCACTGAATTACAACACAAACCCCACCGAGTCCCGGACAACGGGTCGCGGTGGCAATGGGTTCACCGTGGGGGTTCCTATTCCGTGAGCAACACCCGGTAGTACTGCTGCGGACCGACCGGACGGGAATCCAGCAGCGTCTTGAGGGTGCCGGTGCCCTGGGTTTCCAACCCGGTCGGCTGCCACGGAGCATCGATGGACTCCTTGGACTCCACGACGTAGTGGCGTCCGGGCAACGTTCGGAAGGTCAGCTCCGCGCCCGCCACGGGCGCCTCGATCTTACGAACCCAGGGGGCGAGCACCACGTCGCCGCGGCGCAGGAGATTCTGGATCCGCAGGTCCTGTTCCGCCGGCGTATCGGCCTCGGAGTAGATCTGGATGAACTTGAGGTAATCGGCCAGCGCCCGCTGTTCGCCACCATCGGTGTCGAACGTGGGGGTCGTGCCCGCCGGGACCAGGTCGAGGCGCTGCGTCCCCAGGGTCAGGGGGAAGTAGCTGTCCCCACCCCCCGCCATGAAGTTCAGGGTGACCACCCGGAAGGTGCGATTCGGGTCTCCCACCAGCTGGCCGTTCTCCACGACCAGGTCCTGGCTGTCGTCCGCCGCCACCACCACGAGGTTTTGCAGACGCTCCCCGGCGAAGTCGATGCTCGTCGGCACACCGGAGGCGTTGCGCAGATAGGTCATCGGCTTGTTGGTCGGAATGAAGCTGAACAGGAGGCCGCTGACCTGCGGGAATTGTCCCGGGGTTCCGCTCGCGGCGACCGACCATTCCATCGTGTCGCGAAGCTGCTGCGCCGTCAGCGTGAGGAGGGAAAGCGTGTTGTTGAAGCGGAGCGAATTCTCGATGTCGAGCTGGCTCACCTCGCCCGCCAACTTGCCGACGCGGGGATTGGCCGGAGGCGGAATCCGCTCGACCAGACCGCCAACGGACGAAATGGCTCCGATGGAGTCCCGGATGCCGCCGCCGTTCTTGAGGGAGACGACGGTCGCGGGGTCCGTCTGACGGGCGCGGAACAGGTTGGCGTCGGCGCTGAGGTTTCCGAGGTTGGCCTCCTCGGTGCGGACACTGTTGCGCAGTCCGTTGAGGTACACCGCGGTGCGGCCGAACCGATTGCCGTCCTTGCCGTCCACGATGGTCGCGAGGTTGCTCACAACGGTCAGGACCGTCGGGTTGGGAGGAAGGTTCCCGGTGTCCAGGACGCCCTGGATGTCGGTCGCGTAGGCGCCGCTCCGGGAGTCAAACCCGGTCAGCACGCCCTCGCCGTCGAACGAGGCGATCAGACGCCCGACGTACCGATAGTTGGAGCCGGTGTTGACCACATAGACCGGCTGGCCGGATGCCGAAACAAACTGGGTGGGATACGGGGACGCAGAGAAATCCTCGGGTCGGAGCCGGTCGGAGGGTTTTGAGAAGACACTGTGCGATCCTCCGGCGACGATCACGTCCACATCCCGAAGCTGCGCGGCGAGTCCGAACTCCCGGGAGAACTGCTGGAGGTGGGTCATGAGGATCACCTTGTTGCAGCCCAGCGCCAAGAGTCCGTCCACGGCGACTTGGATGTCCTCCGCGAGATTCTGCGAAACTGCCACGGAACCGGGCGAGGAAATCGTCCGGAGTTCGGGAACCGTCGCGCCGACGAGACCGATCCGCTGTCCGGCGATGGTCACCACGGCGCTCTTCGCAATCTTGTTCTTCACCGCCGCGACGTCTTGTCCGTCCGCCGCCACAAGGCTCGCGAGGCTGCTGTCCGGGGCGAAGTTGAGATTCGCGCTGAGATAGGGAAATGCCGTCCCCGTGTACTGGGCGGCGGCGTCCGGAAGGATGAGGCTGCGCACGAGCGGGGTGTTGTCGTCGAACTCGTGATTGCCGAAGCAGGAGGCCTGGATTCCGAGCGCGTTAAGAATGGTGATGTCCGCGCGTCCCTTGATGCCGCCGAACGGGGCCGCCGGGTCCGCGCTCGCGGTGAAGAAGGGGCCCGGGATGTAGTTGTCGCCGGACGCGAGCGTGAGGGTGGCGTCCGGAAGTTCGGCACGCAGGGCTGCCAGGACCGAGGAGAACCGGGGCGCATCGTCGAGGGCGGCGATGCCGGCTTCGAAGTCGGAGGCGTGCAGAATCTGCAGCTGGAGGGGGTCGCCCACCGCGCGGGTCACCGTGACCGTGACCGGGGCGCTGGTCGAATTCAGTCCAAGATTGTCGGTGGCCACCGCAGTCAGTACATGCACCCCCACCGGCGCGTTGCTGAAGGTGAATCCAAAGGGTGCCGTCGGATTGGAACCGAGTTTCCGTGCGCCTGCGTAGTACGTGACGTTCGTGATGACGCCGTCCCCGTCGCCGGCCTCCACGGTAAACCGAAGGTGGTAGGGCGCCGCTCCTGCCGCCCCGTCCAGTGGCGATGTCAATGTCACCGAGGGCGCGAGATTTTCCGTGGTGACTTCGATCACCCGGGACGCGGTCTCGAAGGTGGCTCCGTCATTGTCAGTAATCACCGCGCGAACCGTGTGCAGCCCCGGAGTCGGTTCCGGAACGAGGAGGGAGAACGGATACTGACGGACGGTGCCAATCAGCGCATCGCCATCGAAAAACTCAACGGAAACCACTCGACCGTCCGGATCGTACACCCCCACCGTCAACGGCAGCGGTGCGGCTCCCGCCCACACGCCGGTTGTGGGGGAACTCCAGTTGGCAGTGGGTGCGAGGTTCGCCGGACGCGGTGCGCCGACGCCCGGCAGCGTGACGCGGTAGGCGAGGATCATGAGATCCACCGCGACGTCGTTGGTGCCGACGGCGACGCCGTTGTGGACCGTGAGGGGCGCCTTGAAATCGTTGTCGTTGCCCACGAGCAACAGGTAGTCGTCGGGATTGGCGGCGTCCTTCAATGGAATCAACGCGAGCGCCTCCCATTTTTCGCAGAGCGTGTTGGTGTCTTGTGCCGTAGCGGCGTTCAGGCCGAATTTCCCGAGTTGGACGGGATCCAGGAGGTCCACCAGGTCCTTACGTGCAACGGGATTGAATCCCAGGTCCGACGCCGGGAGGAGCTGCGCCCCCGGGGCCCCTCGCTCCAAGTCAAAGCCGGATCCCGCCAGATTCGTGGCGCCGGCGGTCGAGAGGGCGACGATCCGCTTATAGACCGGGGCCACGTTGGTGCCGGTGCCCAGTCCGTTGCCGTCGCGCTCCAGCGCCAGGAACGTGGACGCGTTGAGCGACAGCACCTCGCTCACCGGCGTATGACGGTTGTTTTGGGCGGTGCCGTTCAGCGTCAGTTGGTAAATATGTTCCGCCACGACCTGTCCGTAGGTGGGGGAATTGGGGACGACGTCGAACTGAAGGACGCGCGTATTCCGGCCAAGGTTGCCGGCACCGCCGTCCTGAATCGTCGGTGACTGCAGGAACGCCACGAGGCGCTTCCCGTCGGGAGTCAAAGAAAGCCCCTCAAGTCCCCGGTTGTTGCGACGTCCCGAAGTGGGCGCCGCATTTCCGGTGAAGTTGAGTTTTCCAGGATAGGAACCCTGACGGGGCAGCAGCGCCGCGGGCGGGAGCAGGGTTTCCTGAAGGCGCGCCTGCCCGTCGAATCGGTAGATTCCCGGACCGTATTCGTCGCTCACCCAATAGCCGCCCTCGGGTCCCAGCACGATCCCCTCGGGGTCGATCGAACGGCGTCCGCCACCCAGCGAGTTCGCCGGGGACTGGGGCACCACCGGATTGTTGGTGTTGCCGGCGTCGAATCCCGTAAAGAACTGGGGCGTTCCCGCTTCGTCGTAGGTGAACAGCACGGTGGCCGTGTTGGTGAAGGTGATCTGGTCCTGTCCGACCGGCCCGGCGCCCTCGTACGGGGTGATCGAGAACGTGAAGAGTTCGAGTCGCGGGTGGTAGTCCGTCGCCCCATCTCCAAATCCGCGGTCGGGGAGACCGACCAGGGTTCCGCGGATTGAGCCTTCCTCGTAGACCAACGACGCGGCGTCCACGGCCATCGCCGAAAAACCACCGAGTGTGTCCGCCGTGCCGTCTCCCGCCTTGTCGAACAGGGAGGCGGGGAGGCGTCCGACACCGACCAACCCCTTGTTTTCGAATCCATCAAACTGGGCGCGGGCGGTGGTTGAAGCCGCCAGGACCCCCATTGCCAACAGGGTACGTAGGATCATCCGAGCATCCTGCCACGCCTTGGGTTACGCCCGCTGTAAGTCTTGGTGACAGATTCGAAAACTACGGGTCACAGCGGGATCGGATTTGCCTCAAAGCCGGGCTTGGAGGATGGGGGGAACCTGGGCTAGGGTGTCCGTTCGGACCGCACTCCGCGGGACGAACTGTCTACACGCCATGAACCTGACCACGGTCATTCTCAAGCCGGGCGAAGCGGACCGCATTGTCGCGGGCCATCCCTGGGTTTACTCCAATTCCATCCTCCGCATCACCGCCCCGCTCGGGGACGGCGACTGGGTCCAGGTCAAGGATCACCGTCAACGGCTGCTCGGGACCGGATTCTACAACTCGCGCTCCAAGATCGCGGTGCGCGTGCTGGATCGCGACCGGGTGGAGTCGGACCGCAATTTCTTCCGCGAACGCATCGCCGCGGCCATAGAACTCCGGAAGCGCTGGATGTCCGGGGCGACTTCCTACCGGCTCGTCAACGCGGAGAGCGATTTCCTGAGCGGATTGATCGTGGACCGTTATGAGGACGTGCTGGTCGTGCAGATCAGTTCGCTGGGCATGGACCGCCGCAAGGCCGACATCGTCGCCGTGCTCCAGGAACTGCTGAAGCCGCGCGCCATCCTGGAGCGCAGCGACACGGCGTCCCGGAAGTTCGAGGGACTCGCGGATTGCAATGGCGTCCTCGCGGGCGAGGCGTCGCCGTCGATGGGCATTGCCCTGAACGGACTCAAGTTCCAGGTGGACCTGGCCGAAGGTCACAAGACCGGACTCTACCTTGACCAGCAGGCGAATTACGCCGCCGTGGGCGAACTCGCCAAGAATGCCGGCGAAGTGCTCGACTGCTTCAGTTTCCTCGGTGGTTTCGCCCTTCACGCGGCGCGTGCCGGCGCCGGCAATGTGCTGGGGCTCGACCAGAGCGATGCGGCCGTGGGTGCCGCGCGCGAGAATGCCCGGGCCAACGGACTCGCGGAGCGGGCGCGGTTTGAGACGGCCAATGTGTTCGACTGGCTGAAGGCGCGCACCGCGGTTGCGCCGAATGAAAAGGTCATCCCGCGGTACGACCTCATCGTCCTGGACCCGCCCTCCTTCACCCGGAATCGTGCGTCGATTCCGGATGCCCTGCGCGGCTACAAGGAGATCCACCTGCGGGCACTCAAGCTGCTCAAAACCGGCGGCACGCTGGCGACCTTCTGCTGTTCCCACCATGTGAACCGCGATCTGTTTGAGGAGGTCATCCTCGCCGCCGCCTACGACACGCG
>JAEUHD010000244.1 GCA_016793645.1 Verrucomicrobiales bacterium
CCGTTCACGTGGACGGCAACTGCGCGGACGGCGACGGGGGCCTCGGACGATCTTTTCGACGGATTTGAAGGCCGGCTTCTCGGGGCTGACACGGCACAACCCCCGGGGTCGGCGTCGCTGCTGGCCCCGTGGACGAGCTACAACTATGCGCAGAACGGCGGGGTGGGCAGCCTCTACTTCGACACCGGTATCCAGTTGGTCGGAACCGAAGGCAGCGAGTCGGCCTTTCTCATCTACACCAATCCGCCGGCGGTTGGGTCCTTCTCCGGATTTGGAATCGAACGCGGGTTTCCCGTGGAATTCTCACTGCCGACGTCGGCCGCCACCTGGAGGCAGTATTCCTTTTCGTGCGATGTTCGCGAGGCGCACGGTCATCCGATGCGCGTGGGCCTTCAATTGAAGAGCCCGAACGAACCCGGGGAGCCGGTGGACCGGGTGCATGCCATTCAGTATGTCCAGGCGTACGACGCCCCCGACGGTTCGTGGCGGCGCATTGAGGGGACCCTCGACCGGTTTGAGCAGCCGGATTTTCTCGGTCGCTTTGACTTCGGGCATGTGGTCCGTTTGGTGATCAACTTCGAGATGCTGGAGACCTCGGCGGTCTATCAGGTGTCGCTGGACAACATCCGATGGAACGGACCGGAACGCACCGGGATCGCCGGGGAGGTTCGGGCCGTGTACCGCAGTGACAATGATTCACCGGCGCCGCTTCTGGACACCGATGGGGATGGAATTCCCGATGTCCACGAAACCGGGACCGGCCGTTACGTCAGTGACTCCAATACCGGGACGAAGCCGGGGGTGGCGGACTCGGACGGGGACGGGCAGACCGATGGCGAGGAACTGTTGACGGGAACGGATCCCAACCGGTCGGAGGACTTCTTCCGGATCTCGTCGTCGCGGGATTCCACCGGAAATCCCGTGTTGTCCTGGTTTGGGAAGGCTGGACGTCACTATGACGTGTCCCATGTCGGGAATCTCGAGGACCCGTCCGCGGAATTCTTTCCGGTGCCGGGACTGCTGGATCTGGTCGCGGGCGCAGACGGGGTGATGGAGGTCCGCGATGCCTCGGCGGACGAGGGGCGGACCCGGTATTATCGCGTCAGCGTCCGGGCCCGGTAGGCCGGTGCCCCGGGTTCCCCCTCAGGGGGCCGGATTCCGGGGGGGCGGGTTGGAGACCGGACGAAGCTCCTCCTCAAGTTGGTGCAGGATCCGCCAGGCGTAGGCGTCGCTGCGCTGGTCCACGTACGTCTTGAGGTCGGTGAAGAGGGCGAGGTAGCGCGAGGATTGCTCGTCGGCGAGTCCGCCGGACTGGTCCATGCGACGTCGGAGTTCGGCGTAGGCGGCCTGGGCCCTCGGTAGGAGTCCGGTGCGTCCGCGTCCGATGCGGTCAAACCATTGCACCCAGCGACCCGCGGCAAACCCGGCCAGGACCAGGGCGGTTGCGGCGCCGACGATGGTCAGGATGGTTTGCAGGGACATGGAGGTCTTGTAGGCGCCTGCGCTGAAGACGAAGAGTCCGGGCACGGGGACCACGAAGAACCAGAGAAACACCAGCAGGGCGAGGGCGAAGGTGCGTTGGAAGACGGCCACGCCGCGGTGGGAGGTTTCCCGGGGTTGCATGGGTTCCTTCAGGAAGGGGACGATCCGAGAATCGAGGAACGAGGCCACCGCCTTGCGTGGCTCCGGCGGGAGACCGGCCTTGTCGAGTGCGGCCGAGGTCCGGGCGGGGTCGCCCGCCGCGGCGAGCAACTGGGCGTGGAGCGGGGTCGTGAGTTCCCCGGGGACGCCTGCGCGGGAGAGCAGGCGACGCAGCGCCCGTCCGGCCCGCGCCCACCGCCAGTGGAATCCGAGATAACGTCCTCCGCGCCAGGCAATCCATCCGAACAGGCCCAACAGCAGCGCCACACCGAGGAGTCCCCCGGTGCCTCCCTGGGCGATGAGCAGCGAGACGGCGGTGTAAAACACCACCGCCCCGGTCCAGCCCAGGAACTTCGGCAACAGCACGCGGATCCCCGGATGACGCCCTGGATTGGGGCGCATCAGGTAGGGGCCGAGCACCAGGCTGACGGAAAACAGGAGCGACGGGAGGAGCAGCAGGACGTTGAACATGTCCAGGCTGTACAGGGCCACCAGGTTCAGGATCAGGGCGGGGATGCCAATGCCCCAAACGATGGTGCGGAGGTTGATGAAGTGGGGATAGGTGTCGAGGGGACGGTCCTCGCGCGGTCCGGCGGCGGTGCGGAACGCCATGTTGACGGCGGAGGCATCGGTGGCGGCGGCGCCCGAGGCCACGAACTCGATGCTTTGCCGCATCACCTGCCCGAGCGCGTGAAGGACCAGTTGGGGGCCGAACAGGATGATGTCCCGGAGCCGGGTCACCAGCCAGCGGTTGAGGCCGACCAGGAATCCGCCGTAGAGGGCACCCAACACCGCCCCCGCAGGCGCGACCGCCTGCAGTTCGGGAATCATGGCGGCTCCGGCACCGCCGAGAAGGGCTCCCAGCAGCGCGCCGATCCGGTGGAATCCCGTGGCCTCCAGGTAGGTGTTGAGTCCGTGCAGTGTCAGCACCTGGTTCATCACAAACCCAAAATTCCAAAGCAGCATCAGGATCTGGATGAAGGGGGTGACGTCGAGGATGATGGCGAGTGGCAGGAGGAGCGCGTTGAGGAGGGCAAAGGGGGCCGAGAGGAAATTGCGTCCGCTGTTGCTGCGGATTTCGCGCGCGAAGATCGAGGCGGGACCGAAATCGTTGATCCGCTGCATCAGCGGATCGTGCTGCATTTGGAGATACCCGCCCGACCAGCGCGGAAATGCCGCCATCCATTCCGCGTGGCTCCAGGTTTCCCGGATCTTGTGCCACAGGGCGGAGGAGAGCGCGTATTTCACCCGTCCCCCGAGCGCGATGACATTGTGGGACGCCTGGGAGACCGCCCAGGTGTCCTCGGATATCCCCACCGCGTGCGGGGTGAATCCGATCAGCCCCTCGGTCCGGACGGCAAAGGACGATCCACGGATCATCCGCGAGGTCAGCGGCATCTTGGGTGTCAAGGGGTGCATCATGGCCCGTTGGACCCGTCCGTAGGTCACGGTGAGGATGTTGCCCCAGCCGGTGCCGACGCCTTCGCTGGCGCGTCCGCCAAGGCAGGACATGAGTCCCTTGAGGAAGGACCGATGCCCCTCCTCAATCAGCTGCGAACCCTGTCCGAGATCCGTGAGGGTGTTGGTGGTGCCTCTGCCGGGGATCACAATGATGAGATCCGGATCCGCCATCGCGGTCCGGAGGTCGCGGGTGAAGGCGTCGAGGTCGTTGACGGTGGCATTGCGGTCGAGGACCACCATCGTCCCGAGGCGCATGGTTTCCTCGGGCACGAGATCCATTCCGGTCATGCCGGCGGACTTGAAGCCGAAGGGGGTCCAGTTCTGCACGCTCCACGCCCGGGCTCCCGGGGCGAGCGCCCGGATCAGCCGGCACAATTTGTCCCGATGGCCCAACTCGCCGTCGGAGTACTTCAGCTGCGAGGGCCGGTTGTCGTCGCGGTTGTCGTATTTGTTCTGGATGAAGTAGAAGACCGTCCGCGGCGCCAGTCCCTCGCGTTCGAGCCGCAGGGCGACGTCCACCAGATTGATCGCCGTATCCTGCGAGTGGCCGGCCGTGGACATCATGGTGACGAGCCATCGGCGCGCATCCCAGGCGGTGAGAATCCCGCGGCGCTGCGACTCATCCGGGACGGTGAGGTTGAGTCCGAGGGACGGATCCAGGGAGGGCGCCTCGCCGTCGACCACCAACTGGCGCGGGTTCCACAGGGTCACGGCGTGGCGGGATTCCAGATCGAAAAGCCCCTGGAACAGGCGTTCCAGCGCCGCGTCGTCCAACTCGCCGGTGATCCGGTGCAGCAGCGAGATGCCCGTGGATCCGAGGCGGTCCCGGAGCAGGCGCCAGCGGGACATCAGCAGCGCCGGGGTCAGTTTGAGTGAGGAGAGGTCGTCGCCGCTCATGTACACAATGCCCAGTCCCTGGGAGGACGTTGTGGTGGTCTCCGGATCCCGCGGTGGGGCCGCGGGTCGCGTGCGCCACCGGCGGATCGCGGCGAGCAGGGGTTCCTCGAAGATTGCCAGGAGCACCAGGCCCAGCGCCACCGTCCAGGCCGGACCCTCGTGGCGAACGGGGTTCCAGGAGGCGTCGGGTCCGAAGGCCGCGAGTCCGAGTTCCGCCAATCCGAGGGCTGCGGCCACGGAACAGATGGGGAAGGTGGAGAACACGGCGGCCACGGCGGTGGCCAGCAGGAAGATCCCGTAGCGGAGCAGGTAGAGCGTATTCCAGAAGACCAGGCCGCCGAGGAGCAGCTTGAACGGGGAGCCCGAGAGATACACCTCGGTAAACCATAGGGGCAGGATCTGCTGGCAGAGATAGGCTCCGATGAGGAAGAAGGAGAAGTTCAGCAGCAGAAACACCGCGATGGCCTGACCCTGGCTGGCACCGTCGCCGGAGGGCACCGAGGGGCGGAGATGATAGCGAACCGAAAGCCAGATCGGTGAGGCGGGGCGCGTCGCGGTCAGGTTGAGTCGGTTCAGGAATTGGAGGAGCCGGCCGGAGGGATTGAGTTTGGCGCGATCCTGAATCCGCAGGCTGAACAGGGATACGAGCAGGGGAACCACCGTGCCCAGGATCTCGGTGATCACCAGCATCGCCAGGATGCCCTTCACGATCAGATAGGTGACGAAACTGGGGGTGGTCAGCCGGAAGAGGGTGACGGCGAGGGCGGACCAGCCCAGGACTCGGAGGATCCATCCCAGGTGTTCGTAGAGGGACGGATTCCAAAGCCGGCCTTCGTGGACACCTCCCGTCGCCGGCTTCGTGCGCACGAAGATCGAGGTCACCGTCGAGTCCGCGAGCATGCCGGCCTTGGTGCGCGGGAGGAGCGTGTCCTCAAACCGGTAGGTCCGCACGTACCGCGCCGCGAGGCCGAGAGCGACGCTGCAGGCGAGGGGGACTGCCCAGATCAGGGATGCGGGATCCAGTGCCGCCGTGGTCAGAAGGGATCCCAGGTAGGGAATCACCGGGCTGTCGCCGACCGACTGGTTGTACCAGATCAACGCCCCGAGGCCGGTGAGCACGAAGCTGGGGAATATCTTGGCGAACTCAATCAGGTACGGGTGGAGCGGGAACGGCTGCTCCCGGCGCTTCCAGACCTTGTAGTTCTCGACGATCCTCATCAGGTGCGGCATCGGCACGTTCAACCGCGCAGCCACCTCCTTCATGACATCCGTCAGCGTGGCACCGGGACGCTGGATCACGAGCAGGTCCATGGCATCCGGATTCTCGGGGAACTGGAACAATGACCGGGCATCGAAGGCCTCCTTCCGGCTCCGGACTCCGAGCGCCTCCAGGGCCTTGGAGAACTCCCATTCAAACAGCATGCGATCCTGGTCCGTGGGAAGGGACTCGTACCGGTGCAGCAGGTTCAGCAGTGTGCAGTAGTGCTCCGACAGGTACATCACCAGGCGTGACCACAGGTGGTTGCTGTCCTCATTTCCCTCGAACGCTTCCGGATGATCGAAGCCATCCTTGGCACCCGCCTTGATGACGTAGCGCAGGTAGATTCCGACGACGCTGGCGAATTCATCCAGTCCATTGAGCCAGGGATCCGTCCCGTCCTCCACGAGGCGCGGGTCGTCCTCCGCCCATCGGCGCTCGCGCCGGCGCCATTCCAGGACGAGCTTGTAGACGGCCCGGAGCTGCATCAGGAAGTTCTGTTCAACCGTGGCGTTGGAGTAGCGCGTGCAGGTGGTCCCCGCCGGACTGCGCACCCCGAGGACACGGGCGGACCAGCGTTCCTCCGCACGGCGCATGACCGGTTCGGGAACGAGGGTGGGGTCGGCTTCGCTGGAACGGTGGCGGAAGCGCCGGAGCCGCCACCACGCGAGCGTCACCATCATCACGCCGACGTAGTACAACGCGGCGAGGCCGACGAACGCGGCGAGGTCCGTACGGGCCTGTCGGACCGGATTGCCGAGAATCCGGCGCGCCCTCGGAACGACCTGGGGTGGTGTGGACGGTGCGGCATTGGTTCCGGCGAGTTCTCCGGCGACGGCGAACGTCGGGGGCCAGCCGCCGCCCCGTTGCGGACTCCGCGGATAGATCACGGTGCCCTGTTCCGTCTTGAGCGGCCGCGCGGTGGCGGTCGTGACGACGGCGGGGAAGCTCCCATTGTCGGCAATCCGGCTGAGGCTGGTCCGGGCAAGGTTCGCCGCCGGGACGTGTCCGAGTTGGGTGGCAACCCGGAGAAACCGGGCGGTGTTTACGGTCGAGATCGCCTCGGAGCGGAGGAGCGGAAGGCTCCAGTCGAGTCCCCAGGTTCCCTCGACGCGGGCGCCATGGGCGCGGGCGAGATTGTCGAGCCAGCCCCGGGCGGTTTCCGGGGTCACCCCGCCGGAACGACCGGCGACGTCGAGCCACGCAAGCCAGGCTTCGGGCGAGGTCCAGCGCTCGGGCGCAAGCGCGGTCGTCTCCCCGTAGATGTCCTGGACCTCAAACCAGGCGGTCGGGACGACCCCGGTTCGCTGGACCTCGGGAAGCACGTGCGTGTTGAGCCAGGCGCGCTGCTCGGCCAGGCCCGCCTGGAGCCGGGACAACAGCTCGGGTGTGGACGGAGACAGTCGGCGGCGGGTCGTGATCCGTTCCAGCAGGGCGAAGGCATCCGCATTGGACTCCACCGGGAACCGTGCAGCCTCGGGCCAGAAGACGAGCCCGAGCGCCCTTTGGACGGGCAGGTATTCGGTGGCGCTGATTCCCCGGGGGCCGCTGGCGGATTCCTCGGGACGAAACTCCCGCAGCAGCGTGTCGGCAAGTTCGTCGGCAAACGATTCCCATCCGGCGTCCCCGGAGGCGTCCGCAAGATCCAGGGCCGCCGAAGCCACCGCAATCTGTGCCGCCGCCGTTGGGCGCGACTGCACGGGCAGACTGAAGGCGAGTTCCCGAGCCAGGGCCGTGCCGGAGATCGCGTCGTAGCTCGCCTGGATGGGCTCGAGACCTTCGCGGGAGGGATCCCAGAAGGATTTGTTCCGGTAGAACTCCAGCAGGTCGCGCGCGATGCCCGGCTCTCCGGCGCGGATGGCCAGGGAGGCGATCCGGGCCTCCTCCACCGTGTCCACAAACCGTTCCACCTCGGTTTCCAGCATCGTGGGAATCAGATAGGTGGGGGCGTCGGCCCGGTTGAGGTTGGTGGCGAATCTGCGGACGTGGAGTTCGTTGAGGGTGGCGGCGACGCGAACCAGGTTCAGATCCAATGCCGCGGCCGAGGGGTTGTTGGTGACTTCCAGCCAGGGAAGGGAGCGGGTCGGCAGGATCGCCTCGGACAGGGTGGGAAGTCGCCGCAGTGCGGCGGCCTGCAATCGGGCATGATGCAGCATGCCATAATGGAATCGACTCGTGGTGGGACGGTTTGGATTTGGGCCCGCAAACCAGTCCAGGATCCTGTCCCCGGCGTAGTGGAATGAATTGGCGGCCACCCGGTTTCGCAGGACCGCCACGGGGTGTCCGAGGATGCTGCCGCTCTTCGTCACCCGGACCCGGGCGTGGTAGTCGTAGCCGTAGGCGATGTACCCCGGGGAAATCTCCTCGCCGAGAATGCGGGGATTGAAGATTTCCATTCTCGGCAGCTCGAAGCCCTGCACCACCGAATACACCTGCACCATTTCCCCCTGCGAAATGGTTTCAAACCGCTGTTCAAAATGTCCGTCCAGCGAGGAGAGCCGGTAGAGGGGACGCGGCGTTCCCGTGTCGCCCGTGGCGACGACGACCACGTCGGGGTAGGGGGATCGCTTGGGAGCGGGCTGCGTCACGGCGATGGGCCGCCCGTTTCGCTCGAGGAAGGTGCGGACATCCTCGTCGGCGAAGATCGCCGCCGGAGACCGGTGGACCGGAGTCTCGGTGACCCGGACGAAATCGTGGGGGGACTGCCGGGATTCCCGCACAACCTTGGGCGCGTGCCGCAGCGGATCCACGCGGGTGCCGCGGCGCATCCGTCGCAGCGGGGTCGCCTCAATGGGATGGCGGGATTCGAGAATGGCCGTGTCCAGTTGGGCCGGATCGATGCCGGCATGCACGAGTTCCGGGACGCTGACCGCATAGGCCCTCTCCCCGGGCCCCAGCCACAACGGACCCGCCACCGTCGCGGCCTGGTCCGGAGCGGATTCGTCGGGAAGCCACTGGGACAATGCCGGGCTCAACGGCCAGTATCGGACGGGACGAAGACCACGCCGCGTCGAGTCGGAGCCCACCCGCACCTCGTGTCCTGCCTTGTCCCTGAAATACAGGATGGGGTCCACCCCGTTGGTGGACCGGGTGTAGAAGTAATAGAAGTCGTCGTCCGTTCCCCCGAGGACACCCGTGCCGGCGATGGACAGGGAATGCGATTCTCCGGCGCGGGGGGGCGGGGAGGTGGCAAGCCAGTGGGTCGTGTTGGGTTGTGGCAGTTGATAGGAGAACTTGATGGCGGGAGCCCCGCCTTCGGTCTGTTTGAGGATTCTCCGGACGCTGAGCTGTCCCTGCGCATCGTAAATGTCCTCGGCGCTGAGGACCTGGGCCCCCGTCGGATCCAATCCCTGCGTGGTCCAGGCCGTCCAGAGGCCCGATTCGTCCGGAAGGTGGGGGTTGGAGGCCCATTCCCTCGGATCCGTGGTGAGCGATGCGGCGATGCCTCCATTGCCCAGGGAGCTGGTCCGCACGGTGGCGGCGCTGGTCCCGGCGGTGCCTTGGACGGAGGTGACCTGGTCCCGCCACGGGACGGCATTCACGGCAAGGCCGGATGCCGCGGCGTCGGGTGCCCGATTGGTCAGGACCCGTTCGCGGCCGAGGCCGGCGGATGCGGGGACTTCGACCCACGAGCCGGGAGCATATCGGTAGCGATAGGTGAAGCGGTCCGCGGTTGTCGGGGGCGCCTCGAAGAGATTGGTGGCATTGAATCCGGCACCGCCCGGATTCGGAATCCGGCTGATCTGGGACTCCAGCAGGTTGCCGGACCGGTCCATGAGCATCCGGGTGCGGACCGGATTGAAGAGCGGGAGAAGGCTCACGGATTCCACCCGCATGAGGGGTTCGCCGGGGAACTCCGGGCTGACGGCGGGCGAGGTTCTCGAAATCGACCAAACGTGCCCGAGGGTGGTGTCATCCAGTCGAACGGGAACGCCGGACGCCGCGGAGGGATCCGTGACATACCGGGGGGCGGGGAACGGTTGCGTGAGGTCAAAGTGGCTGCGGCCCTCGGCGGAGAGGCTCGACACGGCGACCCCGGTGCCCCGGGCGATGGAGATCACCTCCATGAGGGGTGCCTGCGAAGGGGGGGCGGACCACGGGGCAAGGCGGCTTCGCAGGGCGCGATCCGTGGGGATTCCGCGTTCCAGGCTGCCGGACAGTTCGAGCGACACGGATTCCCGAACCGCGCCGTCGCGCCCCAGGACCTCCGCCTTCTGGATCAGGGCCGAACCGGGAAACCAGGAAGCGGTGCGGGTGATCCGTCCGTCTTCACTGCGCGATTCCCGCACGCGGCCGAACGGGTCGCCGAGGGCCAGGATCTCCGTGGAATTCAGGCCCCAGAAAGGGGTGACGCGCACGGGCAGCAGCACGGTGCCGTCCGGTTGCGGTTGCGGCGCGTCCGGAATCCGGACTTCCCGTCGTTGGTCGTTCTGGTAGAGCTCCGATTGGCGCACCCGCTCGGTGCCACCGTCGTAGGCGATCCGGGTGGCCAGTCGCAGGTCCGGATAGTTCCGCTGGCCGTCGACGATGACCCGGCCCTCGGCGTCCATCGTGGATCGGTATTCATCATGGGGACTTCCTGAAATCCACGTTTGGACCCGGGCGTCTCGCGTGCCCTCCGTCCACCGGAAGTCACTGTCCACCCGGACCAGGCTGTCGAAGACACCCGGGGTTCCCGAGGCGAACCACACCAGGTTGCTCCGCGTGATCCCGTCGGCGTCGTAGGCCGGGCGGGCTTCGAGGGCGGATCCCGTGCGGCTGCGGAGAAGGCGCCCCCCGGGACTGTACGTCGCCGTCTCCGTGCGGTTCGTCCAGCCGAGACGGTACCACCCGTCGCGGCGGATGACCCAGGTGCGGGCTCCTTCATCAAAGCCTCCTTCAAACCGGGCGACCTCCTCCCCGGAGTCGCGATCCTGCGTGCTGCCGGAAAGTTTCAGGCCGCCGTTTTCGAACCGCCGGAGGGTGCTGCGCAACGCGGTGTCCACCCGGATGGGCGCCTCCCACCTTGGGGACCAGACGTTCGTGCGAACGGCTCCGGTGAATTCGACTTCGACGCCGGTCATGCGGCGGGCCGTCGGATCCACCGTCAAGGTGCGGCGCTCCACGAGGGGCGCCCCGGAGGCGGCGGTGGTCACCACCCGCCTGGGGACGAGTCCAAACAGGAATCCGTCGTCGTACTCCCGGACACTGCGCTCCAGGAACGTCCGCGAGCCGTCAAAAGGATCAAACGACTCCCCGGATTCCACGCGTCCGGACCGGGCGAGGTTTCGTCGTTGGATCTCGCGCCCGCCGGTGATGAGATCCCGTCGTTCGAGGACCATCACCGGTTCGGCTCCCGGGAGGATCTCCCGGACCGTCGATTCAAACCGCGGCGGTCCGGGGTTGGGATGCAGAATCGCGGGCGGTGGGATTGCGGCGGGATCGTCGTCTCCAGCGAGATTCGGGGAGGATATCGAACGCTGGAGGCGGCCCATCGGATCGTAGGTATTGGTGGTGATGAATCCCTCACCCACCACCTCCACCGGGAGCGGAAACAGTCCGAAGGTCTCTCGCGTCCAGTCCCCGGTGACGCGGACCAGTCGCAACCGGCGCAGCCGCGGCGCCGCGGCGTCCAGCGGGTCGGTGTTCCCACCGGGAAACCAGGCGTCCTGAGTCCGGGTCTGCTCAATGAGATCCCCCTCCTGCGGTGCCGCGAGGGTTCCGCGATTCACCCGGGTCTCGGAGGACAGTTCGAGCCCCAGGGGATCCCGTTGAACCCGGGTGATGCGGTCCGCGGTGATCCGGTCCCGGAGGTGTCCCCGCTCATAGACATCGATCTCCTCCACCCCGGTCAGCGGATCGATCCGATGACGACGGATTTCGCCAAGGGGAAACTCCAGACTCACCGCCACCCGTTCACGTCGTCCGTCGCCATCGGCATCCAGATCCAGGATGGCCCCGGCATAATGTTCCCGGTCGAGTCGGGCACGGTCCGCGACCGGCATCCGATCCAGCGCCGTGAACACCGGTTCGAGTCCGGACTCCGTCGTTCGCAGCCCGGTTCCAACCACCGGCCCCGTGCCGGAGCGGATCAGGGGACCCAGTTCGAGGCGGCCGTTTCGTTCCTGGATGGAGTTGAGGAACGCGACTCCGGCGCCACCCGGGGACACCCCGGCCTTCCGGGCCTTCTCTATTTCGGAACCTTCACGGAGCCGGTCCGAATCCCGGGCGAGCTTTTCGAGACTGGCCAGGGCCGTGACCTGGACCACGCGGCGGTGTCCGTTGATGACCGCCACATAGCGGAAGCTGCTTCCCTCGGACTGCACTCCCAGCAGGGGATCGGGCGCGGAGGGATCCGTGCCAATGCCATGGGCCTTCAATGCCGCACGCACCGGTTCGAGGAGGGCATCCTCCCCCGGCACCGGTGGGAGACCGAGGCTCCTGCGACGCAGGTGATGGCGCCACTCAACGAGGGGCGCCAGCAGGTCCACGAAGCGTTCCCGCACCGCGGTTTCCCCGAGGTAAATCCTGGGCTCAAGGTCCGGAACGGGCAGTGATGGGGCGTCTTCCGCCTCCACGATCTGCTCCATGACCATGCCGCGCTCCAGACCCCGCTCGTACTCGCGGAACCGTACGACCTCGCGTTCGATCGTGGCGGAATAGTCACCGTAGGCCTTCAGTCCGTAGAGGATCATCGCGGTCTGACCGCGGTGTTTTCCGTCCGGGATGGTGTAGGCGAACACCGCGAGGTTCGAATCCCTCAACCCGCCCTTGCCATCGGAGACCTTCACGTACCCCAGGGGAACCATCCGACCGTTCCGGATCTCGGATTCCATCGATTCGCGGGTGGGGAAGTGGACGACAATGGTTCGTCCGAGGAGTCCGTAAGCGTAGTCGTTGTCGAACGCCTTGAGGTCGTCCTTCATCAGGCCGCGCTTGTAGAAGAGAAGGACGGGATAGCCGAAGATGCGGATCTCGTAGGCGGCGAGATCGGTCATCCGCGCGGCATAGGGGAACGGCATGCGGAGCTCCTTGTCCGCCAGCGACCGGAACCGCATCCGCTGGACGCTGTTCATGAGGGCGCGGATGTCGAAGGAGATGCCCAGGTATTGCGCCCACGCGCGGTAGGGGGCGTCCCCGCGGACGAGGCTGTAGAGACTGACTCCACTCAGGGGGGTGACTCCCTTGGCGCCCACCGCGGCGGCGATGATGTAGTTGATGTACACGTCACCGTTGAGGGAGAAGTACGGGTTGTTGAACAAATCCCGCATGACCCCGGAATACGCCTTGCCGCTGACGACGGCGGCACCGCTGAGGATGTTGACCAGCAGGGTGTATTTCGCATCCATGTTCGCCTGCTTCGCCAGGGCGAGCATCGCCTTGAGGTCGCCGTCGTTGAGTCCCTCCAGGGTTTCCCGGATCTGTTCCTCGGTCAGTTTCGAGAAGTCGGCCCGGAGGATCTCGATGTCCGAGCGCGTCAGGTACTCATCAGGCTTGAGCTTGAGTGTCGGGTGGCGCTGGCGCGCAGCCAGCAGGAGAAACAACTCCCGCATTTCCTCCGCGGTCGGGACCTTGGGGATATACCGGGGTCCCACGATCATGTTGTAGCCCAGTTGCGCACCGGCCCCGAGCGGGAATCCCACTCCCGATACCCCGCCCCCGATGTTCAGACCCGCGAAGAGCGGGGAGAAAATCATGTCCAGGTTGGCCCGCTTCAGGTCGAGTACCTTGCGGCGGTGCTCCAGATGCGCGTTGATCAGGCCGAATCGGGCAAGGGAGAGTTGCTGGAGCACCTCCGGTTCCCCGAACTCAAGAACGTTCCAGCGCCGGGGATCGGGTTCGGCAGGATTCTCGATGCGGAGTTCGACGAAGTCGCGTCCGGTGATCGGATGCGGATCCGCTTCGAGTCCGTCCCCCAGGGGCGTGCGCTTGAAGGCGAGGGCGTACTGCCGCGGCTGGCCCGGGCGTTTCAGCCAGAGGCGGGTCTGGCCCTCGAGGACCTCGCGCTCCACGTCATCCTCGCGGTAGGCCGCCACCACGCGCGAAAAGTTGCCGGCGTCGTCCACGGCAAATTCGAAGGCCACGAACAGGTTCGTGCTTCCCGTCGGACGGGGCGGCAGCGGGTCCAGCGGGAAGGTGCCTTCATGGGTGGCCTCCGAGAGCGCGTCCCACTGGACTTCCGGATTCAGCCGCTGATGGCCGTCGCGCGCGGAGAGGATTTGCTGGGCGGTTTGCTGCAGGTTGCGCGAGCGCTGATAGGCGATGCTTCGCAGCAGCGCTTCGTCCGCGGCCTGAAACCCGAACTCCACGCGGCATCGATGCGGCGTTCCCCCCGCGGCATCCGGAAACGTGAGCGTCAGGAAGGTGGGCGAATCCGGGGAGTTCTCCGTGCGCTCCGCCACCTCGAGCGCGGAAAGCCGGCGGCCGGCGACTCCCTCCTCGGTGCGACCGTCCGCGGTGTAGGCCCACACGTCCACGATCGCCCCCTGGCTCTCGACGAACTCGAAGAATCCCCGGCGCGTTTCGAAGCGCCCCTCCACCGCGTTCAGGGTCGCCGGTTGCAGGGAAACGAGGGCGGCGAACCAGGTTCCCGCGAGCTTCTCCTGCACCAGCGACGCATAGCGCGCGTCCGCAGCCGCGCGGGCCGACTCCGCGGCAAGGTCGCCATGGCGCTCCACGACGGGGAGGGCCTCCGGAAGCCGGGGCCAGGCGGACGACGGATCCGAGGCTTCCGAAGCCCGTGTTCGACCGAGGGCGCACCCGATCAACAGGATCACCCACAGGGGGAACAGGACCGCCTTGAAACGTCGAACATCGTGAATTCCGGGAGGACGGGTCCCCGAATTCAGGGGCCGGCTTCCTGGATGGGAAGTTTCGGCTCTGGGGATTGGAAATCCATCGTCGGTCAACGGGTTCAACGCGCCCTTAATGCCCGATTCCCCGAGGTTCCGTCGAATAGAAAGCGTGTCCGGCGCGGTCCCCGGGGAGCATCCCGAGGGGAGGCCCCGGGATGGGGGTGGAGGGCGGGGGCGGGTGGGAACCCGGGGAGATCCGCCGGAGCGGGAGCGCGCCGGGGCCCGGACTGGACTTGATCCGGCATCGGACGCAGCGTTGGCCCCGTGATTGGATTCGTCCTGCGGGTTTCGTGGCTGATCACCGCCGTCCTCCTCGTGGCGACGGAATGCTGTGGCGCGGAGAACGCCGGAACCGATGCCGCGGGTCCCCGTGCCACGACGACGCGTTCATCCTTCGGGGTCACCCTGGGAACCACCGTCCTGGTTCCCTCGGCGGTCACGGCGGCACAGCTCTCCGCCGTATCCAATCGGATCGCTTCCGCCGGTGGCGTGGGCTCGCGGGTGATCGAGATACCCGCGTTGTACGGGGATGCCCCGGATGGCACGCCCAATTCCCAGGATCCCACCGAGTTCATCCAGGGCTACATCGACAAGGCCAGTGCCCAATACTCCGAGTCCGAAGGACGCGTTCGCCTGGTGTTTCCCCCCGTCACGTGGAGTCATCGGGAACTCATCCTGAAGCCGAATGTCATCTACCAGGCGGTGGGGGAGACCGTCTTTACGCCACGCTATGACTCCCCGCCGGGAATGGCGGATCGGTCCCTGTGGAGGACCCGCCGGGTCGACGGAATCCGGGTGGATCCAGTCACCGGGGGATTCGACGGCTGGCGGTTGCCGAATCCGGACGACTGGTATGGGTTGAGCCGCAACATGGCGTTCGTCGGTCCCGGGCGGTTCATCCTGGATGTCCGGCAAAAGCGGCGCACGCAATCGGCGCTTCAATGGAATGAGGTGGAGAATCTTTACGTGGAACACGGGGTCATCGAAGTCCGACATGGGCCCAATGCGGTCCACTGGGCGGTGCGGATGGGAGGCCGGGATGTGTACTGGGAGCATCCGATCATTCGCAATGGATTGTTGACCGGGCAGGACGGCGTCCACGTCACCCATGGACATGGAATACTGATCCGGGGTGGGGACATTCAATCCGGGGACGACTGTTTTGCGTTCGGACAGGAATACGCCGGAGGATCGAATGTGGGTCCTGACGAACCCCTGTCCGATGTTTACGTCACCGGGGCGGCCTGCGACAGCCGGCGCGCCCGGGCGATCATCTGCTACTCCGGCCTGAACTACATCGGGGTGACCCATCGCCATGCGCAACGGGTCCGGAGGGTCCTCGCGGAGGGGCTCACCGGCCACGTGGCGAAGGACCGGCAGTGTGCCGTTTGGATGGGGTACTATCCTGCGCGGGATGCGATCTGGCGCTACGAGATCACCCGTCCCGGCCGGGGATATCGGGATGGCTACTACACCAACCTTCCGGTGACGGGCGGGGGAGGGTCGGGCGCCCGATGTGCGGTCCGGGTGGTGGATTCGCAGGTGGACCGCGCCTGGATCTACCAGGACCGGACGGCGAATCCTCCCACGTTTCGTGTGGGCAGCCGTTATGTGGCGGATGGGCTCGTGGATTTGTCGTCCCTTCCCGATGGTTCCGGAGCGGTGGTGGTGGCGAAGTACACGCCCGTGCCCAATGACCGGGTGGAGGATGTCGATGTCACCTTCCAGGGGCAGATGGGTGGGGTGTCCCACGACGGTGAATCCGCCTACGGCCTCGCCCTCGAGGGGTGCCGGCGCGTGGGCCTCCATCTGGAACTTTCCGTCGTCGAGAACGAAACCAAGCCGGAGCACCATCCGTTTTTGATCACGGCTGCGGAGGACAGCCGGATTCAATTGATTCTAAAAACGCCCGTCGCCCGAAGCGGGATCATCAACTCCGGCGTCTTTCCCGGACAGGTGGTGGACGGGGTCACCTTCGATGGGTGTTCCTTCACCGGGACCCCCCGATTGGAGGGGGGCGTGATCAAGTTTCTGGGGTCCAATGGGACCGTGCGGGTGGTCGGAAGCCGATTTGAGCGGATCCCCCCGGACCGCGCCGCGTTCTATGCGCCCGAGGTGGAATCGCGGCGAACGAACCGCCTTGAGTTGCTTGAGGTGGTGGGAAGCACCTTCTCCAGTCTGGCGCCCCCGCCCAGGAATTCCTTCGTCCTCGACCTGGTGAATTCGGCGCTGGGCGGGCAGATTGAACGCCTCGAGATGTCCTCCAATCGGTTTGAGAACATGCGCTGGGATTCCCAGGAGCAGTGGAGCCGCGGAATTGCCCGATGGCGTCTTCGAGACAATGCCGGCCATCCGGACCAGTCGAGGTGAGGCCCTCCGCGGCGGAAGCGGGTGAATGATCGGGGCTACGGAAGCTTGAGCAGTTCCGGTTCCGTCCAGGAATCCTCACGCTGGGCGGTCTCCGTCCGGACTTTACCCACGGTTTCGGGACGCACGGGCTTTGCCGAGTGTCCCCATTCGTTGCGAATGTAGGTGAGCAGGTCGGCGATCTGCCCATCATTGAGCGCCTCGGCGAAGGCGGGCATGGCCAGGTTCCAGGTGGTTCCGTTGACGGTGACCGGATCCCTCAGTCCGTGGAGTGCGATGCGGATCAGGCGCTGCTCGCTGCCGGTGGCCCACTCGGACTCGACCAAGGGCGGAGCGAGACCCTCCTGGCCGCGCCCGTGCGGTTGGTGGCACGCGCCGCAGACCACGGCGTAGAGTTCCCGGCCACGCAAATAGCTCTCCTGGTCGGCTCCCTGGAGCGGGGCGGCAACCGCCGGCGCCTGGAAGCCCGCCTTGCCCGGCCAGGTGAACAGCGGGTCCAGCCGGGCCATGCGGTTGGGGACATCGGGCGACGAACTGCCGCGCAGGCTCTTCAGCCCCGCCGGTTCCGTTTCGAACGGAATCGGTTTCACGGCCGGTGGCGGCTGTCCCGGACGGGGCGGGGCGGGAAGGGTGGACACCATGCCGTCCAACAGGGCGAGTTGCTGCCATTCGCCGGAACGGCTGTCGGCGATCAACTGCAGGAGTTTTGCCACGCGCGGCGGCTTGGCCTCGACGGTGATGCAGCGCGCCAGACCGGACAACAGGGCGACATGCCCCTCCTTGACCGCACTGCAATTGGGGTCGGCGACGAGGGCCTCGAGGAATTCCAGTTCACGTCCTCCGAGCCCGCTGAGCGTCGCATGGATCCGGAGTAGGTCCGGGGAGGTGTTCATCAACAATGCCCGCAGGATGGCATCCGCAGTCGGGGTCTTCACCTCGCCCAGGGTGAGCATGAGTTGCAGTTGTTCCTCCGGGGGAATGAAGCCGGCCCGGCGATAGATCAGGTTGAGGGCGGCCTCCCGGTCCGGACCGTCGAGGAATCCCTCCGTCAGACGGAGGGCCGCGGAGCGGACGGCGCCATCGGAATCCGCCATGGCCGCCTCCACGGTCGAGAGATCGAGGGTCCCCAGTCCCTCAAGGGTCCATAGCGCGGCCAGCCTTCCGTCCGCGGAGGTCGTGTTCGTCCGGACCATCAACTGGAGCATGCGGGTCGACGCCGGATCCGCCCGCTCCACCAGCAATCGCTGGGCGGTGTCGCGCCAAAATCCGCTGGGGTCCGTCAGTCGCGCCACGAGATCTCCGGTCGTGGGCTTCGGACCGAGGGGGCGTGCCGTTCCGGCGGGACGGTTCGTTTGGACGATCCGCCAAATGCGGCCGTGGTCCACGGGTGTCATCAGGCCCCGCGATTCGATCTGCTTCCGGAGATAGCTGGTGAGGTAGATGCGGTGCTGAATCAGTCCCCGGTACAGATCCACCACGTACAGGGCGCCGTCGGGTCCGTTGTAGAGGTTGACCGGACGGAACCGCTCGTCGGTGGACGCGAGGAATTCGGCGTGGTCGTAGGCGTTGGTTGCGGTCAACAGGCCGTTCTGATTCAGGAGCCGGTTGCGGCGGATGATGTTTCCGGTCGGTTCGCAAAGGAAGACGTCCCCCCGCAGGTCGGGACCCAGTTGTTCGCCCCGATAGACGACCGGGCCGCAGGCGCCGGTGAAAGTCGCCAGGTGGCCGTCGGGTGTGAGTTGGCCGGGCTGATAGCCGCGGTTGACGCCCGGATTGACCCGGGCGGTCCAGAGCCGCTGGTCGGGGGAGAGTTGGACATTGGCTCCAAATGGGGCGCGAAGATGCGGGTTCCGGGAAAGGTAGCGGTCCGGGATCAGGTCCGCCCGGATCTGGTCGGAGTTGGAATTGTAGAACAGGCGTCCCCGGTCGTCCTGGGAGAGGCCCCATTGACCCCGGAAAATGGTGGGACTCCGGAGCCAGTTGGTGGGCGACCCGTTCCAGCGCATGCGTTGCGTGTGGTTTGCGGAGTACACCCAGTTGTCCCGGGCCCACAACAGTCCGTTGCTGGCGTGTTCCGGATTCGACTTGTCGCCGAGTTGGGGATCGTTCTGTGTTGCGTAGTCGCTGGCGATCCGGATTTTTTCATCCGCGCGACCGTCCCCGTTGGCGTCCCGCGCAAACCAGAGGTTCGGGGGTTCGGCCACCACGACGCCATCCCCCGCCAACATCAGGGCGCGCGGCATGACCAGGCCATCGAGGAATACCGTCCTCCGATCCATGCGGCCATCGGCGTCCGTGTCCTCGAGCACGACGATTTTTCCGGTGGGCTCCGTTTCCCCGGACCCCGACGGATTCTGCATGTAGCCCGTCATCTCCACCACCCAGAGGCGGCCGAGGGGATCGAACTGCATGGCGACCGGGGAGTGGACGAGCGGTTCGGCCGCGACCAGGTCGGCGCGAAACCCCGGAGGAAGCCGGAACGTGGCGGCCTCCTGGGCGGGATCCAGGACCGGGGACGGCGGGATCCTGTCCGCCGGGACACGCTCCAACTGGGCCTCACCCGAGTGATCCCCGTTCTGGGCCATGAGGGGCAGGGCTGCCGCGAAGAGGACCGACCCGAGGCGCAGGTTCATTTCAGATGGTCTGGCTGAGGAATCCGCCGTCGACGCGAAGGTCGGTGCCCGTCACGAAGGAGCTGGCCCGCGGACTGGCCAGGAAGACGGCGGCGCCGATGAGTTCCGACGCCTCGCCAAAGCGGCCCATGGGCGTGTGTCCCCAGATGGCGCGGGTGCGGTCGGTGGGGGTGCCGTCGTCCCGGTAGAGCAGTTTTCGGTTCTGCTCCGCGGGAAAAAATCCGGGCGTCAGCGAGTTGACGCGCACTCCGCGGGGCGCCCACTCGCGGGCCAGGAACTGGGTCAGGTTGAGCACGGCGGCCTTGGCTGCGGAATAGGTGACCACCCGGGACAGCGGGAGGTGTGCCGAGACGCTGGCGATGTTGATGATGCTGCCGCGGCCGGACGCACAAAACGCGGGCCCGAATTCCTGGCAGGGAAGCAGCACCCCGCCGGCGAGGTTCAGGTCGAAGTTGCCCCGCCAGGCGTCGAGCGAAATGTCCTCGAACCGCTGCGAATCCGTGACGGTCACCCTCGGGTCGTTTCCGCCGGCGGCATTGACCAGGATCGAGGGGGCGCCCAGCGACTGTCGGATTTCGTGATGGGCCCGGCGGAGGTCCTCCCGGTTGAGGGCGTCCGCAGCGGCGAAGTAGGCCCGGGCTCCGGCATCGCGGATGGCGGCGGCCCGGGCCTCCCCGCGCTCGATGCTCCGCCCCACCACCGCCACCGCGGCACCCGCCGCCGCCAATCCTTCGGCCAGGGTGCCACCCAGGACACCGGTGCCTCCGATCACGACGGCGACTTCGCCCGACAGGTCAAAAAGATTCATGCGGATTTGAACGAGTCTACGGTTGGATGCCGGCTAGTGGCAATTCACATTGGATCCGCGGCGGGATGGAGGTGCTATTCAGTTGACGGTCCGGGGTGGGACGCCAGCGTGGACGCGCCCATGCGCACATTGGTGGAAGAAGTCCGGACGGCCCATACGGCGGATTCGCTGGCCGCGAAATTCCGCGGGGATCCCGGGCTGGTGTTGCTCCGGACCGGGACGTTTGATGTGGCCAGTGCCCGCTACTCGTTTGTGGCGTCGCGTCCCATGCTGCGGTTTCGATCCTGGGGAACCCTGTGCGAGACACAGTCCGACGAGGGAAGGACTGAATCCCAGTTCGGAAATCCGTGGCAGCATCTCGCGCGACTTCTTGGTCGGTTTGAGCTGCCGGACGAGGTGGACCTGCCGTTCCCACTGGGAGGATGTTTCGGGTACTGGGGCTATGACTTGAAGCAGTTCGTTGAGCCCCGGGTGACGCGGCGTGCGGTCAACGATCTCGAGCTTCCGGATTGTCACCTGGGCTTCCACGCCAGCCTGGTGGTCTTTGATCACCAGTTGAACCGAACGTGGGTTGTTGCGACAGGACTCGATGGCGAGGGCAACCGTTCGGAGGTGCGGGCCCGGAAGCAGGCGGATGCCTGGCATCGGCGTCTGCAGGAGGGGTCCGAGGAGACTGCTCCCGAACCGCGGCCGGCTCCGGAGGGGGCGCCGTCCGTTCTTCGGAGTTCCCTGAGCCGCGAGTCGTTTGGCGCGGCCGTCCGGCGTGCCCTGCGATACATCCATTCGGGGGACATCTACCAGGTGAACCTGGCCCAGCGTCTGGGAATCCCGTGTTCACTGCCCGCCTGGGAATTCTTCCATCGGCTGACGTCGCGCTCCCCGGCACCGTTTTCCGCCTTCCTGAACTGTGGCGACGTCCAGGTTGCATCGTCCTCGCCCGAACTGTTTCTCCGCATCAGCGGCCGGCACGTGACAACCCGTCCCATCAAGGGAACCCGGCCGCGGGACGCCGATCCCGTCCGCGACGCACAACTGGCGTGGGAGCTGCAGCGGAGCGAGAAGGAGAATGCCGAACTGGTGATGATCACCGACCTGCTCCGCAACGACCTGGGTCGCGTCTGCGAGTATGGGAGCATCCGCGTTCCCGACCTGATGCGATTGGAGCGTTTTGCGCAGGTGCAGCACCTGGTATCCACGGTCGAGGGTTCCCTGGCCCCGGGCGTCACCCATCTCGACGCACTGGCGTCCTGCTTCCCGGGGGGGAGCATCACGGGGGCGCCCAAGATCCGGGCCATGGAAGTCATTGATGAACTGGAGCCGGTGGCCCGCGGACCCTATTGCGGGTGTCACGGCTATCTCGGATTCAACCACGAGAGCCAGTTGAGCATCACGATCCGGACCGCGTTGCTTCGGGACGGCATGGCCTGGTTCCATGTGGGGGCGGGCATTGTGGCGGATTCGGATCCTGCCGCGGAGTATGAGGAGACGCTGGCCAAGGCGGGCGGATTCCGGGCGGTGCTCTCGGGGGCTGCCGAATTCCCCGACAGGGGAGGGGAGGTCCACGCCGCTGGTCGGGGGTCTTGCGACGGGAGGGCCTCGTGATGACCGAATCGGATTCCCGGGTCTGGTTTCAGGGACGGATGATTCCCCAGGAGGAGGCGGTTGTTCCCGTCTCGGATCGCTCGTTCCTGTATGGCGACGGCCTTTTTGAATCGGTGCGGATCCATGGAGGGGTTCCGTTCCTGTGGCCGCGACATCTGGAGCGCCTTCGGGCGGGAGCGGGCGTGCTCGGCATCCGGATTCCCTTCTCGGATGAGGAACTCTCCCGGGGCGTTCACGACCTCATCCGGCATCATCACACCGGCGAGGCCATGCTTCGAGTGACGCTCTCCCGGGGTTCCGGACCCCGGGGCTACTCACCCCGGGGCGCGGACCAACCGCGGGTCGTCATGACCCTTCACGCCCTGGCGTCGGCGTTGACGGGGACTCGGACGTGGACGCTGGCCACGTCGTCGCTTCGCGTTGCGCCCGGGGATCCCCTGGCCCGGTTCAAGACCGCCAACAAGCTGGTGCAGGTGCTCTCGCGGAGGGAGGCCGAGGAGGCCGGTGCGGATGAGGCGCTGGTGCTGAACACCCAGGGACATGTCGTCGAAGCGGCCTCCGGGAGTTTGTTCTGGATTGAATCCGGTACCGTTTGCACGCCGCCGCTTGACGCGGGATGCCTTGCCGGGATCACCCGGGGTGTCGTGCTGGAACTCGCGGCCGGGTTGGGGGTGCCGAAGGCGGAGCCGCTGCGCACAGTGGCGGAACTGCGCATGGCGGACGGCGTGTTTCTGGCGATGAGTTCCCTGGGGATCGTCCCGGTATCCCATCTGGATGCGGTGCCCTTGTCCGCCTCCCCGCTCACGGACCGGCTCCGCCGGGCGTACGAGGACTTCATGAACGCCTCGCGGACACCTTGACCCGGGGTGACGCGGTTCGCCACGCTGGTGCCGATGCCATTGCCTGATTCCGCGCTTGATACCCTCCGGGAACGCCTCGGGGCGGACCAGGTCCTCACGCAACCTGAAGACCTGATCCCCTATTCCTTCGACGGCACCGCGGCTTTGCAACAACTCCCCCGGTGTGTGGTTTTTGTCCGGTCCGCGGCCGAGGTGGCCGCCGTGCTGGAACTCGCGCAGCGGACCCGGACGCCGGTGGTGACTCGGGGATCGGGCACGGGCCTGAGTGGCGGAAGCCTTCCGGTGAGGGATTGCATCGTTCTTTGCACGGTGCGCATGAACCGGATTCTCGAGGTGGATCGCGCCAACCTGACCCTGTCGGTGGAACCCGGGGCGACGACCCTGCAGGTGGCGGACGCCGCGGCGGCGGTGGGACTGTTCTATCCGCCCGACCCCGGCTCCATGAAGATCTCCACCATCGGGGGCAATGTTTCGGAGAACTCCGGGGGGTTGCGCGGACTCAAGTACGGCATCACCCGCAATTACGTGATGGGTTTGGAGGTGGTCCTGCCGGACGGGGAGATCCTGACCACGGGCAACAAGTGCGTGAAGGACGTCGCGGGGTATTCGGTGAAGGATCTGTTCATCGGCAGCGAGGGTACCCTGGGGGTCATCACCCGGGTCCTGCTCCGGTTGATCCCGAAGCCCGCGGCCAAGAAGACGATGGTCGCCACCTTCGGTGCCATGGATGCCGCCGCCCAGACCGTCAGCGACATCATCGCCGCCCGGATCATCCCGTGCACCCTGGAGTTTCTCGACCGGATGACGATCCGTTGCGTCGAGGACTATGCGCGCATCGGGCTGCCGCTGGATTGCGAGGCCCTTCTGCTCATGGAGACCGACGGGCATCCGGCGCAGGTGGAGGACGAGGCCCGGCAGATGGCGGAGATTGCCCGGAGGAACGGATCCAAGGAGGTACGCATTGCCAGGGACGAGGCGGAGGCGAACCAGTTGGCCAGCGCCCGGCGCAGCGCCTTCAGTGCGCTGGCCCGGGTTTCACCGACGACCATCCTGGAGGATGCGACCGTGCCGCGCAGCGAACTCGCGCGAATGGTCCGGTTTGTGGAGCAGGTGGCGGCGAAGTACCGGCTGCGGGTCGGGACCTTTGGCCACATGGGGGACGGCAACCTCCACCCCACATTCCTTACCGATGAACGGAACCACGAGGAAATGGAACGCGTTCACGCGGCGTTCCGCGAGATCTTCGAGGAAGCGGTTCGGCTCGGGGGAACCATCACCGGCGAGCACGGCATCGGGGTTGCCAAGAAGGAGTTCCTTCCTGGGTTTCTCGGGAAGGCGCAGATGCGGGTGACCCGGGAACTGAAGAGGGTTTTGGACCCGAATGGGATCCTCAATCCTGGCAAGATGTTTGACTGAGGATGGCCGGATCAAGAAGAGCGGGCGGCGCCCACCCCCGGCATTGCCGGCGTGGCGCCGCCCGTTTTGGGCGAAGGATCCCCCGGGGAATCCGCCCTACTTCGACTGGGCCAGCTTGATGGCGATCTGCTTGTCGATTTCGGAGGCGAGATCGATGTCGGGTCCGCCGGCGGATCCGCGGACCTGGGTGGCAATCTGGGCCACACCGGCCTCAACCTCGGTGACTTTGACGTAAATCGTCTTGCTGTCCGCCTTGGCGGTCACGGTGTTGTCGATCAGATTCTCGCTGGTCAGGGTGCCATTGAAGGCCAGGACCTCCTTGGCGGCGGCAAACACCACGGAAACCGGACGATTGTACCGGCTGACAATGCTGTCCTTGGCGAACGGCATCCCGAACTTCGTGCGTCCGGTCTCGGTGGAATAGCAACCGCTGGAAAGGGCCGCCGTGAGGGCCATCAGGGAAACAACGAGCAATTTCTTCATTACCCGGCCATGCAAACACAGCCGCCCCAAGCGTCAAGCCCCGGCTGAGGGCGCAGCAACTCCAGTCGGGGCGGGGGGATGCCGCCTCGTCGCCGTTCGCGGGATGGAATCGGATGCGATCCCTGGAAGTTCTTCGGGTGGGCGCATTGACAATGAAAAACCGGCTTCGTAGCGTTTCGAAGGTCCGGGCTGCGGTACGTTTCTTCCGCGGGGTCCCCCACCCCCACCTCCTTGGCGTGCTCAGCCCGGGCTCTCAAGTCTTGGTCGCGCGCGAATTTCAGGAGAAAGGGATTGACCCTTCGCCTCTCTCGCGTACAAGACCCGTCCCCTTTCGCGGGGGTGTAGCTCAATTGGTTAGAGCGCTGCCCTGTCACGGCAGAGGTTACGGGTTCGAGCCCCGCCACTCCCGCCATTTCCCCGCAGGATTTTGAGGAGCCCCGGAGGCTCCCTTGTCTTTCCCGGACGTTTGGTGCGCAAACGGGTTTCTGGATCAATGCCGCGGAGTCCTTCCCCCCTTCGGTGGAACCCAGTGGGGAGTCGTCGTCGGGCAGTCTGGGTATCTCGTGGGTGGGGTGGCGCGGGTTTGGGCCCGGGTATGGCCTTCCCCGAATGAAATTACCGGCGGATGGGACCCTCTTCATGGGCTTCCGGCATTGGGGGCGATCCGATGAATCCGCAATTCTTCCGTGTTCCGGCAGGTCCACCCGCAGGGAGGTGATTCGCAAACGCAAGGGAACCGTGCCAGGACGATCCCGAATTCTGGACTCGAAACAGTCACCCGATCCTGCAAGCTCCCCTCGTCCCCACCAAAGCCCCTGATCCAGCGTCCGATCTTCGAATGAATCCAGTGATCCTCCGCCTCGGTCGTTCGCCCACATCCTGGGTCTTTTTGGCGCTGCTGTGGGCGTTGGGCCTTTTGTCTGGTTGCGCCACGACCGAGAAGCAGGTTCAGCAAACCGCCAAGGACTGGTGCATGACCATCCGGGGCAGCCAGGTCATTCCCGTTTATCCCCTGACCGAGGACATCCAGGCCGGTGACGTGTTTCTGGTTCAGGTTCCGGTGGACCGGCAACAGGAAATCTACCGACGGCGCGGGTTTCTGCCCCTGGACAACCATATCGCCCGGTTGGACCCGGACGGCTACGCGGCCTTTTACGATCACTCGTTCCTGACTTCCAACACCACCAACCTCCTTCCGCGGGACTGGATTCGTCCCGATGGGATTGGCAGGTACCGGGGTACCAACGGTGCCAACACCGCTTCGTGGCAGGCCGCTCCGCGGGCTGCGTTTCCCAGCTACAGTTTCTCCGTGCGCAATGGTGCGGGATTGAGCCTCGCCATCCCGGTGCAGGGAGTCCCGGTCGGTCTGAGTTTGCTCAATAGCGACGCCGCCAGCGGGACCATCCAGATCGCCGACGCCCGGACGATGGGAGTCGATCTCTATTCCCTCTACCAGCAGTTGCGCCAGTGGTCGTCCACGAATGCCGAGTTCCTTCGATTCTTTGGCAAGGGTTATGATGATGCCCGGCCGAATTATCTCCGGGTGGTGACCCGGGTTTACGCGGCGGGACGCATGTCGGTGACCCTGAAGGATGCGACCAGCCGCAGTGGCGGCCTCGATGTGGGGGCTCCCAAACCGGTCAACCTCCTGCTCCCGGAGCTGCCGTCCGGAACCAACGCCCACCCCGAGACCACCCTTCGGAACTACACCAACGCGTGGTCTGTCATGAGCGAAATGGTGAGGGCCGCCGGTGCCGTCGGCAGCAATGCCAACCGGATGCTTCCCGGCGGCAGCCTGAAGCTGGCGGCCGCGAGCTCCCGGATGGTCGGCATTGACGAGACGTTCGATCCCCCCGTCATTTTCGGGTATCTGGGATTTGATTGCGCCATTTATCGCGGTGGTGTGCTTGGACCTCCGATTCCCACGTTCGCCGTCCTCGACCCGGACTACAATCTCGGTGGGATGCTCCGGAACAACCCGGTTTACGCGCAGACGATCGACAAGGCCGTGTATCAACTTCTGCTTTCTGATACCCGGAATCCGCGCGCCCAGTCCGCGGTACGCCAGCTCGATTCCCTCGCCACCTATGTGCCCAATGAGTTTACCGCCTATTCAGGTCCGGGGTCCGACGGCGGCACGCCGGTCCTTTCCGCCATGGCGTTGACCAGCGCCGAGCTGCGTCCACCGGGGTTTGCCCGATACCTCTGGTTCCACGGCTTCCGTGCCCGATTGGATGCTTCCATCAGCGCCCTGGAACAGTCGCTGGCGCGGTCGTCCTTTCAGTTGAAGACCGCCGCCGGGGCCGTGGAGGCTGTGACGCCCGACAATGCCCTGCGCAGGAGCCTCGAGGATGCCCTCGCCTATGACCGAAGCCTGCGCCAGCGCATGACGGAGGATGCCGCAGTGCAGACCGCCTACGCCGACGCCTACGCCTACTACGTTGAGCAATTGATCCACTAACCCACCCGACCATGCCCAAGGCCCGCGCCCAGCGTCCCCTGAAGCCGAGAACCCGATCCCTCCGAAAGGCCGCTCAAACGCCGGCGGCGACGGCATCCCCGGTGCGGAAACAGGGGCGCTCCGCTCCCCCCACGGCCCTGCAGGCATTGGACGCTGTGGGGCCGGCGGGTTCTGTCCGGGGCGGTTTTGGGGACGGCGCCCCGGATGACCAACTCCTGGATGTCAACGTGCCGGGCCTGGGGCACAATGCCGCCAACGCCATGGAACGGCACCTCGCCCTCGAGCATGCCGTCAGCAATGTCTGGGCAGTCGAGGACATTTCAGTCCTTCGCCGAATGGAGGACGCCGAATCCGGCAAGTGGGTGATGTGGCGCCGATGAGCCCCGGGTTGTCATGCGTTCGGACCCTGGCGGATGGGAGACGCGTTTCATGGACGCCGTCGCTGGTCGGCCCGCCGAATTCAACCGGCAGGAAAAGGAGTGTCCTGCGCCGGGGATCCATTCATTTTCGATCCGTGGGGCCTTCCTTTCGGAGGCGGGATTGATGTTTGAACGGCTTCCGTGGTAGGCGATCACTATCAGTCCGCGTCCAATGCATTCGGAACCCGACAGTCTCCAATCGGTCCTGACCTCCCTGGCGGCGGACGCGGTGGGAACCCAGAGGCTTCTGGATGCGGGGCACGCGGAGGATATGCGTCGGATGGCCCTGGAACTTCCCCGGCTTCTTGCCGCGGTCCCGCCCGTGTCCGTGCCGGACTGGATGGGGGCACTTTTGGGGACGGCTCTTCCCGCCCGGTTGCAGGTGGTGTCGATGGCGATGAGTTTGCGATGTGAACTGCGCTCCGATCTTCAGGTGGGCGTCGGCGTGGCGGTCCGGCCCTTGAATCTGGGATATGAGGCACGCTTTGGATCCGCTGAGACGTGGGCCACCCAACTCCAATGGGAGGTGACTGCAACTCCGGCACCCCCGATCCAGACCCTTTCCAAGCTGAATCATCTCCAACAACCAAACCAAGAACGAGACCATGGCCAGACCCAGTAAACTCATCAACGACCTCAACTCGGTGCCGGCCATCGTCGGGAATCTGGGTTTGAGCATCTCCGAGGCCCAGAAGGCCTTCAACCTGGACTATCTTCAGGCCATTGAACGGCTGGTGGGTCTTGCAAAGTCGGTGGCCGACGCAACACCTCCGGATACCAGCAAGGAGGCGGACCCGGAGAAGCGGAAGGCGCTGCTGGAGGCGTCGGCGGCGCAGTTTGAGGGCTTCAAGGGACTGCTGTTCGACCTGCTCAAGGCCACCGCGCCCTCCCGGTATCAGTTTTCGGAGACCACGCTTGCCGTGCGACTGGATCTCGCCCAGTCCGCCGACCTGGCCCTCACGGCCGGTTTCGGGGCCGGCTTTGGTGCGGTCGCCATCAACGCCTCCGTAACTGTTGGATTCGGGTATGACTATCGGGCCGCTGCGGAGTGCCGCACCGTGATCCATGCCATTCCCGCCGACCCGGCTTCCCTGAACACCTTGCTCACCCAGGCGGACAAGGCAAACAGCAGGGCGCTGGAGTTGCCTCCACGGCACCCAATGGACCAGCGCATCATCGATCAGATGCAAAAGACCCTGGAGAAACTGACCGGCCGCAAGGCGGCGGCCATCACGGAAGAGACGAAAGGCTGAGCCTCCCCGGCGTCGTCGCATCCGACTGACCTATGACGGAATGGAATACCATCAGCCGGTCCGCCAGTGAACTGGCGGCCGCCGCGGAGTCCGCACGCAGGGTCGCCCGGGAGCTGTCCGACCGGGCCAAGGAGGCGGCGGGAATGGACACCAAGGGCGGCAAGGTGCTGTTGACCGAGTCCGAGGGGCGCGAGCGGGTGGCGAAAATCACGGCCGCGCTGGACACGGTGGGTGCGCGGATTGCCGAACTCTCCGCCAAACTCGGTCTGCCCGAAGCACCCGAGATGGCCGCCGCCGCCGCGGACGCGGCTCCCTCGCCCGCCAAGTCCAAGCCGTCGGAAATGGGGGGCAAGGAGTCCAGGCCGGATCCCGTCGACATCAATCGGGAGTTTGGTGAATTCCTGGGGATGGTGGGCCGCTCCGTGGTGAACGCCCAGCGCGAGTTGGATGTTCTGAGCCAGGAGTACCTGCGTCAGCAGGGGCCGGGTGCTCCCGCCCTGCCAAGCCTATTCCGGATTCCGAAGCTCAGTGCGGACATCAAATTCGCCCTGGAAAAGGGCAATGGAAAAAAGCTGAATCTCGTCCTCTTTGGCACCCACGAAAACCGGTCCGAACAACATCAGCAGTCGATGTCCTTCGAGGTCGTCTCGGCGCCTCCTCCCCCGGAGTTGCTCAGGGACCTGGCGGTGGGCAGGCCCAAGGCCGGATTGGTCCTGGACCCGCCCGCCCGGGATGCCCTGCTGGCGGAGTTGCGCGTCATCCAGGACCCCGCAAAGGAACTTGAATTGGAGGTCCTGAGCCGGGCGGAAACCTGGGACCGGGTCCTGGTCCTGTCCGTACCGGCGACGGACCCCCGGTTTGCCAGTCCGGATTGCTTCCTGCTGTTGGCGGACCCCGCGCAACAACATCTTCTCGGGGTCTGGCATTGGAGGAGCCCGAGGCTTTCGGTGGTCTACCGTTTTTCGCTGCAACCGAAGAAGCTTGAGGAAATTGGGCCCGCGCACGCGTTTGTCGTTTCGTTTGGCGGTCAGCAGGCGGACTTCCTGCAACGACTGAGGGGAACGGAATAATGGCGGAGGCGGACGTCGAATTCGGTGTTTTCCTCGATACCCTGGAATCGATTGCGTCGGAGGTTCCTGTGGCTGCGCGTCAATTGGGTGTCGATTCCGCGGGCGGGCTGCTTCCCGACCTTCAGACCGGAGAGCGGTATGTCCTCCTGCGGTCGGCCTCCTTCGATTGGCAGTTTCAGTTGGTACGACGGGAGGATCGTTACGTTCTGCTCTTCATCCGCCGGCCGGGAAGGAACGAGATTCTGCTGCGAGGCAGGGTTCAGTATCGAATCGAGCCCTCCCCGGACCCGCCGCGTACCGGCGACCTGCGCCCCGAGGATTTGGCCTTTCGCCTCATTCGGCCGCCCTTCCTGATTCCGAGGCCCACGCCGGAGGAACTGTCGAAGTTCGCCGGTCCGGGGGCGACGCCGACAAACACTCTTCTCCTCCGGTTGCGCGGAACAGAAGTCCTGGCCATCACCCATCCCGGGGCCGGGCCGGACGGCGCGGACCTCCGGTATTCGGCCCTGGGTTCCGGCCGCATCCGGGGACCCCGATGGCCACTGGCCCCGTTTTTGGACCTCCTCAACGAACTGGCGGCATGGGTGGGGCAGGATTTGATGTCCGGTGCCGAGGAGCCGATCCGGCCGCCCTTCGGGGAGTCCGACGAGCCGAATGAGGTCTGGCAGATGGTGCGCTGCCTTTCCGAGACCTATTGTTCGATCACAAACCGCACCCGGGGAACGCCGCCAAACGGGAAACGTCGGTTCCTGGATCCCTTGATGTCCGACTATGGTGTCACCGGGTGTGAGAGTGAAGTGGCCCTGTTGCTCAACACCCGTGGCGCCTTTGCGCAGTCCGATGATGACGAGACATTGCAGGTCCTCCTTCGATTGCGATTTCAGGGCGGCTCCCCGCCCCGTGCGCGGCTGGCATTTGGGCCTCCGGATTTTCTCGTCGGCGGGGAACTTCACGACGCTTTCGTCCCGGCCTTTCTCGAGGCCACACCGCTCGACGAACTTGCGGAGGCATTGGGGGTGACCGAGGGGCAGGCCGAGGAATTCATCAGCACGCATGCCCCCCGGGCGTTCATCTTTCGCGCTGCATCCCGTCGTTCCTCCGATACGGACACCGATCTGCTGGCCTGCTCAGGAACCCTGAATGGTCGTGACCTGGGCGTCCTGCTCCGGGGTGATTTCCATGTCCGACCTGGGGACCAGGGCCCTGTCGTGGAAGCGAGGGGATTGGTGCGAATCCAGTACGCCGGACCGTTGGATCGCAATGCGCTGGGGTTGGACTCTGAGGATGTGAACTATCTGCTTCGGTTGTTGGTCGCGATCCAGGGTTGGAACTATCTACTCGCATGAAACTCCTCGAATCCGCCGCCCAATGGGTGGCCTCCATGGTCCGGATCGGTTGGCGACGGGTTCGGGATTTCTCCGGGTGCGGAGCCTATTTGCCGCCTCCGGTGAGGATGGTCGAGAGTGGCCGCATGGATTTCGGCGCGAACTATGCCTGGGTGGTTTGGGGGTCGGACCGTCCCCCGTCCCAAGTGCGGCCTTCGTCCCCTGAAAGGCCCGGGGTCACGGAGCCTGGCTTGGACCGCCCCCTTCCTTCGGAGGTCCTGAACCAACTTCGGCTGGTGTCCGAATGTGGCGCCGTCTTGGTCGCAACTCTGCGCGACGCGGAGGGGGCCAGGGCCCCGGCCGGCCTGATGGTGACCCCGGCCTGCCTCCGGGTGTCCCTATTGGCCCCTCCGCGGCACCCCTGACGGAGCCGGGTGAGACACTGGATCGCTGGAGCGCCCGTCGCGAAGTGGAGCGAAAACTGGATCGACAAGGCGGCAGATACGGGGCCGAACTGTGCCGGCAATAAGTCTACGGACCGTCGAGGACCTTGAGACCGACACTGCCGGTCGGGCTTGCATCGGGCCGCAGTGGGATTCGTGTCCAGGGCACTTGGTTCGGGGTGTTTCGAAATCGTCTCGCGTGTGATCCGGGGTTTCGTAGCGTTCGCGTGTGTCCACGGTGTTTGAAGCGGCGTTGATTTCGTTGCGGCGATGGAAGTCCCCATCGGCTGCGCGCTGGCTGGGGATTCTCCTGGCGTTGGCCTGGGGAGCTGGTGTTCAGGCGCGCGAGGTGGAGATTGCTTCGCCGGATGGACGGCTTGTGGTGCGGATCCAGGAGGCTGTGGGGCCTGGTGGCATGGGGCCGCGGTGGTCCGTGGAGTATCGGGGACGGCCGCTGTTGGAGGACTCCCGGTTGGGAATGGGAATCCTGGGGAAGGGGGAACTGATGGAAGGTGCCAAGATCACCGGGGTACAGGAACGTGTCGTCCGGGAGTCGATCCCGATGCCGCACGGCAGGGCGAGGGTTGCCCGAAACCATTTCCGCGAAGGTGTCCTCCGGATGGAGACTCCGAAGGGTGGGTCGCTGCAGTTGACGTTCCGATGCTACGACGATGCCGTGGCGTTCCGCTATTCCTGGTCGGGCGACTCCGCCGACTCCCTCGTGACGGTGACGAATGAGGACACCTCGTTCGAGCTCCTGGGGGAACCGACGGCCTTTGCCCAATATCTGGAGCACGAGCGCACCTCGCACGAACACGAGGTGCGCGTGGTTCCGGTTCCGGCGCTGCCCCCCGGACAGTTGCTGGATCTGCCCCTGACCCTGCAGTGGACGAACGGGACGGTGATGGCGATCACGGAGGCCGCATTGCGGCGGTACGCCGGCATGGGGTTGGAACGTAGGGCGGGGGACGGCACCGCGGTCGGGTTGGCGTGTCATCTCACGGCGCGGGCGGACGGCAGCCTGGTCGTTCGACGGGGCCGTGTGGAGACCCCGTGGCGGGTGGTGCTGATCGGGGACCGTCCGGGAGCCCTCCTGGAGTCGACGACGCTATTCTGCCTGAATGAACCGAGTGTCCTGTCGGATACGGCGTGGATTCGTCCGGGCAAGATCACCTTTCACTGGTGGAATGGGGACGTGTTCGACGGGAAGCCGGGTCCGCCCATGCTCTCGATGGCCATGAACCGGGCCTACATCGACTTCTGCGCCGCCGAGGGCATTCCCACCCATTCCATCACGTCCACCGAAGGCGTCACCTCGCCGTGGTATCATCAATCAATTCCGGGCGTCGCGCCGGGTCCGGACACCGATGTCACCCGGCCGCGGGCCGACTTCGATCTGGAGGGCATCCGAAGCTATGCGGACCGGAAGGGGGTCCGGCTCTGGACCTGGGTTCACCAGGCGGCCCTTCGCGGCCGGGTGGAGGTGGCCTTTGCCGCCTTGGAGCGGATGGGCTGGACTGGGCTCATGGTGGACTTCTTCGATCACGACGACCAGGAGCACGTGGAGTTTGCCGAGGAGGTGCTTGAGGCGGCGGGCCGGCATCATCTGCTGGTGCAACTCCATGGAATCTGGAAGCCCACCGGACTCGAAAGAACCTTCCCGAACCTGGTGAACCATGAAGGGGCCCTGAATCTGGAGTACCTGAAGTGGAGTGATCGGTGCACGCCGGAGCATGACCTCCGGATGGCATTCACCCGGCTGGTGGCGGGTCCGATGGACTATCATCTGGGTGGATTCCGCGCCGTGCCGCGTTCGGACTTTGTTGCGCACGCGGTGGCTCCCACGGTCCTGGGCACCCGGGGGCATCAACTCGCGATGTATGTGTGCTTCGACAATCCGAATCCGATGCTGGCGGACTATCCGACAGCGTATCGGGGGCAGCCTGGATTTGAGTTCCTGAAGGAGGTGCCGACCTGGTGGGATGAAACCCGGGTGGTGGTCGGCGAGATTGGGGAGTTGCTGGTTTCGGCGCGCCGTCGGGGACGCCACTGGTATCTCGGAGGTTTGGCCGCGCACGGCCCGCGTTCCCTGGAACTGCCGCTGGCGTTCCTGGGAGCCGGAAGCCATCGCATGCGACTGTGGAGGGATGGTCCGGGCACCGAGACGGACCCGAATTCATTGGTGGTGGAGACGCGCGGGGTGACCGCACGTGATTCACTGAAGTTGGGGGTCGCCCGGGATGGAGGATTTGTCGCGCGATTCACTCCCGAGGTTCGATCCGTACGGGGAGCCGAATGGCTGGCACCCCGATAGGGTTTGGACAACGGGTTCCCACCCCTGCCGCAACCCGGTCCGAGAAACATCCGGTGGATCCGGAGGAACCCCTGGCTTGAACGGGAGGTGGCTTCCGAACCGCGTCGGTGGGGCCGGCAGTGACTACGCCTTCTTCTCCAGGTGGCCTCCGAAGCCAAAGCGCATCGCGGAAAGCAGTTTGTCCTGGTAGTCCGCATCACCCCGGGACGCGAAGCGTTCGTAGAGGGCGGTGGTCAGCACGGGGACGGGAACGCCTTCGTCGATGGCGGCCTTGATGGTCCAGCGTCCTTCACCGGAATCCGAAACGCGGCCGGCAAATTGGGAGAGTTGTGGATCCTGGGCGAGTGCGCTGGCGGTGAGATCCAGGAGCCAGGACGAAATCACGCTGCCCCGCCGCCATACTTCCGCCACGTCGGCGAGATTGAGTTCGTACTGGTAGTGCTGCGGGTCGCGGAGCGGTGTCGTCTCGGCGTCGACGGCCCCCTGGCGGCGTCCGGCATTGGCGGCCTTCAGCACACCGAGGCCCTCGGCGTAGGCGGCCATGATCCCGTACTCGATGCCATTGTGTACCATCTTCACGAAGTGGCCGGCGCCATTCGCGCCGCAATGAAGGTATCCGTCCTCGGAGGTGCCGCCGAGTTTCTCCCGACCCGGAGTCCTCGGAACGTCCCCCTTGCCCGGGGCGAGGGTGGCGAAGATCGGGTCCAGATGCTTCACCACATCCGGTTCACCGCCGATCATCATGCAGTAGCCGCGTTCGAGTCCCCAGACGCCGCCACTGGTCCCGACATCCACGTAATGGATGCCCTTTTTGGCGAGTTCGGCGGCGCGTCGGATGTCGTCCACGTAGTAGGAATTTCCACCATCAATGAGAATGTCCCCGGGGGAGAGCACGGGCAGGATCTGGGCGATGGAGGCGTCCACGACGCCGGCAGGGACCATCAGCCATACGGCACGGGGGGCTTCGAGGCGCTGGATGAACTCGGCGAGTGAACCGCTCCCGGTCGCCCCCTCCGCGGCGAGGTCGGCCACCGCCTTGGGCGACATGTCGAACACGGTGCAGCGATGTCCGGCCCGAAGGAGGCGGCGGACCATGTTGGAGCCCATCCGGCCGAGGCCGACCATTCCGAGCTGCATGGGAGTTTTGGTTTTCATAGAGGGAGAGGAGGGGTGATCGAACTGGCGGGAAGAAAAAATGGCTTCGGAATGGGGTAGGCCGTGGGCGCTGGCCTCGGTCCGTGGGTCAGGCGGATCCCTTCATCTTCCGGTATTTCCGGATCAGATGGTTCGTGGAGCTGTCGTGTTGCAGGCGCGGAAGCCTGGGATTCTCCAATTCCGGGACAATGCGCTGGGCGAGGGCCTTGCCCAGCTCAACGCCCCACTGGTCGAAGGAGTTGATGTCCCAAATGGCTCCCTGCGTGAACACCGAGTGTTCGTAGAGGGCGACGAGGCGTCCCAGGGTCGCGGGCGTCAGGCGGTCGGCGAGCAGGACGTTTGAGGGGCGGTTTCCTTCAAACACCCGGTGCGGGACCAGCCAGGCCGGGGTGCCTTCGGCGCGGACATCGTCCGCGGTCTTACCAAAGGCGAGAGCCTCCGCCTGGGCGAAGACATTGGCCATGAGAAGATCGTGGTGGCGTCCCAGGTCGGTCAGCGGGTGGGCGAAGGCGATGAAGTCGCAGGGAATGAGGCGGGTTCCCTGGTGGATGAGTTGGTAGAACGAGTGCTGACCATTGGTTCCCGGCTCGCCCCAGTACACGGCACCGGTGTCGTAGGTTACCCGATGCCCGTCGAGGGTCACGGACTTGCCGTTGCTCTCCATGGTGAGCTGCTGGAGATAGGCGGGAAAGCGCTTCAGATACTGCTCGTAGGGCAGCACCGCGAGGGTTTGCGCCCCGAAAAAGTCGTTGTACCAGAGCGCGAGCAGGCCGAGGAGCACCGGCAGGTTCCTCCCGAGGGGGGCGGTTTGGAAATGCCGGTCCATTTCATGGAACCCGGACAACAGTTCCCGGAAGGCGTCCGGACCGACCGCGATCATCGTTGAGAGTCCGATGGCGGAATCCATGGAGTAACGGCCTCCGACCCAGTCCCAGAACCCGAACATGTTGGCCGTGTCGATCCCGAAGGCGGACACCTTCTCCGCATTGGTGGACACTGCGACGAAATGGCGGGCCACGGCCTTGGGGTCGCCGCCGAGACCCTGCAGGAGCCAGTCGCGGGCGCTGCCCGCATTGGTCATCGTCTCCAGCGTGGTGAAGGTCTTGGAGGAAACGATGAACAGGGTTTCCGCCGGATCGAGATCGCGGGTGGCCTCGATGAAATCAATGCCGTCCACATTGGAGACAAACCGGAATGTCCGGGTGCGGTCGCTGTAATGACGGAGCGCCTCGAAAGCCATGACCGGACCGAGGTCCGAACCGCCGATGCCGATGTTGATGACGTTGCGGATCGGACGTCCGGTGTGGCCCTTCCATTTCCCGCTCCGGATCCGGTCAGCGAAGGCGGACATCCGGTCGAGGACTTCATGGACTTCGGGGACCACGTTCCTGCCGTCCACCAGAATGGAGGCGTTGCGCGGAGCCCGCAGGGCGACGTGAAGGACCGAACGGCCCTCGGTGCGGTTGATGCGCTCCCCCCGGAACATGGCTTCGATGCGGGCCTCCAGGCCGGATTGCTCGGCGAGTGCGGTGAGCAGACGAAGCGTTTCGTCATCGATCCGGTTCTTGGAGTAGTCGAGGAAGAGACCGGCGCCGGAGGCGGTGAGGCGCTGACCGCGCTTGGGGTCCCCGGCGAAGAGGTCGCGCAAATGGACCCGGGCGATCTTCTTGAAATGGGTGGAAAGCGACTTCCAGGCGGGGCGCTGGGCAAGGAGTCGGGTGCGGGAGGCGGTGCTCATGGAAAATGAAGGAGGATCCGGTGGGTCCTGGGATCAGCGGCCCTTGGGACGACGCGGGGAGGGAGTGGAACCTGCGGTCGCATTCCAGAGGCGGAATCCTCCGAGAAAGGCGTTGTCGTTGTCGCCGGCGCGACATCCCTCGGGGATCTCGTGAAGTTTCTTCACATTGCCGCCCCCGAGCACGACATCGGTGGGTTCGAGCGCTGCGATGAGGGTTTCGACCACCCGGCGTACCTCCTTCCGCCATCGCTTCTTTCCCCGCTGTTCCATGCCGCGGAGCCCGACGTAGTCCTCAAAGGTGCCCTTCTTGTAGGGCAGGTGGGCGAGTTCCATCGGTTCGATGATGCCATCAATCACCATGCAGGAGCCCAGTCCGGTGCCCAGTCCGAGGAAGAGCATCTTGCCATCCCGGTAGCTGCCGTAGGCCTGCATGGCCGCATCGTTGATCATCTTGACGGGCTTTCCGAAGGCCTTCCGGAAATCGAAGCCCACCCAGCCCCGTCCGAGATTGTGTGGCTCGGCGACCGGACGTCCCCTGAGGACGAAACCGGGGTAGCCGATGGACACGGCGTCGAAGGACCAGTCCTTGGTGAGCTTCCGAACCTCGGACACCATCCGCCGCGGGGTCATCCGCGCACCCGAGGGGATTTCGCGGCGTTCCTTTTGTCCGGTGGCCAGGACCTTGACGTGGGTTCCACCGATGTCGATCACGAGCACCTTCATGCGTTTCAACCGGGAGAAGTCCGGACCGCTAGGAAACGACGGCGGACCCGGGTTGGCAAGAATTGCAGTGGTCGTCGGGCGTTAAATCGGTGGGTTGGGCGCCGGGTTGGCGCGGGTTCCCCCGACGGTCATCGACCGGGGCCCTCCTTTTGCGGGCGGCCCGACGTTTCTACCAGAGGAACGACTTTTGTTCCGCCAGCTCGCGATCCCCGTCCAGAAGCACCGCCCGCCAGGCCAGCACCTCCCCGGACCGCGTGTAGTCCTCCGACTTCAGGATCACCGTGGACCAACCGCCGAACTTGCGGTTGTCCCGGGTGGGGGCCTGGACCACGGTGATGGCACCCGGTTCCCCCTTGGCGGTGCGCAATTCGATGCGGATGACCAAATCGTCCCGCTTTTCCCGGGGAGCCTTCCACTGGACATCGAATCGGATCCCGCTGACGCGCTGGGGGGATTGGCGGAGCGACTGCTGATAGCCGTCGCGATCAAACAGTCCAGGCTTCGTCGAGATCCGGCCTTTTTCGTCCATGAGGTGGGGAAGCACCTTGCGGATCCTGGCCTCCGCCGCATTTCCCCGGGGGGCGGCAACGAGAAGGATGGCGAAGAGGGTGGCGGACAGCAGGCGGATCACGGACGGAAGCGGGGAGGTTCCACGGGCGGGGCTCGAAGGAGTTTCGCCGCCGGAGTCACATAGGGCTCGGGGGGCGCGGGCGGACCGGCGTACGGATTGGCCACGATTCCCTGGGGATTCGGGGACGCCAGCGAGGAACGTACGGGGTTTTGGGCTGTGAGCGGATTCTCCTTGGGAAGCAGGCTGCCGGGTCCGCCGGCGGCGTCGGCGGAAGATTTCATGGAATGGCCCAGAAACTCGGAACGGGACTCGCGGGACCGGGATTGATCCACCGAGGCGGCCAGCGAGGTCGTGCGCTCCCCGAGGACGTCTGTGCCCGAGAGGCGCTGGTACCGATCCAGCCGTTCCTGGGACAGCGAGTCGAGGCCGGCGTTGCGGCCGAGCGTCGCCGACGCCGTCGGTCGCGCGATGTCGATACCCGGAGCCTGCGGGGATGCGGACTGGTACGACGGGAGAAGAGGGGTGGCGGTTCCTGCTGAGAGCGGGTTGAGCCCGGTGGAGTTCCTCCGGAGGCTCCAGGGATCGCCGGGCTTCTCACCCAGGAAATGGTCGTCGGATTCGGAATAGGCCTCCCGTTCGGATGGTTCGCGGGCCGCCGACTCGCCCGCATTGGAAGCGCGGCTGCCGGACTTCAGTCTCCGTTCGAGGGAGGTGGTGGGGCGCCGGGGATTCGAGGTGTAATCGGGATTGTCGAGGGATTCGAGCAGGAGGCTTGCTCCCGGGGATTTTCCCGACTTGGGGGAGTCATCCAGAAGCCAATTCCGCTTCCGGTCGATGCGCTCAATGATTTCCTTCTGGGTCCGCGCGTCCGGGACGCTCGGCGAAATCTGGGGAGGCGCGGCCGACGGATCCACCACGCCTCCGACGGAATTGCCCGGGTTGATCGACTCGACTCCCGGCTGCGGGCGCGTCAGGGCGGGACTTCCCGAGGAGGGCGGCTTGATCGGGACCGAAATCGCCGCCTTTTCGCCGGCGCTGGCCGTGGAGAACGCCCAGCCCAGGGCCAGCAGGGGGATCACCGTGGGGGCGACCCGGAAACGCTGCAGGACGGTGTGCACGGCCTCTACCCTATGGGATCCTGCGTCCGGGTCAAAACCTCGTTTGAGGGGGCATGGCACCGCGGTGCCCTTCAGCCCAGCCGCTGCTGGAGTTTCCGCGCGACGTCGAGGAACGCGGCTCCGGCGGGACCGGTCGGATCACCCACCACGGCTGGAATGCCGCGATCTCCGCCTTCGCGAATCCCTGGAATCAGGGGGATTTCCCCCAGAAACGGAATGCCCCTGCGGGAGGCCTCGTCGCTGCCACCCCCGTGTCCGAAGATCTCGATGCGCGAACCGTCGGGTGCGGTGAAGTAGCTCATGTTTTCGATGATGCCGAGGATGGGGACCTGGACCTTCTCAAACATTGCGATGCCCTTTCGGACGACCCCGATCGAAGCCGCCTGGGGCGTCGTAACGATTACCCCGCCATCGAGGGGGACGGTTTGGCAAAGGGACAATTGGGCATCCCCGGTGCCCGGCGGCAGATCGACGAGGAGGAAGTCGAGCCCGCCCCAGTCCACCTGATGCACAAACTGCTGGATGGTCTTCTGAATCATCGGCCCGCGCCAGATCACCGGCTGATCGTCGGGGATGAGGAAGCCCATGCTCATCAACTTTACGCCGTGCGCGAACGGCGGGATCAGTTGTTCCGCATCGTTCACCGTGGGGCGATCCTGGATTCCCATCATGAGTGGGATGCTGGGGCCGTAGATGTCGCCGTCCATCAACCCAACGCGGGCCCCGAGATGGCGGAGGGCGCAGGCGAGGTTGACGGCGCAGGTGGATTTGCCCACGCCGCCTTTTCCCGAGGCGACGGCGATGATTCGCCCGATCCCGGGGATTTTCGATCGGGACACGGCGGCTCCGGGCTGGGGTGCGCCCGCCGGCGGGGCGGCCGGGACCCGGACCTGGACGTGGGCATCCTTGAGCCCGGGAATCCGGTCGCGAAGGGCGAGTCGGGCGGCGTCGGCGATTTGCTCGCCCAGGGCTGGGTTGGGCGTCGTGAGTTCGATGAGCACTCCGACGGCGTCCCCTTCCACCTGGACCTCCTTGACGAGTCCAAACGATACGATGTCGCGGCTGTATCCGGGGTACCGGACGGTCTTGAGGACGGCGAGGATATCGGATTGATCGGGCATGGAATGGAAACGGGGCTGGGGATCAGGCGATCTTTGCCTTCAGGCGGCGACCGCCGAGCTGGGTTCGATTCAGGCGGGACAGGATGGCCGGCACATGGGCTTCCGCGACCTGGACGAACGCATGTCGTTCCCGGAGGTCCACGGCACCCACCACCTGGGCGGGCAGTCCAGTTTCGCCAAGAATACAGTTGGAGACATCCGTGGCGGTGAGGCCGTGCTCCATGCCGGCTCCCAGCCACAGGCGGGTGAATCCGGACGCCCGGGCCTCCCGTCGCTCGCGGGTTTTTGGGACGCGTGGGGTTGGCGCTGCCGGAGACGGGGTGGCGGGAATGGAGGGGGAGGCAGACGGCGCCTCGATGTTCACCGAGGGTGTCGGCTCCGGCTTCGGTGCCGGGCGTGGCGGGCGCGGCGGGGGAGGGGTTGTTGGGCCACGGCCCGCGTCCTTAGGGTTGCGGGGTGAGGGGGAGCGTTCCGGGCGGTCCGGGTGGCCAGCATGGGGCGCCTTGCGCGACGGGGGCGGGGCGGCGTCCGGTGCGGGGCGCGGTTCCGGGGCAGGGGCGGGCCTGCGGGGGGGGGACGCCGGGGCGGTTTCCTCGGCACCACGGGCCAGTTGGTGGAGGAGCGCATTCGCAAGATCGAGGGAGTCGATGCCCTCCTCGAGCAGGGTTTCGATCACATGGTCATAGTGACGATAGTCCCCCGCCTCGAGCGTGGCGCGC
>JAEUHD010000250.1 GCA_016793645.1 Verrucomicrobiales bacterium
CCTGTGCCGGTTTGAGGATGATGTCGCATCCCGGAGACTCCCGTTGCGGGACCAACTTCAAAGCCGCGCCGGAGGTCCCTTGTCAGTGGTTGGGGTCCGGGAAGTGACCTGCGGCGTCCGGGATGGAGCCGCCATGCGCAAGCACTGGCAGGCGCTTCTGGACCCGGTCGCGTCCGCGTCCGATGGGTTCTGGAAGCTGGGATCCGGACCCGCCCTTCGCGTCGTCACGGCGGACCCGGAGGAGTCCCTCGGACTGGTGGTCGAGGTTCGGTCCCTCCGGCAGGCGAGGGAATTCCTGCAGCCCAGGGGAATGGCGGAAGGGAGTGTCCCCGGTCCGTTGCGGCTGGCCGGTCCCTGGTTTCAGGGGTTGAAGATCTCCCTGGTGGAGCGGGGCGGACGCGGCCCGTGACGGATCGTATTCCGGACTCCGGGGCTCCGGATGGACGGCGTTTTCTTGTTCCCCGCACGCGGGGTGGTTCGCATACTGCCGGGCCTGTGAATGCTCCCGTACCTCTGGGACTCAAGAAGTCCTTCGGATTTGGCGACCGGCTGGGCCTGGCCACGCCGGGCCACCTGGCCGCGGTGCGGCAGTTCTCCGACTTCGCGCCCATCTTCGCCCAGCAGTCCATCCGGGAGATGACGCGAACGCAGCGAACGCCCGCCGAGGTGATGTCCGCGGCTCGGGAGTCCCTGGATGCAGCGGGCTTTGCCGACGTGTGGGGCGCGGACGGGGACCACCTCAAGACGCCGGAGGATGTCCGGTCGGTGGCCGCCGCGGGATTCTGCTTTTTCACCATCGACCCGAGCGCCTTCGTGGAGAACGCCGCGGATACGATGGACGAGGCGGCGTTGCGATCGGCCGTGGCGCGTCAGGAGACGGACGGCCTTTATGAGGGATTCCGCTGGAGGGACTATTATCTCGACCGGGTGTTCACGGTGAGCAGCCGGATGGCGCCACTCCGCTTTGACGAGGAGTCGCTGCTGCGGGCCATCGTCAAGTACGGCCGCGCCACCGCGCACGCCGCGGAGATGGGGACCGTGATCGCGTCCGTTTCCGGGGGCAGGGGGGAGATCGAGGTTTCGGTCGATGAGACGGACTCACCGACGTCGCCGCTCGAGCACCTGTTCTTCGCGCTCGAGCTGCAGCGCCGCGGCGTTCCCAATCTGGTGAGCCTGGCTCCGCGGTTCGTGGGCGAGTTTGAGAAAGGCGTGGATTACCGGGGCGACCTGGAGCGGTTTGAGACGCTTTTGGAAATCCACGCGGCGATCGCGCGCTTTGCCGGTCCCTACAAGATCAGCATCCATAGCGGATCGGACAAATTCAGCGTCTATCCCATCATTGGCCGGGTGTGCGGTTCGAAGCTCCATGTGAAGACGGCGGGAACCAGCTATCTGGAGGCGCTGCGAGTGGCGGCACGGGTGGCGCCGGCACTGTTCGCGGAAATCGCCGCCTACTGTCGCGGACGCTTCGATACGGATCGGGCGAGCTATCACATTTCGACCACCTCGGCCGAGGTGGCGGCGCTGCCTCCGTATCGGGGACCGTCGGACGAGCCGGTGTATCTCGACGAACGCGCAGGGAGGCAACTGCTCCATGTCACGTTTGGTTCGGTCCTGACCCAGGGGGTGGATTCCCGGGGACGGCGGTTCCGTGAGGGGTTGCTCGAGGTGCTGCACGGAAACGCCGCGTTGCACGGCGAGTTCCTCGAACGCCATTTCGTGAAGCATTTGTCGCAACTCAACGCCGGGTGACCGCCCATGTTCACCCTTACGGAAGTTTCCAAATCCTACGGCGGACGCACGCTCTTCGAAGACGTCACGCTGACCATCAACCGGACCGATCGCCTGGGGCTGGTCGGGCCCAATGGCGCAGGGAAGTCCACGCTCTTCAAGCTCATCCTGGGACAGGAGGAGCCCACGACGGGCCTGATCACGTCCCAGCGGGGCGCCACCGTGGGATTCCTGCCGCAGGAAAGCGCCCCGGTCGGGGAGCAGACCGTCCTGGAACTGGCGACGAGCCATCTGGAGGACGAGGATGGATACGGATCGTTTGACGGCACGCTCGTCGCGAAGGCGAAACGGATCCTGAAGGGGCTGTCCTTCCGGGACACCGACTACGACCGGCCGGCGCGGGAGTTGAGCGGCGGCTGGGTGATGCGCGCGCATCTGGCGCGGCTGCTGGTGCAGGAGCCGGACCTCCTGATGCTGGACGAGCCCACCAACCATCTGGACCTGGAGACCCTCCTGTGGTTTCAGGAGTACCTCGTGTCCTATCCGGGCGGCATCGTGTTGATCTCGCACGATCGCGAGTTCCTGAACCATCTGGTGACGGGGATCCTGGAAATCCGGGGTTCGGCCCTGTTCGACTACACGGGGAACTTTGACTCGTTTCTCGAACAGCGGGCCGCCCGGGAGCAGCAGCAGTTGGCGGCGTTCAAGAATCAGCAGCGGGAGATTGCACGACTCCAGGAATTCGCCGACCGCTTCCGGGCCAAGGCCAGCAAGGCGAGCCAGGCGCAGGCGAAGTTGAAGCAGATCGCGCGGATGGATCGCATCGACGCGCCCCAGGCGGCTGCGGCGACCGTGGATTTCTCATTTCCCCAGCCGGACCAGAGCGGGCAGCGGGTGATGACGTTGCGCGGTCTCGACTTCGCCTACGGGTCCCACGTCGTGTACCGGGGACTCGAGTTCCAGGTGGAGCGCGGGGAACGCACCGTGCTGGTGGGTCCCAACGGCGCCGGAAAGTCCACGCTGCTCAAGCTGCTGGCCGGAGTGCTGACCCCGCAGGCCGGGGAACGGGATGTCGGGCTGAAGGTGAAGATCGGCTATTTCTCGCAGTACCGGAGCGAAATGCTGGACTCCAGCCGCACGGTGATGGAGGAGGTCTTCGACACGCCGAGGCTCGTTCGCGAAACGGATGTCCGGGCGCTGCTTGGCTGCTTTCTCTTCCGGGAGGACGACGTGAAGAAGAAGGTCGGGGTGCTCAGCGGGGGTGAAAAGAGCCGCCTGGCGCTGGTGAAGCTGCTGCTGGATCCGCCGAACTTCCTGCTGATGGACGAGCCGACGACGCACCTCGACATGGGCAGCATTGACGCGGTGATTGCGGCGCTGAGCGAGTTCACGGGAACCCTGATCTTCATCAGCCACGACGTGTACTTCATCCGGGCGCTGGCGACCAAGGTCGTCCACGTGAACGCCGGGCGTCTCACCCCCTATGCGGGGGGCTACGACTACTACCTCGAGAAATCCAAGGCGGTGAATGCGCGCGCGGCGCTGACCTCCGGATTGCAGAATGGTCGCCCGCCCGAGGCGCCGAAGGCCGTGGCGTCCGCTCCGGCCCCTGCGAAGGCGGCCCCGTCCAAGGCGGACACCCGGTCGCAACGGGAGCGCAAGGAGCAGAATGCCGAGGCGCGCCGCCAGGTCTCGGCCCAGCGAAAACTTGTTTCCGGAATCGAGGCCGACATCGCCCGGCTGGAGGAGCGGCAGGCGGCGCTCACGCAGGAACTGCAGCGGCCGGAGACCTACACCGAGCCGGGCCGCGCGGTCGCGCTCAATACGGAAATGCGGCAGATCGCCGCCGAGATCGGCGCGAAGACCACCGCCTGGGAATCCGCGGCGGGGCGGCTGGAGTATCTGGAGCGCGAGGCGGCCGACTAGCCCGGACCTACAACCGGAAGGCGGCAAGCTGCTGGGGATCGCGCACGTAGAGCACCCCGCCGGCATAGGCGGGATGGCTGAAGGTCTTCCCGCACACTTGGGCGCGCCCGAGTTCCTCATATCGCTCCGGGTTCGCCGCCAGCAACACGAGCTCCCCGAGATCGGTCAGGATCAGGAGCCGCCCATTGGACGCCGCCAGCGTCGCCGCAGAGGCTCCAAACCCGGGCTGCGACCAGAGGATCCTCCCCGAGTCGCGGTCCACACAGATGAAGTCGCGGGTCGGGCCCAGACCAAACAGGTGGCGGCCCACCACCACGGGTGTGGACAGATTAATCTTTGCGTCCCGGTTCAGCCAGGCGTCCTCGGCGCGGACGGCTCCACCCTCGGGACTCACCCGCGTTGCCCGGAGCCCGGTGGTGTGACTCGAGTAGTACACCGTGTCGTCGGCCACGATGGGGGTGAGCACGTTCCGGTTGGCGCCGGTCTTGAACGGGATCCGCCACAGCAGGGCTCCCTGGGTGGGGTCGAGCGCGAGAAGTCCCTCGCACGTGACGGCAACCATCTGCCGGCGTCCTCCCAGGGTTCCGACCACCGGGGAGGAGAAGGAGGTCAGGTCATTCTGGGATCTCCACAGCTCCGCACCGGAAACCTTGTCGAAGGCCACGAATGCGGCTCCGTTGGTGGATCCCACCTGGACCAGAAGCCGGTCGCCCTCAACGAGAGGCGACCCGGTGTTGCCGCGGCGGCTGGCCGCCCCGATGTTGGAGGCCCGGTCGTGGACCCATTGCATCCCATAGCCCGCGAAGTTGGTCCCCCAACGAAACGCGCCCGTGGCGAGGGAGAGACATTGGAGTTCCCCCAGTGCCGTCTGGACGTAGACGCGATCACCGTCCACGAGGGGAGTGCACCGGGGACCCGGTTCAAACTCATCGGAAAACACCGGACCCAGCGGTGTGGTCCACTTCGGTTTCCCGGTGAGCGAATCCACGGCATGCGCCAGTTCGCGGCCACCGGCCTCGTCCAGATAGACGACCGTGTTGGAGGCGACGACCGGGGAGGCGTAACCGTGTCCCACCGGAAGGCGCCACAACGGGGCCATGCCGGTCGGCAGGGCGTCCGGCAGGGTGTCCGGGGTATGCCCGTCCCGCCGGGGTCCCCGCCATTGCGGCCAGTCCGCGGCGGAAAGTCCGACGCCCAGAAGCGCGGCCAGGAACACGCAGGCGCGGATGCCGGAGGACCCCATGGGAATCAGGCGCCCTACCATGAGCCGTTGGCGATGGAACTGATCAGGTTCCGGGCGAGGTTCTCCGCGGCCACCGGGATGTTCTCGCGTTCCGACACGTTCAGGTTGGGTGTCGACGCCACGAGGGCGCGTCCGATGACCTCCCCCTCATACACCACCTGGCCCCCGCGCATCGCCTTCACCTTCGCGACAATGCTGATGTCGTAATCCTGGGGCGTGAGCACGTCATCGCGCCGGGACCCGAGGGGAAGGCGTCCGTAACGGATGATGGTGCCGGTGACGACAATGTCGCCGGTGTTCCGGGTTTCGAGGTGGAACGTGCCGTCGCGCTGGACCTGCCTCCGGACGGCGTTGTTGACGACATCCGTGAGGCCCGGCTGCAGCGTCTCATTGGGAAACGCCTCGATCGTGATGGACTGGGCGCCGGCGACCTGCTGGTTGGTGGGGCCGAGCGAATAGGCGCAGCCGGCGGCGAACAGGGCGCAGGCCGTGAGAAGAATCCCCAGGGAACCGATCCGCCGGGGCAGGGATCCGGAAGCCGAGGAGCGGCTGGCTGGAGCCCATCCGCGGACGGCATGCGGAGGTTCCTCGAAAGTATTCAGGGACATCGGCGCGGGTCCGGATTAGGGCTTGGCCGCCGGCGCGTTGGTGGACGAGGACGCGGGGGCGTTGGTCGAGGTGGAAGCCGGAGCCGCCGCCTTCTGCGCCTTCATGGCCGGCGAATTGGTGGCGCGGATGGTGGCGCGGTTGCGGACCTTCAATTCGTACTCCGCGATCCGCTTCACCTGTGCCTCCGCCAGCGGCTTCAGCAGTTCAATGCGGCGTCGCGATTCCTCCGCGTACTGTGAATTCGCATCCCGCTGGAGCGACTCGTTGTAATAGACCAACGCCGCCTGCCAGCGCTTGTAGCGTTCGTAGAAGCGGCCGGTTTCGTAGGCGCCGCGCGCCTGTTCCCCCCGGAGAATGTCGATGGTCTGGTGTGCGTCGGGCACGCGGCTGTCCTGCGGATACAGCTCGATAAAGTCCTGCATCAGGGCAATGGAGGAGCCGGCCTTGGATTGGTCGTACTCGGCCTTCAAGGCCTGCTTCTCCCAGGCCTTCCCGGCCCGATAGATGGCGTCCGAGGCCACGGCGGGCCGGTCGAAATAGCGGTCCGCCGCCTTTTCATACGCCTTGACGGCCAGCGGGTAGTTCTTCTGCTTCTCGTGGGCGGTTCCCGTGTCGAGCTGCGCCTTCGGACCGGTGGTGAAGTAGGGACCACTGCCGACGATTTCCTGCATCATCTTGGCGGTCCGTTCCATGCTCGGGAACAGGGGGATGTATCCGAAGAGCCGGAAGCGTTGGCCACCGAGGAACCGGGTGGCGATGGCGTATTGTCTGCCGAGGATCTCGTCGTAATTGCCCACCTTGGGATATTTGGTGAGCGCGATCTGGTACGATTTGAACGCCCGTTCATCCATTTTGCGGGCCTCGTAGCAGCGTCCCACGAGATACTGCGCGGGCCCCGCATAGTCGGACAGGGGCCAGACGGAGACGACGCGGTTGGCCGCCTTCGTGGCGAGGCGATAGCTGCCGCGGTCAAAGGCCTCCTGGGCGACCTGGAGCTGGTCCTTGGCCCGTTTGCGCTGCCACTTGGAGCCGCTGCCTCCCACGGGTTCGTAGGTCCAGCCTTCCCCGGGGCGGTAGATGACGGGCGCGGGACAGGTAAGCGGAAATGCAATCAGTGCGAGAATGGTGAACGCGCACCCGATGAGCCGGCCTTGCATGCGCCGGCAGGCTAGGGAGCGGACCGCCCAAGTCAAGGAACGGACCCGGTCCTCCGAGTTTTCGAATCGTCCCCCGGCGACTCCGCTGCGTGCCACCGCCGCGGCGCGCCGTTCACAAACAGAATTTTCCGCGTGCACCCCGGGGCTGCTTCGTCCTACCGTCGCCCATGCTCACTTGGCTTCTGGCGGTCGTGCTGGTGGGTGGCTTTGCCGCCCTCGGAATGCAGTTGGGCGGCATCCGGGCCGCCGTGGCGTTCATCGGCGCGCTCATCGGCCTCGCGCTGGCCACCACGCTCGGCGGTGTCATTGCGCCCATCCTTCCGAAGCTCGGTGCCATCTCCTTCACCTGGCTCCTGGTGCTCCCGGCTGTGATTGGATTCGCCATCGTCTGGCTGATTTCCGTGGGCGTCGGGTTCGCGGCGCATCGTCCGGTGGAGCTTCACTTCAAGTACAAGGAGGATGATCCGACCCGTCAGGCCTTCGAGAAGATGAACAAGGCGATCGGCGTGTTTGTGGGAATGCTGACCGGTGTGTGCGTGTTTCTCGCGGTGGGAAAGCCCATCTACTCCCAGGGCTACCTGACCACCCAGACGTCCGGCGACGCCGAGCCTTCGCCGATCGGCCATGTCAATTCCCTGCGCCGGGGCATGGCGGAGACGGGATGGGACAAGACGTTTTCCGCACTGGACCGCACTCCGGCAAAGTTCAATTCCGTCGCGGACCTGATGGGTCTGATCTACGCCAATCCCGCGCTGACGAACCGGTTGGTCGAATATCCGCCGTTCCTCGCCCTCTTTGAACGGCCGGACGTCACCGAGGTGTTCACCGATACCGACTACCTGAAGCTGTTGCAGGACCAGGCCGGCTTCAGCGCCTTGATCAACCACCCGCGGACCCAGGGATATCTCAACAACCCGGAAATCCTCGAAGTGGTGAAATCGGTCGATCTCGCGGATCTGAAGAGCTTCCTCGAGACGGGAAAATCGCCGAAGTTTGACGAAGAACGGATTCTGGGCCGCTGGCGCACCGACATGGGTGCGATCAATACGGACGCCCGCCGCCGCCGTGTGAACATGGCGCTTGCGGATCTGAAGAACCTCCGCCAGGTGCTCAATCTCCTGCTGGGCGAAGCCAACATGACCGTCTACCCCGACCACCGGTTTGTGCTCCGGGTTCCCCCGCCGCAACTGCCCACCGCACCGGCGCCGGCGGCTGAGGATCCCAATGCGGCTCCCCGGCTGGATGCCTCTTTGTCGGCGCGCTATCGCCTGGGACCCCGCGGTCAGGTGGCGCCTCCGGCGGGCACCCCGGCAGCGCCGACTCCGATTTCGCCCGCGGATCAATTCAAGGCCCTGGTTACGAAAATCCTCGGGGACGGAAAGGGCGCGGGCTTCCCGGATCTGTCCACGGAAGGAACGTGGAGCAAGAACGGGGATCGTTACATTTTCACCTTCAAGGGACCCGCCAAGGAGGATCCCCGCGAGGGAACTCTTCAGGATAACGGCCGACTGGTCATCCCGCTTCCGGAGCAGAAGCTCACCCTGGTGTTCATCAAGGCGGGCTGAGCTGGTTTAGGTGCCGCCGCGGCGGGAGGCACCCGGGAAGTGGGGATGCCGACCCGCAACCGCGGCCAGCGTCTTTCGTCAGGATTGCCACGTTCCTGAAGGAACGGGTCACGTCCTACTGCCCGGAATCGGAGGAGCGGACGCTGCCGGGCAGGACAAAGCGGGGAGCCGGGGCCTTGCGAGACTTGCCGGAGGGCGGATCGAAAAGCCATCCTGGTGCCGCCCCCGGATCCGCAGCCGCAACGCGTCCGCCGGACCAGGAAGCCCCGGTGCTGGCGGGAAGCACCAGGGAATGAGTGGCACCGACCGCGCCCTCCACCTGGGCCAGCATCGCGCCCTCGGCGGAGCCAAGGCCCGCGGGTTCCCGCGATGGAATCGAGGGGAGGGGCAGGGCCGCGTAAATCTGGAACTCGTCCTCCTCATTTACCACGGTGTGGGCGATATGGAAGGTGGCGACCCCCAGGAAGGCCACCCCGGCCAGGGCCACGCCATTGGCCAGGGCCAGCCCCCGCTGCCGGGTCAGGGCCGTGAGGGCGCGGTGAAACCACGGCAATTCAGCCCACTCCCGCTCCATCTCGATCCTCGTCATCACCCGGGCCCGGAACCTCCGATGAAATCCGGGAGGCGGTGCTTCGAACCGCTTCAAATGCAACAGCCGCGTCAAGGGCTGGGACTGATTCTGCGGGGATTCCATGTCTCAGGGCGTGATATCCGAAAGCCAGGCTTGGAGCTGCTGGCGAGCGTAGAAAAGTCGTGAGCGGACCGTGCCGGGATTGCAATCCATGATCCGCGCAATTTCGTCGTGGGCCAATCCCTGAATGTCGTGGAGCGTCACGACGGCGCGGTGTTCAGGAGACAGTTTCTGCATCGCCTCGTTCAACCTTTTCTGGAGCTCCATCAGGCCCGCCTCGCGGCGGGGAGTCTTCTCGGAAACCAACTCAACCAGGTCGGGCGTATGCTCCGCGTTGAAGTCGAGATCATCGAGACTCAGGTGCGGCGTCCGGTAGCGCCGCTGCTTGAGGTGGTTGAGGACGCTGTTGTACGCGATGCGGTAAACCCACGTGTAAAAGCTGGAGTCGCCCTTGAAGGTCCGAAGCGCCTTCCACGCCTTCACAAAGGCATCCTGCGCAAGATCCGTGGCGTCCTCGTGATTCGAGGTCAGGTGGTAGCAAAGCCCGTAGATCCGCTGCTGATATCTCCGAACCAGCTCCTCGAAGGCGCTGTCGTTTCCCATCTGGGCGCGTGCGACCAGGGTCCGATCAGAAATCTCGGTCGAACTCGACGCCGTTTCCGCTGAAGGGTGGATGGGCTCCATTCCGTGGAGGGAATTAACCCGATCGTCAGGAGGCTAGCAAGGCGGTTTGACGCATGATCAGGCGGGGAAAGCGTTCCAGGGCGTCGCGCTCCGGGGTGCAGGGCAGGGTGGAAAGCGCCGCACGGGCACGCACCAGGAGCCCCTCGATGGTCGCCGCGGACTCCTGGAGGCATCCATGCTGTTGAAGCAGGGCGCGGAGTCCAATGCTGTAGGCGGGATCCCACCGCTCCAGCCATCCGATGATCTCGGCGTGATCCGAGGGTGAGGCGTGTTCGAGCAGGAGAATGAGCGGCAGGGTCACCTTGCCGGTGGCCAGATCGGTCCCCAGTGATTTGCCGGCGGCATTCTCCGTTCCGAACAGATCCAGGCAATCGTCGTAAATCTGGTAGGCGGTTCCGATGGCGAGACCGTAGTCGCGGAGGGCCTGCTGCTGCTCACGGGTTCCCCCCGCGTGCCGGGCTCCCAGCTCCGTGGCCACCGCGAACAATTCCGCGGTCTTCATTTCCAGCATCTTCAGGTAGTCCGAACGACGCAGATTCCATCGCCGCCGCCGGTTGCTCTGGAGGATCTCGCCGGTGCAGACCGCGCTCGCCGCCACGGCCAGGGAGCGGAAAATGTCATCGGCGGGGAGCGCCGCCGCGACCTTCATCGCCTGGGCGAAGAGACAGTCTCCAAGCAGCACCGCCAGATGGTTGCCCCAGCGCGCCCCCACGGTCGGACGGCTCCGGCGAACGCTGGCGCCATCCATCACATCGTCGTGAACCAGGGTCGCAAGGTGCACCATCTCCACCACCATCCCGATGGTGACATGATCCTCCGAAGTCCGTCCCACCGCGCCCGCCGCGAGGGCGACCAGGGCCGGACGAAGCTGCTTTCCCTGGCCCTGCAGCGCATAGCGTGCGTGCTCGGCAATCTCCGGCTCAAATTGCGCCACCTCGGCCTCCATGCGCAGCGAGACGAGGTCGAGATAATCGCGAACCGGACCCAGAATTTCATCCCAGCCGGGCGAGGAAACGCGCCGGGGTGCGGAGCGCCGGTTCTCGGGAATTTGTGAGGATGTAACCTCCATGAGCCAGTCGAGAGTATAAGCGGTCTGCCAGAGGGTCAACCGCGTTGGCCGGGTTATCCAGGTTCGAACATTCCCCCCCGGGATCCGGAGGGTCTCGACGCCGACCTGGCACCTCACGTATGAAACCACCGTGATCGCGTCCGTCCGGTGGGGCACCGCCCTTCTCCTTCTGCCCCTGGGATTCCAGGTCCACGGTGCCAGCCCGGGCGAATCCGACGCCCGCCTCCGGGCGGCGCTGCGAACACCGGCTGTTCAGGTGACGGTTCAATTTGGATTCGATACCAAGGATGGCCTCGACGCCTGGGATCCGGTGCTGGATCCCGTCGGCGAAGCGAAACGGCTCGAAGCAACCCTGGCCGGTAAGACGCCGGTTCCCGGTCAATGGGAACGATTGTCCCACCTCCAGGCCCAAGCCGGCCTGACGAATGCCGCTGCGGCGACCCGGGCGCGATGGGTGACCCAATGCCGGGAGGCGCTGGCGTCCCGGCCGGAGGATGCCCGGCGAATGGCGGATCTGGGCGCGGCATTGGCCGGGGACGATGACACCGAGGCCGCGCGGCTCCTGCGCGCGGCTGCGGCAAAATCTCCCAAGGATCCCGTGTGCCAAGTCGCGTTGGCGAAATGGCTGGTGGAGGATGTGATCCGGCAGGGGGCGGGAAACCGGCCCGGCGCAGGTGTCCCGTCACCTCCATCGGCCGAGACGACAGTGCGGCTCCGGAATCAAATCGCCGAGGCGCGGCAGGCGTTGGAGTCCGCCGTG
>JAEUHD010000275.1 GCA_016793645.1 Verrucomicrobiales bacterium
TCTCCAGTACCTCCTTGCGCGTCCCCTTGCTCATCGTTTCGTCCACGCTCCCCAGGGTAACAGGACTTATGGCACATCGATCCTCCAAGCCTCTTCGCCCAGTACCTCTGCCGGTAACAAAACTTTTGGCGCAATTCGCGCTGCGGTCGCGGGCTGCTCCACAGTTGCGTGGGTCGAAGACTGCGGCATCCTCCGGCCGCGACGGTCTTGATCTTCCTGTCTTAAATTCCACCCTCTGGTTTCGAAATATCCATGAACTTCCCCCGATTCCTGTCGATCTCGATGCTCACCGGCCTTCTCGGCTCCGCTTTCGCGGCGGACGCGCCGAATCCCCAGGCGCTCCGGGAGAAGGCGCTGCAATTGATCGGGCCGATTCCGGACAAGATGCCCGGGTCCGACCAGGATACGCCTGATCGGGTCGCCCTGGGACAGAAGCTTTTTTTTGAGAAGAAGCTGTCGGTGAACCAATCCCAGTCCTGCAATTCGTGCCATGCCGTGGACGGGGGGAAGGGCGGGGTCGACAATGAGGCCACCTCTCCCGGGGCTTTCGGGAAGCGGGGCGGACGCAATTCGCCCACGGTGTTGAATGCCGGATTCCATTCGGCCCAGTTTTGGGATGGCCGGGCGGCCACGCTGGAGGACCAGGCCAAGGGACCGGTGTTGAATCCGGTGGAGATGGCCATGCCGGGACCCGAGGTGGTCCTGGAGCGGTTGAATGCCGACCCGACCTATGTGGCCGCCTTCAAGAAGGCGTTCCCCGGGGAGACGACTCCGGTGAATTACGACAACTTTGCCCGTGCCGTGGCCGCGTTCGAGCGGACCCTGATCACCCATGATCGTTTCGATGACTTCTTGAAGGGGAACAATCAGGCGTTGACCTCGAAGGAACTGGAAGGCCTCCAGCAGTTTCTCTCCGTGGGCTGCACCACCTGCCACTACGGCCCTTTGGTCGGGGGCAACAACTTCAAGAAGCTGGGGATTGTCAACGTGTACGAGATTTCGGACGACAAGGGGCGCATCTCCGTCACCAAGGAGGAATTCGATGAGATGGTTTTCAAGGTGCCGAGCCTCCGAAACATCGCCCTCACCGCACCCTACTTTCACAATGGCCTCCAAAAGACGCTCCCGGAGACTGTGAAGAAGATGGCCTGGCTTCAGTTGGGGCTCGATCTCAAGCCGGAGCAGGTGGACAGTATTGTGGCCTTTCTGGGATCCCTGACCGACAAGAGTCGCGGGGGGAGCAAGAAGAGCGCGTCGCTGGGCGGATTGCCGGCGGGATCGCCCTAGCCCGGACATCTCACACTCTTTCTACTGCGGCTGGCTGCAAGCCCATCTGGCGGCGTTGGCCTCGCGTTCCTCGCCGGACAGTATGTCCCCATACAGTCCGGCTCGGAATCGCTTCGGCCGCCTTGCCAGATGGGCTTTCGCTGCGCCTCGCGACGAAAGGTTGTGAAATATCCGGGCTAGTCGCAGTCCCCGGTGAACCGGGCGCTCGGGCATCCGGTTCCCAATTCACGATTTCCGCGCCTTCCCGGGCGGTTTGCACCCCGGGAAGGCGTTTCTCTTTGAGCCTGGAATCGGTGTCCTGGGGCCGCCCAGGTCAATGATTTCGGGTGACATTTTCTTCCCCGATGGATTCGGGGTCCCTGAATTTCAGGCAGCGAGGTCTTGCCAAAGCGGGCTTCGTTCATAGGCTTTGGCCTCATTTGTCACAAAACCATGGGTGATTTCCCTGTTCAATTGCTGCTGGCGCTGACTCCTCCCGCCCCGAATGCCTCCCCTGAGGACCAAAAACGGGCGATGCTGATGCAGTTGGGGATGATCGTCTTCATGGTGGTGATCTTCTGGGTCCTGCTGATCCGGCCCCAGCAAAAGAAGGCCAAGGAGCAGGCCGACCTGTTGAAGACGCTGAAGACCGGGGACCGGGTGGCCACCACCGCGGGAATCCTCGGGACCATCACCAGCGTTCGCGACGACGCCATCACCGTCCGTTCCGGCGACACCAAGCTGGAGCTTCAAAAGAGCGCCGTCAGCCAGATCCTCGAGCGCGGCGCCTGAGCCGCAGTGTTTGTCCGTCCGACTCATGAATCGCACCCATCTCTGGAAGGCACTGTTTGTTGTCTTCGTCATCGCCTGGTCGCTGACCGAAATCCTTCCGCCCAAGGCGGGGAACCTGGTCAGCAAGTTCGACGAGCTCGCGTCCAATGTGGACCCCAGGTTCACCAATATCGTCGCGCGGGCCCAGGAACTGGACAAGGCGTCCCCGGATCGTGGCTACCAAAGCCTCCTGATCGCCATCGGGACGAACGACATCCGGGCGTATTTTCCCACCAACTTCGTTCCCATTGCCGCCTCCCGGAATGCCACCAACGCCACCCGGGCCATCCTCAATCGGGTCCAGCGCGCCGCGGCCGGTGAGTTCAAGCTCGGCTTGGATCTTCGGGGCGGAACCGAATTCGTCCTCGAAATGGATCTTTCCGGCCGCAGCAATGCTCCGGCGCTGACGGCGGGGAATAACTACCTCGCCGACCAGGCCGTCGAGGTGCTCCGCAAGCGCGTCGATGCCTTCGGCGTCGCGGAGCCGATCATTCAACCGGCCGGGGACAACCGCATTGTCGTCCAACTGCCCGGGCTCGAGGAATCCGCCAAGGAATCCGCCCGCGAACAGATTCAGAAGGCCGCGTTCCTTGAGTTCCGCCTGGTGGATCCGGAAAACAGCACCCACCTTCGAAGTGGGCTGATCCCTCCCGGATATGTGTTGCTGCCCATGCGCGCGCGCGATCAGAACGGGGTCGAAAGACCGGAATCCATCATTGTGAAGAGGCAGGCGGAGCAGGGGCTGGGGGGCAAGTCGATCAAGTCCGCCCGGGTCGCCCGCAATACGGTCACCGGGTCCCCGGAGATCGATTTCACCCTTAACCTTGATGCCGCGGCCGTCTTCGGCGAGGTGACCAAGAAGAATGTGGGGCAGCGCCTGGCCATTGTCCTGGATGGCGAGGTCATTTCGGCTCCGAACATCAATACTCCGATCCTGGGGGGTGCCGGACAGATCACCGGCAGCTTCACCGAGCGTGAGGCCTTCGAACTGGCAACCGCGCTGGAGAATCCGCTCGAGGCTCCGCTGAAGATTGTCGAGGAAAGCGGCGTGGATCCCTCGCTCGGTGCCGACTCGATCCGGAGCGGCATCCAGGCGGCGGTGATCGCCGTCGCCGCCGTCGCCGGATTCATGCTTGTGTACTACCTCCTCGCCGGGGTGGTCGCCAACGTCGCCCTGATGCTGAACATCCTGATCCTGCTGGGGGTGATGTGCTCACTTGATGTCACGTTCACCCTTCCCGGCATCGCGGGCATCGTGCTCACCGTGGGTATGGCCGTCGACGCCAACGTCCTGATTTTCGAACGCATCCGCGAGGAGCAGGCCGCTGGAAAGTCGGTGCGCGGCGCGCTGTCCGCCGGTTACGGCAAGGCCTTCGGAACGATTCTCGATGCCAACATCACGACCCTGATCTCGTCGGTGCTCCTCATTCTCTTTGGCACGGGTACGGTGAAGGGGTTCGGTGTCGCGCTGACCGTGGGTCTGTGTGTTTCGATGTTCACCGCGCTCACGGTGACCCGCCTCATCTTTGACTTCCTGCTGGCCAAGACGTCCCTGCTCAATGGCGGACTTCGGATGCTGCACATCATTCGGGGCACCAACCTGGACTTCATGAAGCTGGCCAAGCCTGCCTTCATATTGTCCTGGTTGATCATCGTCCTCGGCATTGGCTACGGAATCGTGGGCCGTGGGGCGAATCTCCTGGGAGTCGAGTTCAAGGGCGGCGACCGGCTGACCCTCCAGTTCTCGCAGAAGGTCCCCGTCGACCAGATCCGGGCGGAGGTGCTTCGCCTCAACAAGGGCGATGCCACCATCGGTTACAGCCGAAGCGCCGGAGGCGGGGGCGCCACCGGGGAGACCCTGCGCATTTCCGCCGCGGAGGGCACCAGCGCCCAGATCGAGGAGGCCCTCAACAAGGCATTCCCACAGGCGGGCTTCAAACGGATCGAGCTGCAAAAGATCGGGCCGACCGTTGGACAGGAGATCCAAAAGTCCGCGGTCATCGCGAGCCTGCTCTCCCTCTTCGGAATTCTGATCTATGTCGCGTTCCGCTATGAGTTCAGTTTTGCGGTGGGTGCCGTGCTTGCGGTGCTCCACGACGTGCTGATGACCATTGGCATCTACGCCCTCACCGGACTGGGGAACCAGTTGACCGGTGGATGGATCGAGGCGCGCCAATTCAATGCCACGTTCATTGCCGCGCTGCTGACGATCATCGGGTTCTCCATCAATGACACCATTGTCATCTTCGACCGCATTCGTGAGGACCTCAAGCTGGGCATCCCCGGCACCTTCCGGGAACTGCTGAACCGGGCGCTCAACCAGACGCTGAGCCGGACGATCATCACCTCGGGTACGGTCCTCCTGGCCACCATCGCGCTGTACCTGTTCGGTGGTGGGGCGGTCAACGACTTCGCGTTCACCTTCCTGGCCGGCATCATCACCGGAACCTACTCCTCCATCTACATCGCCAGCGCGCTGGTGTTGTGGTGGCACAAGGGCAAGCGCCCGGTGCTGGGCGCCGGGGTTCCGATGGTCAAGCAGGACGGCGAGGTCGGCTCGGTGCACCGGCCGGTGCGCGAAGCCGCCTGAATCCGGGTGCCGGGTCGGGGTCGCGGCGGTTCCGGAGCCGTACCCCGCCCTTGGGTCACGGATTTGGTGCACTGCGCAGATCCACGAGGGCGGCCTGAAGGACTGCCAGGGCGGCGGTCACGGCCGTTTCCACCCTCAGGACGTGCGGCCCGAGGCTGATGGCCCGGGCTCCTGCGTCCCGAAACAGGTGGTACTCGGCCTCGGAGAAGTCACCTTCCGGTCCGATCAGAATTCCCAGGCTTGCCGGCAGACGGCCCAGCCGGGAGCGGTGCTCGTCAAGAATCCGGCTGGGACTCGTTGGGGAATCGATGAGGGAGGCGACGAGCAGGAGTTCCGGGAGGTTCCCCTGCTGAAGCCAGGCCCCGGGTGTGATCGGTGTGCCGACCTCCATTCGCCAGGGATTCCCCGATTGTTTCGCCGCTTCATGGGCAATGCCCTGCCAGCGGAGTCGCTTGGTCTCCGGATCGTCGGGACGGCTGACACTGCGCTCCGAAAGCAGTGGGAGGACCCGGGAGCAGCCCAGCTCCACCGCACGATGCAGCAACCCTTCCATCGCCGGGCCCTTGGCAATCGCCTGAAGCAGGATCAGTTCCTGGGGCCGGGGAGGATGCTGAATCCGGTGCTCAATCCCCACCCGGACCCCGGACTTTCCGGCTGCCAGAACCCGCCCGTGCCATTCTCCGCCCGAACCGGTCAGCAGAACCACCGGGTCCCCGATCCTGATCCTGAGCACCCGCACGGCGTGATGGGCTTCGGCTTCCGGCAGGACGACCTCGGTGGCATCGGCTTGGAACCCGGGAGTGAAGAATCGGTGCATGTGCTCCTCGACCCGAGCTAAGTGGAAAACGGAGGGAAGGGAAAGGAGTGAGATGCGGGTACGCATCCGCCGAAATCCGCCACACGCGAGCCCTGGCATCCGTGGCGACGTCATTAGGCCGGGAGGGGATCATCCGGGGCACGGGCCGTGGTGGCTAATTCACGGTGGGCCTGATACCGGATGGAAGACCCGCCGCAGTCTCCAAAAACATTTTGCGTCGTGAGAAACGCGTCCAGTACGTTCGCCCGGATGCACACGGGCGGCCGTGTGCGAAGAGTGCACTTGTTGAACATGAATTCGTATCCGCTGGTCCCCCAATCCCTGTATCGCCCGGAATTTGAACATGACGCCTGCGGCGTCGGCTTCATCGCGAACATCACGGGCCGCCGGGAGCAGCGCATCGTCCAGTTTGCGCTGGAGGCGTTGGAAAGCCTGGCGCACCGGGGTGCGCTGGACGCGGACGCCAAGACGGGCGACGGCGCGGGCATCTTGGTCCAGTTGCCGAAGGCCTTCTTCAAGCGGGAAGCGGAAAAGCTCGGGGTGAAGGCGGTGGAGGAGGAGGACCTGGCGGTGGGCTTCGTGTTTGCGCCGGCGGGCAACAAGTACGTGGTCGCGAAGTGTCGGCAGTTCGTCGAGGAGGCGTGTGCACGGTACGGAATCCATTTCCTCGCCTGGCGGCCGGTCCCCACGAACTCCCGGTGCCTGGGGGACAAGGCCCGGAGCACGATGCCGGAGATCCTGCAGTGCCTGCTCGGACGCGATCTGGCGTGGAGTGAGGATGAGTTCGAACGGAAGCTTTTCCTCGCCCGCAACCACGCGGAACGCGCGGCGATGGCGGAGAAGGTGGATGGCTTCTACTGCCCCTCCTTCAGCGCCCGGACCATCGTCTACAAGGGCCTGTTCAATGCCCCGCAGCTGCCGAAATTCTACCTGGATCTCAAGGATCCCCTGTTTGTATCCGCGCTCGCGATCTTCCATCAGCGGTATTCGACCAACACATTCCCGACCTGGCACCTTGCGCATCCGTTCCGGATGCTCGCCCACAATGGTGAGATCAACACCCTCCTGGGGAACAAGAACTGGACGCGGGCACGGGAAACGGAACTCGAGTCCGCAGTCTGGGGCGATGAGATTGAAACGTTGCGCCCGATCATCCAGCCCGGAGGTTCGGACTCTGCGGCACTCGACAACGCCCTCGAGGCCCTCGATCTCTCGGGGCGGAACCTGCTCCACGCCGTGACCATGCTGGCGCCCGAGGCCTGGGAATACAGTCCCGAACTCGATGCGAAGCTCAGGGACTACTACGAGTTCCATTCCTGCCTCAATGAGCCCTGGGATGGCCCGGCCGCCGTGGTGTTTTCCGACGGCCGCATTGTCGGGGCGACCCTGGACCGCAATGGACTCCGGCCGGCGCGCTTCAAGATTTACGACGACGGACTCATGGTCATGGGATCCGAGGTCGGGGTCGTCTCGCTCGACGAGAAGAAGGTGGTGCGCAAAGGGCGGTTGGGACCGGGCAAGATCCTGGCCATCGACACCGTTGCCGGAAAGTTTTTCGACAACGACGAGGTGAAGAACCTGGTGTCGGGCCAGCAGCCGTACGGGGATTGGCTCCGGAGGAACCTGTTCGACCTCGACGGACACGCGAAGCCGTTCTCGAAATCCCACCGGTCCGTGAACCTGCTCGACCTGACCCTTCAGCAGATCACGTTTGGTTGGGATCAGGAGCAGTTGGACGATCTGCTCAAACCGATGGCGATCTCCGGGTTGGAGCCGGTGGGATCGATGGGGGATGACACGCCCATCGCCGTACTCTCCAAACGGCCCCGGCTCCTCTTTGATTATTTCAAGCAGCTGTTCGCCCAGGTCACCAATCCGCCGATCGACTCCATTCGTGAAAAGGTGGTCATGTCCCTGCGGACGACGCTCGGTGCGCGGCGCTCCTGGCTGGAGGAGACCCCCGAGCACGCGAAGCAGGTTCGGATTTCCTCGCCGGTCCTCCATGACTACGAGCTTGCGGCCCTCCAGCAGATCCCGGACCCCGCGTTTCAGTCGGCATTGCTGGCCTGCCATTTTGATTCCGCAGCCGGTGCCGAAGCCCTGGAGGCCGCACTGACGCGCCTTGGGCAGGAGGCCGAGAAGGCGATCGACGACGGGAAGACGCTGCTGGTCCTGAGCGATCGGGGTGTGGATGCCCAACGCGTCCCGGTACCGATGCTTCTGGCGATCGGAGCGGTCCACCACCACCTCATCCGCGTCGGCAAGCGACTTCGGTGTTCCCTCATCTGCGAGAGCGGGGAGTGCCGCGACGTGCATCATTTTGCCGCCCTGATCGGGTTTGGCGCCAGCGCCGTGAATCCGTATGTGGCGATTGATTCCATTCGCGAGGCGGTCGAGGCCGGCCGCTATGGCGACGTGACGCTGGAAACCGCGCTCGGAAATTTCCGGAAGTCGGTGGAGTCCGGCCTGCTCAAGGTGATGGGCAAGATGGGTATTTCCACCATCGCCAGCTATCACGGGGCGCAAAACTTCGAGGCCATCGGCATTGGACAGCCGGTCATGGACCGGTGCTTCTTCGGCACCACCAGCCAGGTGGGGGGCATTGGATTCGAAGAGATCGCCCGGGACGCGGTGCGCCGGCATCGGATGGCCTACGCGGCGCCGGAGACCGCGGCGCTCGATGTGGGTGGAAACTACCGGGTTGCCAAGGGCGGCCGGGGTGAGTTCCACGCCTACAACGCGCAGGTTGTGGGAACCCTCCATCGCTTCCTGAAGAGCGGGCAGCGGGAGGAATTCCTGAAGTACATGGAAACCGTGGAGCGCCGGGAGCCGGTGAGCCCGCGGGATTTGTTCCAGTTCAAGGCGGCGCCGTCCGCGGTGCCGATCGACGAAGTGGAGGGCGTGGAGGAGATCCGCCGGCGGTTCACCACCGCCGGAATGTCGCTGGGGGCGCTTTCCCCCGAGGCCCATGAGTGCCTGGCCGTGGCCATGAACAGCATCGGCGGCAAGTCGAATTCCGGCGAGGGCGGAGAGGATCCCGTGCGCTACAGCACGGAAAAGAACTCGGCCATCAAGCAGGTGGCGTCCGGGCGCTTCGGCGTCACGCCCGCGTACCTGGCCAGTGCCTCCGAAATTGAGATCAAGATGGCGCAGGGGGCGAAGCCGGGCGAAGGCGGACAGCTCCCGGGGCACAAGGTGAGTCCGTTGATCGCGAGACTTCGCTACAGCGTGCCGGGCGTGCCCCTGATCTCCCCCCCGCCGCATCATGACATCTATTCCATCGAGGATCTGTCCCAGTTGATTTATGATCTGAAGCAGGTGAACCCGCGGGCAAAGGTCTGCGTGAAGCTCGTCGCCTGCGCCGGCGTGGGCACGGTGGCAGCCGGGGTTGCCAAGGCCTTTGCCGACGTCGTCCTGATTTCCGGACACGACGGCGGGACCGGTGCCTCACCGCTGAGCTCGATCAAGAACACCGGGGGCCCGTTTGAGTTCGGGGTGGCCGAGGCGCAGCAGACCCTCATGTTGAACGATCTGCGTTCCCGGATCGTTCTGCGGACGGACGGGGGAATGAAGACGGGACGGGACATCGTCCTGGCCGCGCTTCTGGGCGCGGAGGAGTTCAACTTCGGCACCGGGGCGCTGGTTGCGGCCGGTTGTGCGATGTTCCGTGTCTGCCACCTCAACACCTGCCCGGTGGGTGTCGCGACCCAGAAGGAGGAGCTGCGTCTGAAGTTCCGGGGCAAGCCGGAGAACCTGGTGGCCTTCTTCAATGCCGTCGCCCAGGAGGTCCGGGAAATCCTGGCGTCCCTCGGCTTCCGCCGTCTCGACGAGATCATTGGGCGGACGGACCTGATGGAGCGTCGTCCGCTGGCCGATTTTCCGGAGGAGGTGCGGGCCAAGGTTTCAGGGCTCCAGCTCGACAAGCTGCTCTATCAGGTGGATCCGACCGGCACCATGCCGCGCATCCATACGCGGGAACGGAATGAGCGATTCGGGGACAGTTCGCTGGATGACAAGATCATCAACGATGCCCGGGTCGCGTTGCAGGGCAAAGGGGTCTCGAAACTCAGCTACAAGATCAACAATACCCGTCGCAACATCGGCACCAAGGTCTCGGGCCAGATCGGATTCCAATTCGGCGATGCAGGTCTGCCCGATGGCGCCATCGACATCACCCTGCGGGGAAGTGCCGGACAGAGCTTCGGCACCTTCCTGGCCCGTGGTGTCCGCCTGAAGCTGATTGGCGAGGCCAATGACTACGTCGGCAAGGGAATGAACGGTGGCGAGATCGTCGTCCGGCCTCCGGACGGAGTGAGGTACGGATGGGCCGAAAACAGCCTGGTCGGCAACACCTGCATGTATGGCGCGACCGGAGGCCGCCTGTTCGTGGCCGGATGTGCCGGCGAACGGTTCTGCGTTCGGAATTCCGGGGGCGTTGCCGTTGTGGAAGGGGTTGGCGACCATGGATGCGAGTACATGACGGGCGGCTTGGTCGTCGTTCTCGGCGAAACCGGCCGGAACTTCGGGGCGGGAATGTCCGGGGGGCGCGCCTATGTCTACGATCCTGCGGAAGTATTCCCCAAGCGTTACAACACCGGCATGGTCGGCATTGAGCGCCTCGCCGACGATGCGGAGGCCAAGAAGGTCGAAGCGCTGATCTATGCCCACCTGGAGTCCACGGAATCACCCAGGGCGGGTGAGTTGCTGAAAAACTGGACCACGGCGCGGAGTCACTTCTGGGTCGTCGTTCCCCATCCCGCCGCGGCGGGTCCGGGGGCGCCCCCGGTCAATGAACCGGAGAAGGTGGTTACTCCCAACCCGGAATCCACGCCCAAGGGCGGGGGTTCGCCGGTTGCCAAGGGGTAGGCCCCGGGTGACGCCCAACCCGGGGAGTCGTCGCAGGTCCGGGACTGTTCCCGGATTGCCGGAAAGCCGGACGCATTGCCACCGTGCGCCTGATCCGATAGCTTGCCGCCGTCGAAAGCGAATCCTGTCCTTCTTGAAAATGAAACTCCTCCACGTGGTCTCCGTTGCGGCCGCCCTCGCGAGCCTGCCCATGCTTCGCGGTGCGGATGCGAACAGTTCGAAGCCGAAGCCGTACACTTTGGACTACTGTCTGGTGTCGGATGAGAAATTTGAGGGCAGCGGCATGACGCCGTACGAGATGGTGAAGGATGGGCAGACCATCAAGTTCTGCTGCAAGAGCTGTTTGAAGGACTTCAACAAGGATGCGGCGAAGTACCTCAAGAAGCTCGCGGATGCGGAGAAGAAGACCGACAAGAAGTGATCCGTCGATCCCTGGTGCCGGTCGGGAATCGGAAAGAAATCCCCACCGGCCCCGGGGTTTCGGACTCCGTGAGCGGAGATCCAGGTGCCTGAGTTGCCGGAAGTCGAACTGGCATTGCGTCGGATCCTACCCGGAATCCTGGGTCGGGAGATTCGCGACGTCACCCTGTGCAATTCCCGGGTGATCCGGCCGCTCCCCGCCGGTTCGTTCCTGTCTGCAGTGCGCGATCGACGCATTGAAGGGATCCGGCGCCGGGGAAAGTACCTGGTGTTTCAGCTGGGCCCGCGGCCCGCTGCGCCCGATCTGCTGCTGCTTCATCTTGGGATGAGCGGGCGACTGGAGGTCGTCAGCCCCCAGGGGAGCCGAACCCGCCACGCGGCTGCACTGTTCGACCTGGGCGATGTCGGCCTCGCCTTTGAGGATGTCCGTCAATTGGGTAGGATTCAGTTGGGCGGGGACGCCCTGGGCTCCCTGGGGCCGGAGCCTTTGGAGAAATCGTTCGGGCCGGCGTCCTTGGTGCGGATTGCGGGAAACTCTCGGCGGGGCATCAAGGTGTGCCTCATGGACCAGGGGTGCATCGCCGGTCTCGGGAACATCTACGCCGCCGAGTCGCTGTTTCGCTCCAGGATCCATCCGGCCCGGGAAGCCCGTGCGCTGAATCGGAGGGAATGGGAACGATTGTGGCGATCCATTCGGGAGGTGCTGACCGAAGCCATCGAACGGGGTGTGGACGAGTCCGGCCGCCCGGGTCCCCGCTTCTATCACCGCGCGCCTGGAGTCAGCGCCGATGCCGGCCCGACGCCGGTGTTTCAGGTCTACGATCGCGAGGGAAGACCCTGTCCAGCCTGTGGGGAACCGGTTCGGCGAATCCTCCAGTCGGGCCGGAGCACGTACTTTTGCCCAGGGTGTCAGCAATAGTTCGGGCGGCCACGGCCTCACCCGGTGGATTCGTCATTCGACAGAAACGCCACACCCGTCCACGCTCCCACGACCGTACCGATCCATCATGGCCTCACGCACTCTGACCATCGGAATTGATTCCGGAACGCAGTCCACCAAGGCCCTCGTCGTCGACGCCCGCAATGGCCGCGTCCTGGGACAGGGAGCCGCCTCCTATGACCTGATTCCCGGCCTTCCGGCCGGAGCGAAGGAGCAACACCCGGAAACCTGGCGTGCCGCCACGATCCGGGCGGTTGCGGGTGCCCTCAAGGCGGCCCGGGCGGGGGCCGGGGAAGTGGTGGCAATCGGCGTCAGCGGACAGCAGCACGGATTCGTTCCGCTGGACCGAAAGGGGGAAGTCATCCGGCCGGCAAAACTTTGGTGCGACACCACGACGGCCGGGGAGTGCGCGGACATCACCGGTGCGCTGGGCGGTCCCAGAGCCGTGGTCCGGAAACTGGGGAATGCGGTGCTCCCCGGATTCACCGCGGGAAAGATCCTGTGGCTCAAGCGCAACGAGCCGCGGAACTTCAGGCGGCTGGCCACGGTGCTGTTGCCCCACGACTACCTGAACTTCTGGCTGACCGGGGAGCGGACCATGGAATTTGGGGATGCCTCCGGCACGGCATTGATGGATGTGAGGAAGCGGCGGTGGTCGTCGGAGGCCATCGCCGCGATTGATCCGGACCTCGCGGGCGCCCTTCCCGCCCTCAGATCCAGTGAACGTCCCGCCGGCGTGCTCACCGCCGAGGCTGCGCGGGAGCTCGGACTGGCTCCCGGCGTCCTCGTCAGCGCCGGGGGCGGCGACAACATGATGGGGGCAATCGGTACGGGAAACACGCGGGAAGGGGTCGTCACCGCCAGTTTTGGGACCAGCGGCACCATCTATGCCTGCTCCGGCAGGCCGGTCGTGGATCCGAAGGGGGAAATCGCCGCCTTCTGTGATTCCGCGAATCAATGGCTGCCGCTGTTGTGCACGATGAATGTGACCGTGGCCACCGAGATGGTGCGACGCGACTTCAAGCTGGATCATGCCGCGTTTGAACGTGTGGCTTCCAGGGCTCCCGCTGGCTCGGACGGCCTGGTGCTGTTGCCCTACCTTGAGGGGGAGCGAACCCCCAATGTCCCCGATGGCACCGGAGTGTATTTCGGGATCCGGACGGGAACGTTCCGAGCGGAGCATTTTGCCCGTGCCGCAATGGAGGGGGTTACGCTGGGAATGAATTACGGACTTCGCCGCCTGGCGGCACTGGGCGTTCATGCGAAACAGGTGCGCGTCACCGGAGGGGGAGCCCGGTCCCGTCTTTGGAGGCAGATCATGGCGGATATCTTCAACGCCGAGGTGGTGACGCTCCAGGTGGGTGAGGGTGCAGGGTTTGGTGCCGCGCTCCAGGCGCTGTGGTGTTGGCGACTCGGGAAGGGGGAATCCGTTACAATTTCGGAAATCACCGATGCCTTTGTGAAGACCAAGGGTTCCGAGAGGGCGGTGCCACAGCCCGCGGCGGTTGCCCGGTACCGGGAGCTCCAGGTGATGCAGGACGAGTTGGGACAAGTCCTCCGTCCCGCCTTTACGCGGCATCGCCGATACCTCGCCGATTGTTCGTCGCGGTGAAGGGGCAGGAAGCGCGTCCCGCATTCAACGGGCCCGAAGAGCGCGAAACCATCCCCGGGTGTCCCCGGGTCGCTGTGTAGCGATCTCCCGGAAGCGGCTGAGGAGCGACGTTCTGGACCGGATCGCCCAGAAGAAGTCGTTTCCGAGGCCGATGATGAACCAGCTCAAGATCATCATCCACATCAGGGAATCGTCCCCTCCCGTCTGGGAAAACGACAGGCCGAGGATGGTGGCGAGCAGGATCCAGAGGATCCAGGGCAGGACGAGCACGCGGAACACCAGTGCCGCGGTCACGGTGCGGCTTCCCCCCTCCATGCCCGCCCCAAAACCGGCCCAGCCCAACGCCCAGAGATCTGCAACCAGCAGGAACATCCGGAGGCTCCAGAGAATGGCCAGGACGGGAGGTCCCCCATCGCGATGGGTGGTGGAGCTGGAAATGAGGCAAAGAAAGTCCACGGCCAGGACGAGAACCACCGGACCAAGAAACTGCCTGCGAAGCGCACGCCAAAGTCCTTCCATGATTTCCGCGGGCACCAGCGGTGTGGAAAGAAGCAACTCCATCGCTCCTGTGCGACGGTCGTCCAGCAACTGCCGTGGCGCCTCGTTGGCCACCCAGAGTTTGAAGGCGATGTGGATGGCGGCGGAGAGGGCGAAACACACTTCGATGTCCCACCATCCCCCATCCTGAAAAACCTCCACCCATGCGGCGATGATCGCGACGGCGAGCAGGAAAATCCACGGGAGCCAGGGCCGGATCCAATGCCGGGCCGAAAGCCAGGTCACCGGATTGGCATCGAGGATGGACCGCCGAAAACGATGGAAGGCATCGGGATCCCGGAAGCGCGCACGCCGAAGCCAGCCTGCGACTCCGGTGGTGGAACTGGAATCATCTGACTTCTGCCAGGTTCGGGGCAGTCGCCAGCTCGCCAGGAGAAGCGACAGGAGTCCCGCGCCGGCGGTGAATCCCATTGATGTCCAATATCGCGTTGAACCGGTCTTGTATTCTCGTCCGCTCGAAAGACTGAAACCCACCGCCGGCGAGAAATCCTTCAACCAGCTCTGCTCGTACCATGACGCCATCAGGGCCGTGGTGCCCCGATGCGAAAGGACCCATCCGATGAGCATCGTTGCCACGGGGCCGCCAAAAACGACCAGGACCATCAGGAGGAATGCCAGGAGCACGGAACGGCGGACATCCACCGTGACGACAGACGCCAGCAATCCGGTCGCAAGGGAAGTGAGCAGCGTCACCAGGAGGACAAGGCTCATTCGGGCGTAGTCCGATCCGGTGATGCCCCCGAGCAGCAGGGTCACCGCGAGAAAGGGGAGCATGGCGACCAATCCGTAGATGGCGCCCAAGGAAGTGCCGGCCAATTTCCCGAGGGTGACGTCGTGCCCGCGGAGGTCCGTAAGGAAGAGCAATCCGAGGGTCCCATCCCGCTTCTCCCCACTCACGCTGTCCGCCGCGTAGAGCAGTCCGGAAAGGAAGCTGAATCCAAAGGCCGGAACGGCGATTGCAAAAAACAGGGGCAGCCCGTTGGCGCCCGCCCGGATGGCGTTCTCGATCAGGGCGAGCCAGGAACACAACAGGAATGCGATTCCGCCCGATGCGGCACGGCCCCAGTAGGTCCACGACCGGCGCGACGCAACCCGGAGCTCTCGGGCGACCACGGGGAGAAACGTCATGGCCCGCGGACTTCACCGGGGATTGATCGCCGGGGCAAGCGGGGAGTGTCCGCGCCCGGGACAAAGGTTCGCCGGGCCAGCGCCTGGCGGGCAAATCCCCAACTCCACAAGGAAACCGCCCCGGCCCCCAGGAGGCCGCTGCATCGGACCAGGGTGGGGGCATCCCAAACCGAAGGCGCGGTCGTCACGCGACCCTGGAGGGCTTCCCAGGCCCAGCCCGAGACGCGGATTGCAAGGGACGGAGCGTCGTGCAGGACCCAGGTCAATCCAAATGCCGGGAGGAAGGAAATCCGGGAGAGGGACACGGCTAGCCCAAACAGGGCTGTGGCGACGATCCACAGGAGGAAGTCGAGGTCTCCCATCATCCGGTACGCCAGCCACTGACGTCGTCCTGGGGTGAGATCGACGTCCTCGAGCCACTGGACGACACTGGGGAGGTAGGGAAGGAGGATCAGCAGGATGGCGGCCATGGACGTCCGGATGAGGATTCCGCTGAGACGTCCGAGAAGAATGGTCGCGGGGCTCATCGGGGTCACCAGCCAGAGTTCAAGCGCCCCGGATTCGCGCTCCATTCGGAAACTCGACGTGGCGACCAGGGCCACCATGCCCAGGAGAGCCGGGCGGAGAACCCGGACAAACCCTTCCGCGGCCCGAAACTCGGAATCCGTCCCGAGCCACCACCCGATGGCGACGCCCGCCGCCAGGAGCCAACCACCGACGCGGAGGTCCCAGGTTCGGAACTGCAGCCAGCGGATTGGATTTCGTCCCAGAAGCCGGGTCCGGAATCGGCGGTGATGACGCTGAAGTCGGACCCTGGAAATGAGATCCGGGATCGCCGGCCAACGGGATTCCCTGGGGTCATCCCGCCAGGTGCGTTGAATCCCGAACGAGGCGAAGGTGACGATCAGGGTGACGAGGAGCCAGGCTCCTGCGGCGACCGTTCCGGCGACGAGGACCGAGGTCCAGGTCGTTGGCACTCCGGGCCAATCCCGCCACCAGTCGTCGAGTCCATCCCGCCGCCCAAGGGCGAATCGGGAAAGAAGGCTGCTGATGCCTGACTTGTAGATCTGCCATGGCGCCGTGGGCGTGGCTCCCGGAATTGGAGGCGTTGTCCGGAGAAGTTGTGGAACGGTCAGGTGCAGCAGGACAAATCCCGCGCTGGTCGTTGTCGCCACGACAAAGGCCCCGAGCTTCGCACGCCACCAGGAGGTGGAGATGGAGGACGCCGCCAATCCGGAGGCCAGGGCCAGGCCGAGGGCACCCGCGTGATAGAGCGCCATGCGAACCGCATCGAGCCACAGGACTCCGCCCACCAGGATGGGGACGATCATCACCGGGAGCGCCGCGAGGACGAAGGATGCGGCGAAAAGGGTTTGGGATAGGGCCTTCCCGAGGACCACATCCTTGGGACGCAGAGGAGTCATCATGAGCAGTCCGAGCGTGCCCTCGCGCTTTTCCCTGCTGAGGCAATCGGAGGTCATGAGCGGAGCCAGCAGCCAGATTCCCAGAAACAGGAAGCGGTTCAGTCCATAGAGGAATCCCCTCCCGCTGACACCCGGTCCTGGTTCCGCACGTTCCCACGCCAGCCACAGCACCAGCATCAACAGACCGGCCCCCAGGACGCGGGTTCCGGGTAGCACGGGGCGCCGGGCGAGTTCCCGCAGTTCCCGTTGGACGATCAACCACATGGCCGGGTCTCATGCTCGCCCGGCGGTGCCCAGGGCGAACTGGCGGGAGGATAATTCGCGCCAGACGGACGCCGATGCTGCAACGGCGATGACGATCTGGAGGGTGGCCGGCACCAGTCCCCAATCCAGGCGGGTGGCGATGAAGAAGGACACTGCGGAGTCGCCCGCGGAAAGCGGGGTTTCGAAAAAGAGCGGGTTCAGGATTCCCTTCACGATCAGGGAGAGCAGCAGGGGAATCAACAAAGCCCAAATGGCCGTGCCGACCACCGCGGTCAGGAAGCTTCGTGCGTGAAAACCGCGCCACAGTCCAATCCAGGGCAGGGTGCCGAGGGAGGACATCAACCACCAATTCCAACCCGCCCAGTTCACCCCGGCCCTCCGGAATGCCCCCTCGGCATAGGCGACGAGGAATAGCTGGAGAATGACGGGGGGCAGGAACTCCCGGAGATGGGAGAGACATCGGCTCTGCAGGATCTGGCGGGGTGTCAGGGGCGTGACGAGCAGCAACTCGAGGGTGCCGTTCTCACGCTCCGCACGGAATCCGCCTGCCGCGCTGAAGGTCATCCCCAGGAGGAGAAACAGGGGCGCGGCACTTGAACCCACCGAGAATTCCAATCCGGAAAGGCCCACCATCCAAATGCCGATCACGGCGGTGAGCCAGCCCCAGCGGGTCAACGCGGCGGCGACGGTCCGGTGTTGAAGCCACATCAACGGATTGGTGTTGAGTCGCTGCCGCTGGCGTCCCCGGACCCAGGATGGGAAGAGGACGGGAACGCTCAGTGTTCGACGAAGCCTTTCAACCCCGGGCCGGGGCGGTTCCTCCTTCAAGGCGCGGGTCGCGCGAAGGGCCACGAGGCGCAGGGCTCCGGCACCCACGAGTGTTGCGGCGCAGGCGAAGGCGCCCAGGCCGAGCGCCCATACGGACAGGGCGTAGCCCCTCGCTTCCGCATCGAGACGGGCCAGAACCTCCGGCAAGGTGTCGGAATACGGGGATGCGAATGGGTTTCCAAAGATGACGCCGGGGTTGTTGACCAGCCAGCCGACGGCTGGGATGGGATTTGCCGGGATCCAACCTGGAGGCAGGATAAAGAGGATCCACGTCAGGAATCCCGTAAGGATCAGGGTGGCCGAGATGAACAGGAACTCGAACAGAAATGCGAGGGCGAGGGCTCTTCGAAACTGGAGGGCGAGGGAACTGGCCAGCAAGCCTGCGGCAAGTCCAAGGGCGAGGAGGAAGCCCTGAAAGGTCACCACGGTGGCGATCTCCAGGGCGCTCACACCACCCAGCAGCAGGGGAACCGTCAGTACCGGTACCGGGGCGAGCCATACGGTCAACGCCTTCAGGGCGTGGGCGGCACATTTTCCGACGGCGATGGCCAGCGGAGTCAGAGGGGTCAACCCCAACAGTCCAAAGGTGGCTTCACGACGCTCCCGGGCGAGGGCGTCCGCGGTCAGTGCCGGAGCCATCGAAACAAGAGTCAGGGCAAGGGCGCGATGGAGTTGCAGGAAGATCCAGGATCCCCGGGTGGTCCCGCCTCCCGGCAGGCCGAGCAGTCTCAGGTCCGGGGTGGGCGCCTGCAGGAATGCCCATCCCAAGGCGGCAACCAGAATACCCGCCGCAGCGAGGCGCATTCGAAACAGGGCCGGGGTGCGCGCCTGTTCCCGAAGTTCCCGCTGAATAACGGGGTTCATGCGGGATTCCCCTCCCGGCTACTGGGTCTCCCCCTTGGTGACCCGAAGGAAGACCTCCTCAAGCCCGATTTCGTCCTCCCTGAGTTCCAGCAGGCGAACGCCCCCCCTGACCAGGGTGTCGGCGATATAGCTCCCGTCCTCAACGGATCCGTTCAGTGTGACCTTCAGTTGGCCATCCACGGACTCGATTCCGGCGGTCTCCGGACGCTGGGCCAGAAGCTCGCGGGCGGTCTCCGCCGGCCCGGAGACCCGGACCCAGAAGGTGCGTGCGTCGGATGCCGCGGCGTTCACCCCCTTGATGGGGCCTGCGTAGATCAGCTTCCCGCGTTCGATGATCGCGCAGCGGTTGCACAAGGACTGAAGCTCCGAAAGAATGTGGGATGAGATGATGATGGTTTTTCCCATCCGCTGCAGTTCCTGGAGGATGGCCATCATTTCGATGCGGGCGCGGGGATCGAGCCCGCTGGCCGGTTCATCCAGGAGCAGTAGCGCGGGGTCGTGGATCAGCACACGGGCCAACCCGAGGCGTTGTTGCATGCCCCGGCTGAGGGCGCCGATGAGCGCGCCCTTCTTCTCGCTGAGTCCGACCAATTCCAACACGTCGGCGACCGTCTTCTCCCGCTGGGCGGCCGGGATCTTGTAGCAGGCCCCGAAGAAATCGAGGTACTCGGTGACCTCCATGTCCTTGTAGACCCCGAAAAAGTCGGGCATGTAGCCGATCAGGTGGCGCACCCGGTCCGCATCCCGGACCACGTCATGCCCCAGAATCTCCGCACGTCCGCTCGATGGGGTGAGAAAGGTGGCGAGGATGCGGAGGGTGGTGGTCTTTCCGGCGCCGTTGGATCCGATGAAACCGAACAGGTCACCCCGGTTCACCGTGAGGTTGAGGGAGCTCAGGGCCACCATGGATCCGAAGACTCGCGAAAGGTCGTGGGTCTGTACGGCGGGAACTTCAGGCGTCGGACTCATTGGGAAAAGGGTCTGGAAGCGGTCGCGGTTGGAACGTCTTTAAAAACCTCGCCTCGGAGTTCAGGGCCGTGGGACGGAGCTGACCACGAGCCGCAACAATGTGCCCTTGCGATTGCGAATGGTTTCGAACTGGTTGAGCGGAGCCGTGAGGGTCGTATCCGGCAGCCAGGCCAGCACAATGCGGTCGCCCCGGCGCAGGACGGGAGCGAGGTCGAAACCGGACGGCCAGAGGTAGCTGCCATTCGGGGATTGAATGTATGACGGGAAACTCGCCGCGACGGAGGCTTCGGACCACTGATCAATCGGATTCTTTTCCCCGCCTCCGAAGGTTTGCTCGCGCTGTCCCAACGCGACTTGAAACCGGCCTTCCCAACCCGCGGTGAGGTCGGACAGGGGAGTTCCGGCTCCCGGGGAGACATCGATTTCACGGACGGCCGCGGAAGGCAGCTCTGGAAGGGTGACCAGGCGATGGTCGCTGACAACCCAGACGGGCCCCATGCGGCGTCCCAAAGCGTTTTGGACCTCCACCGATCCATTCGGCAATGAGCGGGCCAAGAGAGGAGCCGCCGTGGTCTCCTCCCAATCCGAGACGGTCATGGCGCTGGTCCATACGGGAACGAACACCTCCGCACCAAATCCCTGGGACTGCTCGGTGACGGTCATCCGGACGGGCTCGCCGACCGCCCCCCAGAGTCCCCGGAACTCCCCGCGAATGGCCGAGTCCTGGAGGGCGCTTCCCAGTGTGTAGGTTTCATTGGCCGGAGAGTAGAGGCTGCCGAAGGTCCAACCGCGCAGTGCGGCCTGTGTGCCGTCGCCCTGCGGCAGGACATCCACGACCTGAAGCTCATTCCACTCGGTTTGTCCGGCACGGAGCTTGTATCCGATGAAGTAGATCAACAGGGAAAACGAGACCACGTAGAGCGGAAAGGTGATCCACGTCAGCATGGGACGATTGATCTTGCGCAACCACCATTGATCGAAGGGGCCAATGACCACCAGGTAGGCGACCAACAACAGGAGCAGGAATCCCACGGGAAGCTTTTGAACCTGGCGGGTCTCCACGAGTGTGGCGAAGACGCCGTCCAGTCCCCGTCCACCCACGATGTTCCTGTCCCCGGGTTTAAAAAGGACCGAAGGAACGTCGGCAAGTCGGGCGAAAAACCAGGGGCGGAGCGTCCAGGACCTGACCGGCTCGCGTTCTGGATTGAAGGACAGCAGCACCACCTGGCCCCGTCCGCGGGGCGCCTCGACGAACAGGGGCTTTCCGTTGACGGATCCCGCGGCACGGCCATCCCGGACCTGCAAGGCGAGGACGGGCACCGCCGCAGACCCAAAGCCGGAGTCGGGAGCCAGGGTGGAATAGGAGTCCAGGGAGTCCGGATTCCTCCGACCCGGGCCCGGGGTTCGCACCCCCGCCATGGCCGGGTCCGACGCCTTGTAGGAGAACTGGGGATTCCAGGCTCCCTGGCGAATCCAATCCTCCAATGCGGTGCCGATCCGCTCCTCGCTGAGGGCCCCGATATCCGCCGGCATCAGGGACCGGAGCCAGGGGGTGGCATTCACGTCCGCAGGCTGGTCCACGGCCACAATCAGCTGCCCTCCGGCGTACACCCAGGCTTCCAGAGCGCGAACCTGGGGTTCCTTGAGTTCCAGGGCGCGGGCGGAATTGAGGTAAAGGGAATTCAATCCCTCGAGGGCAATGGGATTGTCCGGAAACAATTCCGGCTGAAGCCGGGCCACCCGGGGTTGCCAGCCGGCCTGAGCCTGTTGAATCTCCGGAAAGAGCGGGGCTCCCGAGAAACTCCCCGGAAGTGCGCCCATCAGGGGAATTTCCCATCCCTGGACATTGACCCGCTTCCCGGTCTGTTCATCGCGAACCTTTCCCCGCTCGTCCAGCAGGCGGCAATCCACGGACAGGAAGTTCCGGGAGACATTGAAGAGCGGGACCGAGAAGCGCTTCCGGGTGTTGGTGGGCAATTCCACCGGTACGCGGACGGTCCCCTGTCCTCCATTGATCTCCACCACGGCATTGAACGATGGGCCGTCGTTGAGGACTTCAATGGCGACGGGATACCACGCTCCGGCCCGGGCGGAGTTGTCGTATCCGGGGAAGACGTCGAACTGGATCTTTGCCCAGGCGTCGGTTCCGCCGAGGGCCAACATCAGCCACCCTGCAAGAAAGGAGGACCAGGGACGGCGCTTGGGTATCATGAGGGGGACTTCGGACGGGGTATTTCTAGAGGCTGAACGCCCTGGTCGGCAAACGGGAATTGTGGGAATGGCGTAACCAAACCGGTTGCCGCCGGTCCCAGTTTTCGGAAGACTGGCTGTGTTGCATGGACGAACCGGGAATGCAGGTGGCGGATCTTGTCACCCGCACCCGGAACGGGGATGAGGCGGCGGCAAGCGCGTTGGTGGCGCTTTTGACGCCGCTGGTTGCCCGGATCGTCCGTTCGCATCTACCCCGCCGGACCAGCGAGGAAGACCTAGTGCAAAGTGTGTTGATCAAGGTGTTTACAAGGTTGGACCAGTTTCGTGGACTGGTCCCGCTGGAGCACTGGGTGGCCCGGATCAGCGTGAACACCTGCCGCCATGAAATAGCGCGGGAATCCCACCGTCCGGAGCTTCGGCACGCCGACTTGTCCGAGGAACAGTGTGCGGTGCTCGAGAACCTCGCCGAAACGGATGGGGAACTTCCCGTGGACCACGGGATGGCCTCGCGGGAGCTGGTGGAGCAGATGCTGCAGCAGTTGCGTCCAGAGGACCGCCTGGTGGTGACGCTGTTGCATTTGGAAGGGAGAAGCGTCGAGGAGATCAAGGCGATCACCGGCTGGAGTGGTCCCCTCGTGAAGGTCAGGGCCTTTCGCGCCCGCCGTAAAATGAAGCAACATTTGGCTCAGCTGATGAAGGAACACCGAACATGAACACCCCGGATCAACGGTTGGACCGCCTCCTTCGCTCCGCGTCACGGGTGGCATCGGAACCGGTGCCCCCCCTTCCGTTTCCCGCGGAGGCGAGAGTCCTTGCCGCCTGGCGCCGCTCCCGCGGTGACCGCCTGCAGGCCGGATTGGGAGTCTGGCTCCGGGCGGGCTTTGCCGGGGCCGTTCTCGTCGCGGTGATCGCGGTCGCCGTCAGCTGGTCGGAAATCCGGCCCCGCGCCGTGGATGAATTTGCCGTTGCCGATGCGACTTTGTACGTCGCCGTAGCTCCATGAATCCCCCGACCCGAAAAACGATTCTGCTGTACCTCGCCGCCACCTTTGTCGTCGGTGCCGTGGCCGGGGGGGCACTGGGGTATGGCGCGGGGCGGCGTCCGGTGTTCCGGCCGTTTGATCGCGACGAGATGCGGGAAAAGATGTGCCAGCGGTTTACGACGGAATTGAGCCTCTCTCCGGAGCAGCAGAAGCAGCTGGATCCCCTCATGCGCCAGGGAATGGACGAAATGGACCAGGCGCACCGCGAGCATCGGGCCCGCCTCAAGGAATTGATGAAGGTGGGCCGGGATCGGATGAACGCGATCCTGACCCCCGAGCAGCGAGTGAAGTTCGACACCATGGAACGCGAGCGTGAGAGCCGGATGCAGTCCAAGTCCAAGGGGCCTGGGGCGCCTCCTTCCTCGTCTCCTCCCCACTGAATTGGAGGACGGAGGAGCGGGGTACGGATCCGCGGGTCTTCGCCTTCACGTTCTTCCGGATCGTGGAGAGCCGTCAGTGATGACTCTCGTCCAGACGGTCGCTGATCCTGGAGGAATTCTGGTTCCCGGGGCTGAGACGGTCCGTGACTTGCTTGTTATCGGGGAATGCGCAGGTTGATGGTTCCGATGCACTGTTTCCGTCGACCCGTGGCCTGCGCGGTCCTGTTCCTGGGAATCGGCCTGGCCGCCCAAGGCTCAGCGGTGGTCATCAACGAGATTCATCATTCTCCCGACATCAAACAGGAGCGGGTGGAATTTGTGGAGCTGTTCAATCCCGGTCCGGAAACAGCGACTCTCACCGGATGGCGCCTCGAGGATGCCGTGTCCTATTCCTTCCCGGCCGGCGTGTCGCTTTCCCCCGGACAGTTTCTCGTCGTGGCCGGTGATCCGGCTGCTGTTGAGCGGAAGTTCCAGATCTCGGGGGTTTCCGGCCCTTGGAGCGGCAACCTTTCGGGCGGTGGGGAACGCCTGCGGTTGCGTGACGGTGCCGGTGGCCTGGTGGACGAGGTGGACTACGGATCCGGGTTTCCCTGGCCGACAGTGGGGGATCCCCCCGGCTATTCCATCGAACTGATTCACTCCGATCTCGACAACGCTCTCGGCGGAAACTGGCGCGCCTCGGTTCTGGGGACCATCGGGACGACGGTCGAACGGTTTTTTGAGGCGGGATCGACCTGGAATTATTGGAAGGGCACCGTTGTCCCCTCGACCCCCGCGTCCGGTTGGCGGGAACCGGATTTCGACGACGCGACCTGGCCCAGGGGTGGATCCCCGATCGGCTACGATCCGGATATTGCCATCGCCACGCCCCTCGGGGACATGAGGAACGGATACTCCCAGTTCTTTCTGCGGAGGACGTTCCAGGTCAACGAAGCGAGCCGGGTGACCGCACTGCGTCTGGAGGCACTTTTCGACGACGGCTTTAAACTCTGGGTGAACGGAACGCCCGTGTTTTCCTCAGCGATGCCGGATGGGGAGGTCGCGCTGGGAGATGTCGCGTCCGGGAGCGCCCGGGAGAACAACAACTTTCAACGCTTTGAAGCGCCAATTCCGCCCGGAGTCCTCAGGGAAGGAAGGAACGTGGTCGCCGTCCAGGTGGCGAACATCAGTCTGGGAAGCAGTTCCGATGCGTTCTTTGACGCCCGACTGGCCGGGATCGTGGGACCGACCGGACGCGGACCTTCGCCGGGCCGCACCAACGTGGTGGACGCCATCCATGCGCCGCCCGCCGTTCGACAGGTCGTCCATCTCCCGAACCAGCCCCGGTCGGGCGATCCCGTCCGAATCACCGCCCGGATCACCGACCCGGATGGTGTGGACTCGGTTGAATTGCAGTATCAGGTGGTCGAACCCGGCCGGTATGTCGAACTGGACGACCCCGAATTCATGAACGGCTGGCAATCGGTGGCCATGATTCCGGATTCCTCGGAACAGGGCCTCTACGCGGCGAACCTGCCGCTGTCCGTCGTGCGCCACCGGAACCTGATTCGATATCGGATCGCGGCACGCGATCGCTTGGGAAACACCGGGCTTTCCCCCAGGACGGATGAGCCGGAGCCCAACTTTGCGCTGTTCTGCCATGATGGCGTCCCGGCATGGAGCGGTGCGGTGCGTCCGGAAGCGGCCGGACCCCTGGGGAATGTTTTCACCGTCGACTCCCGGGAAATGAACCGTCTGCCGGTTTATCATCTCATCGCCCGGAAGGAAGCCGTCGAAGCCTCCACCTGGCGGGATCGGTCCCATGGCGACGAGTATTTTTGGACCGGGACTCTCGTGTACGACGGCGAGGTGTACGACCACGTCCGGTTTCGTCCCCGCGGCGGGGTGTGGCGATACGCGATGGGAAAGAACATGTGGAAGTTTGACTTCAATCGCGGGCATGAGTTTCGGGCGCGGGACAACTGGGGGCGAAGATTTTCCACGACGTGGTCGAAGCTCAACCTGGGCGCCTCCATCCAGCAGGGCAACTACAACCACCGGGGGGAGCAGGGGATGTTTGAGAGCGTCGGGTTTCGGCTCTTCCAATTGGCGGGTGTGCCCGCCTCCCACAGCACCTTTGTTCAGTTTCGGATTGTGGACGCCCAGGAGGAATCCTTGGCAGCCAATCAGTACGAGGGGGATTTCTGGGGAGTCTATCTCGCCGTGGAACAATTGGACGGACGGTTTCTGGACGAGCACGGGCTTTCGGATGGAAACCTGTTCAAAATGGAAGGGGGATTCGGGGAGCCCAATAATCTGGGGCCGGCGGGTCCCGTGGATTCGTCGGACCTCCGGGCCTTCATCGACCATGCCTATCCTGCCTCGAATGCGGATCTTCCGGATGTCTGGTGGCGCACCAACCTCAATCTGGAGGCGTATTTCAGCTATCAGACGGTGGTGCAGGGCATCCACCACTACGATATCGCCGACGGAAAGAACTTTTTCTATTACCGGAATCCCGAGGACGGCCGCTGGACGGTGCTTCCGTGGGACCTGGACCTCACCTGGGCGAACAACATGTACCGGAGCGGGGTCACCGGCGGAGACGAACCCTTCAAGAGCCGGGTGCTTTCCAACTTTGGGTCAACGCCGGCACGTCCGGACCTCGCGAGGGAATTCCGCAACCGGGTTCGGGAAATCCGTGACCTGCTCTGGAACGGGGACGAGGCATTCCGGTTGATCGACGAGTATGCGCTGCGTCTCAAAGGCACCGCCGCGACCACACTTCTGGACGCAGACCGCGCGCAGTGGGACTACAACCCCGTGATGACCAATACGTCCCTGGTCAATCTCGACAAGGCGGGGCAGGGGCGTTTCTACACCTTCCCAGGCGAGCCCGGGGTGCCGCGCAGCTTTGAAGGCGCGGTCCAGTTGATGAAGAATTACGTCCTTTACCGGGCGACCAATGGCGGCTTTTCCCTGGACACCCTGGCGGAGGAGCCTGGGATTCCATCGACACCCATGATCACGGACGCAGGTCCGACCTCGCATCCGCTGAATCGCCTCGACTTGGGCATTGGCCCCTACCAAGGGGAGTCACCCTTCCAATCGGTGCAGTGGCGGGTCGCCGAAATCAGCCGGCCTGGGCATCCGGCGACCGGGACGCGGGAGCCGATGCACTACGAAATCGAGTCGGTCTGGCAAAGTCCCCGGCTCCCGTCGCTGGATACCCGGTTCCGGATCCCGGGTGACGTGCTTCGCGTGGGACATCTGTATCGCGCAAGGGCCCGGTTCATGGACGCAGCGGGGCGTTCGAGCCACTGGTCAAATCCGGTGGAATTCACCGTCGGTGAGCCGGAAGGCTCGGCGGACTTGGTCCGGGATCTGGCGCTCACCGAGGTGATGTACAATCCGCCGCCGGGTGGATTCGAGTTCGTGGAGCTCCACAACCGAAGCGGGACCGGGACCCTGGCCCTGGAGGGGGTCGCGTTTACCGATGGAATCGACTTTGTGTTTCCCTCCGGAAGCCGGCTGGGACCGGGCGGCTATGCGGTGCTGATTCGCTCCTCCGATGTGGCTGGATTTCGAGTCTGGCACGGACTGGATGACGGGGTCCCTGTTTATGGACCGTACTCGGGTGCCCTTGACAACGGAGGGGAACGATTGGCGATCCAGACGGCCGTCGGGGGCGCGGAGATTCTGGAACTCAACTATCGGGACAGCGCTCCCTGGCCGATAGCCGCGGACGGGGCGGGGTATTCGTTGGTTCCGAGAACCGGGGGCCCGGCCCGCCTGGACGACCCCTCGCATTGGCGTGCCAGCACGGCCCTCGGGGGATCCCCAGGGAGAAGCGATCCGGAGTCCGTGCCGCGGGCCCGCGCCTATTCCATCTCGGAGGACGGACTTGAAATCGTGTTCGATGGCGAACCCGCTCTCACCTGGTCTCTGGAGATCTCGGAGGGATTGGATTCCTGGCGGCATGCCTCCGACCACATGGGGCCTGCGACCATTACGGTTCCGATTGGGGAGGATTCGCCCACCCGATTTTTCCGGGCGGTGCCCAGGGTGCCGTGAATGGCCGGATCGGGTTCGAGCCGGCCGGATGTGACGCGTTCCGAATGACATCGGGCGCGGGCTGCGCTACGGTGACGGTCCATTGAACGTTTCCCAATTTAAACCGTCTTCCCCGCGACCGGATTGCATCCCCGCCATGCCGCCCGGGGTTCGAGTGACCACGTTGTCCAACGGGCTTGAGGTCATCCTTCGTGAGGATCGCAGCGCCCCGGTGGCCAGCGCCCAGGCATGGTGCCGGGCAGGAAGCGTGGACGAAGGCCGATGGATGGGTGCGGGACTGTCGCATGTGCTGGAGCACATGCTCTTCAAGGGCACGACCACGCGGGGCGGGGGCCGGATCGACCAGGAGGTCCAGGCCGCCGGCGGCTACATGAACGCGTTCACCTCGTTTGATCGGACGGTGTACCACATCAACGTGCCGAACACCGGCGTGCAGGTGGCCGTGGACATCCTTTGCGACATCTTTCAGAACGCGACACTTCCTGCGGAGGAGTTGGTGAAGGAATTGGACGTCATCCGCAGGGAAATGGACATGGGGAACGACGATCCGGGCCGGCGCTCGGGGCGGCGTCTCTTCGAGACGGCGTTCACCCGAAGTCCCTACCGGTATCCCATCATCGGACTGCCGGACATCTTCAACCGGGTCACCCGGGAGGATCTGGTCGCCTATTACACGGAGAAGTATTCCCCAAGTAACTGCTTTCTGGTGGTGGTGGGGGATTTTCGGGCCGAGGAGGTGCTGGCCCAGATTACCTCGGCATTCAGCCAGTCGACGGCCCGGGCCGTGCCGGCGGTCGGGCCGGTTCTGGAGCCGGTGCAAACCGCCCCGCGTGAGGTCCTGGAGGAGGCGCCGATCGAACTCGGCCATGTTCACATGGCCTGGCACATTCCCGAGCCGAGGCATCCGGACATCGCTGCGCTCGACGTTTTGTCCACGCTCCTGGGCAGCGGACGCAGCTCGCGCCTGTATCAGGCGGTTCATGAACGGCTGGGATTGGCGCACTCGGTCAGCGCGTGGATCTACTCGCCGGGGTTGGAGGGGCTTTTCGGGATTTCCTCGGTCTGCGACGGAGATCGCTATGCAGCCGCCCGGGACGCGATTCTGGCCGAGGTGGAGCGAATGAAGGTGGATTTGGTTTCCCCGGCCGAGCTGGGGAAGGCGGTAAAGCAGTTCACGGCGGGAATGCTTTCCACGAGAAAGACGATGGAGGGACAGGCCCTGGACCTGGGCTCCAATTGGATCCTCGCCAACGATCTCAGTTTCAGCGAGCGCTATCTCGCGGCGGTTGGCCGGCTGACTCCCGAGGATTTGCGCCGGGTGGCCTGCAAGTATCTGGTGGAATCCAACCGGTCGACCTACGCCCTGCTTCCGCGGGGTTCCGCCCCGGTCGTTGAAGTGTCAGCGGCGATGTCGACGGACCTTCCCGTTCGGAAGTTCGAACTGGAGAATGGGCTGCGACTCCTGGTGAAGGAGGATCACCGGCTCCCCTTCGTGGAGTTCCGTGCCGCCCTGGGAGGAGGCATATTGTTGGAGTCCCCCGAGAACAGCGGCCTTACGGCACTCATGTCGAGAATGCTGGTCAAGGGCACTGGAACGCGGACTGCCGAGGCGCTGGCGACCGAGATTGAGGGCCTCGGGGGAAGCCTCGATCCCTATTCCGGGAACAACAGCTTTGGAGTCAGTGCCGAAGTGCTGCGTGACGACTTCGCCGCCGGATTAAGCCTGGTGGCGGATGTCCTGAGACATCCGGCGTTTCCGGAGAATCCCCTCGAGCGGGAACGCGCCACGCAGCTCGCCGGGATTCGAGGACAGAGGGATCAACTGTTGTCCTCGGCGTTTCAAGCCATGCGCCGTGGTCTGTTCGGGGAACGCGGTTACGGCCTGGATGTGGCCGGAACCGAGGCCAGTGTTTCACGCCTGATCCGGGAGGACCTGGTGGCCCAACACCAGCGGCTTGTCCTTCCCAACAATGCCGTCCTCGCCGTCTTTGGGGACGTCGACACCGAGGCGGTCCTCGCCGCCGTGCGAAGCGAGTTCGGGATCTGGAGCCGCGGGGAATCCGTTCCTCCGCTGACCGAGGCCTCCGGACCGGTGGGGCCCAACCGGCATGAGGAGCGGCGGGACAAGGAACAGGCGGTGATCGTTCTCGGGTTTCGCGGCACGACCATGGGGTCCCCGGATCGGCATGCGCTCGAACTGCTCCAGGAGGCATGTTCCGACATGGGCAGCCGCCTCTTCCTGCGAATCCGGGATGAACTCGGACTGGCCTATTACGTGGGGGCGTCCCATCTGGCGGGGCGCACCCCGGGGTATTTCGCGTTCTATTGCGGCACCTCCCCGGAGCAGTGTTCCCAGGTGGAGGAGGAACTTCGTGCCCAGGCGGAACGACTTCGCTCCGAGGGGTTGTCCGCTGAGGAACTGGAACGAGCCAAGGCCAAGGTCATCGGGCAGAGGAAAATTGCCCGGCAGGATCTCGGGCAACTGGCCATGGCTTCCGCCCTGGACGAACTTTACGGACTGGGATTCGACTACGGGGATCAGGACGATGAACGGTTTACCGCGGTGGGCCTTGACGATATCCGGCGTGTCGCCGCCGGCTATCTGCGCCCGGAAACGGCCTCGGTTGCGGTGATCCGCGGACATCCGACCGGGACCTGATATTCCCAGGCGGGGCGGCGGCCCGGGGCGGGTTAAGAGGACGGGCGCGCAACGACCAGGACGGCATTGGTGGGGGCGGGACAGACCTGCTGACAGACGGTGCACCCGGTGCATTGTTCCGCGATGATGATGGGGAGTCCCGCATCCAGGACCAGTGCGCCTGGGACGGGGCACTGGTCCAGGCATGTCCGGCAACCCTGCATGAGGGCCATGCAATCGCGGCCGCGGATGATGGCCACACGTGTCGGGTCCGGCCTTGCGACCGGGGTCTGTTTGGGACGCAGGGGCTGGAGAGGCCGGGCAAACAGTCGAAACAGGTTGCGTCGCGATACGTCACTCACGGGAATCCTTTCCGGAGTCAGACTCCGGATTCACCCAGTCTCCGCAGGATCTCCTCCAGCAGATGCCGGTGACAGTCGTCCACCGCGGCGGCGGCCGTGTTGATGACGATTCCCCGTTCCTGCGGTCTGGGAGGATCAAACGGGTAGTCGATCAGGTGGTTCAGTTTTCCATCCCGCGCCTTCTGGTAGAGGCCCTTGGGATCCCGTCGAAGGCATTCCTCCAATGGCGCCTCGACGAAGACCCAGGTCACATGACTGCCCAGCACCCGCTGGACCAGATCCCGCTGTTCGTACTCCGGGGCCATGGTGGCGACGATGGCGGTGATCCCCTGTTCGGAAATCAACCGGGCGACCTCCGCCACGCGCCGGTGATTCTCCGTCCGGGAACCCGGCGTGAAACCCAGGTCGGAACTCAGCCCGGAGCGGGCCAGGTCTCCATCAATGAACACCACGGGACGGTTGCGCTCGCGAAGATCCCGGCACAGGAGGTTCGCGAGCGTTGTCTTGCCGGCGCCGGAGCGTCCGAAAAGCCAGAACACAGTTGCCACCGGCTGAGCCTTTCAAACACGGCTCTTGGTGACAACGCGGAATCCCGGAGGCGTCCCTCCCACTTCAATCCCGAAGCACGTGGCAGTTGTAGCCGTCGGGATTCTTGAGAAGGTAGTTCTGGTGGTATTCCTCCGCCGGATAAAAGGGCGAAGCCTCGGTAATCTCGGTCACGATCGGCTTCCGGAAGCGTCCGGATTTCCCGAACTCCTCCCGGACCCGCTCCGCCACGGCACGCTGTTCCGGACTGCCCACGAAAATCGCGGAGCGATACTGGGTGCCGATGTCGTTGTGCTGCCGGTTCAACGTCGTGGGATCATGCATGCGGAAGAAGAATCCGAGCAGGTCGGAATAACTCAGCCGCGCAGGGTCGAATTCGATCTCAATGGCCTCGGCATGTCCGGTGCGGCCGGTGCAGACCTGTTCGTAACTCGGATGGGGGGCCGATCCGCCGGTGTATCCGACCACCGTGTTCAGGACGCCGGGAATCTTGCGGAGAATCTCCTCCATTCCCCAAAAGCAGCCGCCCGCCAGGATGGCCGTCTCCGACGTTGCAGGACTGTTCGTTCCGGCGAGATGACCCGCCGCAACGAAGGGACCCAGCAGGGATGCATAGCCCTCCTCCGCCATCCGCTCCACGGGAACAAAGCGGAGGGATGCGGAATTGATGCAGTAGCGTTGACCGGTGGGAGCGGGTCCGTCGTCAAACAGATGGCCGAGGTGGGAATCCGCCTTTCCGGACCGTACTTCGGTCCGGACCATTCCAAATTCCCGGTCCTCCTTTTGCCTGAGCTCCGCACCGGCAACCGGTCGCGTGAAGCTGGGCCAACCCGTCCCCGAATCAAATTTGTCGAGGGAGCTGAAAAGGGGTTCCCCCGACACCACGTCCACGTAGATGCCGGGCTTTTTGTGGTCCCAGTAGGCATTCCGGAACGGAGGCTCGGTGCCGCATTGCTGGGTGACGTGGAATTGTTCGGGAGTCAGCCGCCGCTTCAATTCTGCGGCGTCGGGTTTTTGGGATTCGCTCATGGCGTCAGGTTTCGGGGCGGACCCCGTGGAGGCGGCCGGCGGATGCGAGGACAACAGGAATCCGGCGGCCGTTCCAAGGGCTGCGAGGACAATGACCGGCAGCAGGTGCTTCATCATGGACCGCCGCGGAACTCAAACCCCGAAACGGTCTGAGGGCAAGTAGGCGGACGGCGGGATTCCTTACAGGATTCCGGTTCACCCCATGAAACGGGCGACTCACCCCAGGAACCCTTGCCGTTCCGGGCGGGACGGTGGTTAGTTTGCCCGGAAGTCCCGATGAATCCCTCCCCAGGTTCTCCCGCACCCGCACGAAAGAAGTACGTTCGCGCGGTTGGACCGCGCCTGCGAATCCTGTTGGTGACCGTGTTCGCCCTCTTTGCCCTGCTTGGGGCGAATTCGGCATACCTGAGCAGCATCACGTTTCTCAACTGGCTGGAGCGGGACAAGGGGGTCTCCTACGAGAACTATTTCTACCAGTTTCAGTTTCTGGCCCACCTGGCCCTCGGACTCCTGATCGTGCTGCCGGTCATCGTTTTCGGGATCATCCATATCCGAAACTCGCATGACCGGCCGAATCGCAGGGCCGTGCGCGTGGGGTACGCCCTCTTCGTCGTTGCCCTCATTCTCCTGTTTACCGGAGTGGCCCTGACCCGGATCGAGGGCTTCGAACTCAAGAACCCGAACCTGCGCACCGCGAGCTACTGGGCCCACGTCCTGACTCCCTTTCTGTGCGTCTGGCTCTACATCCTGCATCGTCTCGCCGGTCCGAGAATCCGATGGAAGGTGGGGTTCTCCTGGCTGGGTGCCGCCGCCGTGCTGACGGTGGGGATGATCGCCCTGCACAAGCACGATCCCCGGCGCTGGAATGTCCGGGCTCCGAAGGAGGGGGAGAAGTACTTTCAGCCGTCGAGTGCCCGCACGGCCAGCGGCAATTTTATTCCCGCCCGGACGGTGATGAACAACGAGTACTGCCTGGAGTGCCATCCGGATTCCTACAAGTCCTGGTTTCATTCGTCCCATCACTTCAGCTCGTTCAACAACCCGATCTACCTCTTCGCAGTCAACGAAACCCGCCAGGTGTCTCTCCGGCGCGACGGATCGGTGCAGGCCTCGCGGTGGTGTGCAGGCTGCCACGATCCCGCGCCGTTCTTCAGCGGGGCCTTTGACGACCCGAAGTTCGACATGACCAACCATCCGACCGCACTGGCCGGCATCACGTGCACCGTCTGTCACTCGATCACCTCCCTGGAGGGCGGGAGCCATGGAATGATCGGGAATGGAAACTATACGATCGAGGAACCCATCCACTACCCCTTCGCCTTCGAACCAACCAATTCGTTCCTGTTTTTTCTGAACAAGCAGTTGGTCAAGTCGAAGCCGGACTTTCACAAGCAGACCTTTCTCAAGCCGCTGCACAAGACCGCGGAGTTCTGCTCCACCTGCCACAAGGTCGGCATTCCGTACGCCGTCAACCACTACAAGGAGTTCCTCCGCGGACAGAACCATTACGACACCTACCTCCTCAGCGGCGTTTCCGGGGTGAACGCCCGCAGCTTCTACTATCCGGAACAGGCGAAGCTGAATTGCGCGGAATGTCACATGCCCTACCAGAAGTCGGACGAGTTTGGTGCGCGCTTTCACGGGACCAATGACTTCCTGGCGCTTCATGACCACTTCTTCCCCGCGGCCAACACCGGACTGGCCCGGATTCTCGGTGCGGAGGAGGCTGTGAAACGTCATGAGGCCTACCTCAAGGACTGCATCCGGGTGGATCTCTTTGGGGTGAAGACCGGGGGCACCATCGATGCTCCCCTCGTGGCACCGCTTCGCCCGAATGTCCCGAAACTCCGTCGTGGTCAGACCTACCTCCTGGAGGCGGTCGTCCGCACCCTCAAGCTGGGGCATCCGTTGACCCAGGGCACGGTGGATTCCAATGAATTGTGGGCGGACGTCTCGGTGACCGCCCCGGACGGGAGGGAAGTGGGGCGGAGCGGTTCGATGGGACCCCATGGTGAGGTGGATCCCTGGGCGCACTTCCTGAATGTCTACATGCTCGACAAGGATGGAAACCGGATCGACCGGCGCAATCCCCAGGATATCTTTACGCCCCTTTACAACAATCAGATCCCCCCCGGCGCGGCCCATGTGCTCCACTACAAGTTCACCGTGCCCGAGCATCAGATCGAACCGCTGACCGTTGAAGTGAAGGTTCAGTACCGGAAGTTCGACACGATCCTGATGAATTACGTGTATGGAAACGGATACACGAATGGTCTTCCGTTCCAGGTCACCAACACCCTGCCGATCACCACGCTCGCCAGCGACCGACTGACCTTCGAAGTGGAGGGGGGATCCGCGCTGGCCGCCACCAATGCACCCTCCAGCATCCCCCCCTGGCAGCGCTGGAACGATTACGGGATTGGGCTTTTCCTCAAGGGGGACAAGGGCAGTGAAAAAGGGGAGTTGGTCCAGGCGTCGGCCGCGTTTTCCAAGGTGGAGGGCCTCGGCCGTGCGGACGGTCCGCTGAACCTCGCGCGGGTGTACTTCAAGGAAGGGCGCCTGAATGACGCCGTCGCCGCCCTCCAGCGCGCCAACGATACGAACCGGTTCAATCCCCCCGGCAACCGGTGGACGATTGCCTGGTTGAACGGCCTGGTGGACAAGCAAAATGGACGTCTGGACCAGGCCATTGCCGCGTTCACCAGCATTCTTGAGGACCGCTATCCCGAACTCGAACGGCGGAAACTGGATTTCAGCCGCGACTATGAGGTCATCAATGAGCTGGGGCAGACGCTCTACGAGCGGGCCAAGGCCGAGCGTGCGAACCCGGAACGTCAGAAGGAGTTTTTGCTCGCCGCGGTGAAGCGATTCGAGGCCACGCTGGCCATCGATACGGAGAACGTGACCGCCCACCACAATCTGACGCTCCTGTACACGCAACTGGGCGACCCGGTGAAGGCCGCCGAACATCGGGCGCTGCATGAGAAATACCGCGTCGACGACAATGCCCGGGACCGGGCGGTGGCCGCGGCGCGCCTGCGCGATCCCGCGGCCGATCACGCGTCCCAGGCGATTGTGATCTACGATCTGCAGCGCCGAACCGGTGGGATGAACGCCGTGGCCTCCCGCGAAGCCGCCCCATCCCGCTGACCCCCGGCCGACACCATCCTTTCATGAAGCCTCCCGAACATGGTCCGGACGACAATGAGGAACTGGTTTACACCGACGATGCCATTGTGGGTCGCGCGTTTCGATGGTCGGCGATCACCCTGGTGGCCCTGGTCGTCGTGGGGGGCGGTGCCTACTGGGTCCTGCGTCCCCGGCCTGCGGTTGCGCCGACCCATGTCACACGCCTGACGGCCCCGGAGACCGCGGCGAAACCCGCCGCGCCCGTCCCGAAGGCCACGTTCACGGATATTACGGAATCCGCCGGAATCCGTTTCCGCCATGACAATGGAGCCTACGGGGAAAAACTGCTCCCCGAGACCATGGGCAGTGGAGCAGCGTTCCTCGACATGGACGGCGACGGGGATGCCGACCTCCTTTTCGTAAACTCGACCTCCTGGCCCGGGCACGCGCCCGCGGATGGCAAGGTGGCGACGGCCGCCCTGTATCGGAACGATGGCACCGGGAAATTCACGGACGTGACGAAGGGGTCCGGACTGGACATCCCTCTTTACGGAATGGGAGTGGCGACGGGGGATTTCGACAATGATGGGCGTCCTGATGTCCTGATCACGAGCGTCGGCGGGGCGCGACTGTTTCACAACGAAGGCCAGGGCAGGTTCACCGACGTGACGGCCTCCGCAGGGGTCGGTGGGGATCCCAAGGACTGGAGCACCGCGGCCACGTTCTTCGACATGGACAACGATGGCGACCTCGACCTGTTCGTGGGCAATTACGTCCGCTGGTCCCGCGACATCGACGCCCAGGTGGGTTACAAGATCGACGGCACCCATCGAGCCTACGGTCCTCCGATGAATTTCCAGGGCGCCTTTCCCCGGTTGTACCGCAACGAGGGTGGCGGGAGGTTCACGGACGTCTCCGCCACGTCCGGGGTGCAGGTCAAGAATCCCTCAACCGGTGTACCGATGGCCAAGACGCTGGGCGTCGCCCCGATGGACATTGATGGTGACGGGTGGACGGATCTCGCCGTGGCCAATGATACCGTCCAGAATCTCCTGTTCCGGAACAAGCACGATGGAACCTTTGAGGAGATGGGGGCTCTCAGCGGTTTCGCCTTCGACAGTTATGGGAATGTCCGTGGAGCCATGGGCATTGATGCCTGCCGATTCACCAAGGATGGAAGGATCGGGTTCGCCATCGGCAATTTTGCCAACGAAATGACGGCCCTGTGCGTGGCCCAGCCTACCCCGGGTGGTGGCTCCCATCCGTTGTTTGCGGACGAGGCCATTGCCTGGGGGATTGGCGGACCCAGTCGCGATCCGTTGAAGTTCGGGATCTTCTTCTTCGATTACGATCTCGATGGACGCTCGGACCTGCTCAGCGTCAACGGGCACCTGGAGGAGGAGATCAGCAAGATCCAGAATGGGCAGCGCTATCAGCAGCCCGCCCAGTTGTTCTGGAACGCCGGGGATGCCGGATTCAGCCAGGTGCAGTCCGAACAGGCGGGACCTGATCTTTTCCGTCCCCTGGTTGGCCGGGGAAGTGCCTATGCGGATATCGATGGGGACGGCGATCTTGACGTCGTGTTCACCCAGTCCCAGGGAGCGCCGCTTCTCCTTCGGAATGACCAGGCCCTTGGGAATCACTTTGTCCGCCTGAAGTTGGAGGGTTCCACGGCCAACCGGGACGGCGCCGGGGCCCAGGTTAAACTTGTGGCCAATGGGGAACCCCAGTGGAGGAATATCACCTCGACCCGGAGCTACCTGAGCTCCAGCGAGCTTCCCGTGACGTTTGGATTGGGGAAGGCGACGAACGTGGACGAGGTGGAGATTGTCTGGCCCGGCGGAAAGCATCAGAAACTGACCGAGGTGCCGGTGGATCGTCTGACGCGGATTCAGGAACCGAAATAGGCCGGGCGCGACACCCAGGGGGAGACCGGCGGTGGAAACGTGATTGTAGTTCGCCCGGACTGTTCACCCAATCCCTTCGAATCGGGGACCTCCCTGAATCGTCCGGTACAGGCACTTGCCTCCGACGGGTAATCGGGCGTAAGAAGTGGGAGCACAGATCCCCTGAATCCCTAACCGGTTGACTCCATGCTGACGATCCTAGGATCCAAGCCGTCCGGCCGCGGTTATTGCGATGGCATTTCGCGTCGCAATTTTCTGCGGGTGGGGGCATTGGGATTGGGTGGACTGGGAGGACTTGGTCTGCCGGGCGTGCTCCAGGCGGAGTCGGCGGCCGGGATCCGCAGCGCCGGCAATGGGCACAAGGCGGTCATCATGATTTTCCTGCCGGGAGGCCCCTCCCATCAGGACATGTTCGACCTGAAACTCGATGCACCTTCCGAAGTGCGGGGAGAGTTCAAACCGATTCCGACCAATGTTCCCGGAACCCAGATTTGCGAGCATCTGCCCCGGTTGGCCCGCATGGCCGACCGGTACAGTGTGATCCGCTCCGTGGTGGGCATGGAGGATCGGCACGAGTCCTTCCAATGCTACACCGGCCGGCTGAATCGCAGTCAGCCTCCTGGAGGGTGGCCCTCCATGGGTTCATTTCTGACCCGGATCCAGGGCGCGGGGGAACCCTCGCTGCCCGCCTTCGTGGGCTTGGCCCCCAAGATGGGCCATGTTCCATGGTCGGATAATGGTGTTTCCGGCTTTTTGGGTCCCGCCTGCGCTCCGTTCGAGATCAACAAGGGAGGGGGCAAGGACGATATGGTCCTGAACGGAATCACCCTGGACCGGTTGTCGGATCGACGCTCGCTGCTCTCAGCCTTGGATACCTTCCGACGCGAGGTCGATGTCGGCGGCCAGATCGCCGGAGTGGATGCCTACACCCAGCAGGCGTTTGGAATTCTGACCTCCAGCCGCATGGTGGAGGCACTGGATTTCCGCAAGGAAGACCCGCGGGTGATCGAGCGCTATGGCAAGGGTGACCCGAAGAACCGGGATGATGGGGCACCCAAGCTGATGGAACACTTTCTGGTGGCCCGCCGCCTGGTGGAAGCCGGAGTCCGGTGCGTGACCCTGGCCTTCAGTCGCTGGGACCATCATGGCGACAACTTCGGGGCGCTTCGCCAGGATCTTCCCCTCCTGGATCAGGGATTGAGCGCGCTGATCCAGGATTTGCATGATCGGGGACTCGACCGGGATGTCACGGTCCTCGTGGCGGGGGAATTCGGTCGGACGCCGACCATCAACAAGGACGCCGGACGCGATCATTGGCCCCGGGTGAGCTTTGCGTTGCTGGCCGGGGGCGGGCTCAAACACGGCCAGGTCATTGGATCAACCGACCGGCTCGGAGGCGAAGCAGCGTCCCGCCCGGTCACCTTTGGAGAGATCCATGCCACTGTCTACCACGCGCTCGGCTTGGACGTGAACAAGGTGACGGTGAACGACCTCACCGGCCGTCCCCAGTTCCTCGTTCCGGATGGCTGCCAACCCATGAAGGAGTTGGTGGGATGACTCCCTGATGAAGCCCTTTGCTGAACCCCACCCATGCTGACCATTCCCGGAAAGGCCTCCCGATTTTGCGACGGTGTAAGCCGGCGGAATTTTCTTCGGATCGGCGCCCTGGGCATGGGAGGCATCGCCGTCCCACAACTTCTCCGCGCCGAGACCGCTTCCGGGCTTCGCTCGGGTCAAAAGGCGGTGATCATGATTTACCTGCCCGGTGGACCGCCCCACCAGGACACGTTTGATCTGAAGATGGAGGCTCCCGCGGAGATTCGTGGTGAGTTCAAGCCGATCCCGACCAACGTTCCGGGAACCCAGATCTGCGAATTGCTGCCCCGGCTCGCGAAGATCACGGACCAGTACACCATCATCCGGTCCATTGCCGACGCAGTGGACGACCACTCGGACTTCATGTGCCAGACCGGGCGGCGAAAGGGGAACCAGCCCCCGGGCGGATGGCCCACCATGGGCGCCACGGTCTCGCGGGTCCTCGGTCCGGCGGATCCGGCGGTTCCCGCCTTCGTTGGGCTTGAACCCCGAATGCAGCATCGCCCCTACAATGCGGCGACTTCGGGCTACGCCGGCGTCTCCCATGACGCCTTTCGGCCCGCGGCCGATGCCAAGGGGGACATGGTCCTCAACGGCATCACCACGGATCGCCTGAGCGACCGGCGGGCCTTGTTGAGCGCCTTCGACCGGTTCCGACGGGATGTGGACTCGTCGGGGTTGATGTCCGGGCTGGATGGATTCAACGAGCAGGCCTTCGGGATGCTGACGTCCAGCCGCCTGCTTCAGGCCCTGGACCTGAAGAATGAGGATCCCCGACTGCTGGAGCGGTATGGAAAGGGGGATGCCAAGGTGCATGGCGATGCCGCGCCGATGCTGAACGAGCAATTCCTGGTGGCCCGGCGACTGGTGGAGGCCGGAGCCCGCTTCGTGACCGTGGCCTATGGGTTTTGGGATTACCACGGCAACAATTTCGGCAACGCCCGCAATGACCTTCCGATGCTGGACCAGGGATTGAGCGCCCTGTTTCAGGACTTGAAGGACCGGGGTCTGAACCGGGATGTGAGTGTCGTGGTGTGGAGTGAATTCGGCCGATCCCCGACCATCAACAAGGACGCCGGCCGGGACCACTGGCCCCGGGCGAACTGCGCCCTGCTCGCGGGGGGCGGGATGAAGATGGGCCACGTGGTCGGCGCGACCGACCGGTTGGGCGGCGAACCCAGTGAGCGTCCCGTCCTGTTCGGGGAAATTTTTGCGACCCTGTACCACACGCTCGGGATTGACGTGAACAAGGTCACGATTCCCGACCTCACCGGACGGCCTCAATTCCTTGTACCGGACGGCTGTCAGCCCATGAAGGAACTGGTGGGATGAATGGAGACGGGACCCACGGGAAATGGTCGGGACAGGCGAAAACCTGGAGCCGCCCCGGAAGCCTAATGGTGGGCGTCCTCTTCGGCTCACTTTTCAGCGTCCTTCCTCTGGAACTGTTGCTGCCCGCAATCCCTTTGACACTGTTCGGTGGAGCCCTGTTTTGCCTCCCCAGGAACCGCCGATATCGTTGGTCAGGATTCATTCCGGCGGTTGCCGCCTCGATCAGCGTGATGGTCGTGGCAGTCGCTCTGCCACTGAAGGACTTCGATCAACCTGTGGGACCCTTTCCCACAAAAACAATCACACTTGGAGACTTGGTGCGGCAGGACCTTGCCTATGACCGCTTTGGTGACGATGGAAACGACGGGTGGCGAGCCATTCGGCTGGACTTGCCTTCGGAGCGTCCCACCCGCCGCCAGATCTTGGACTGCATTCAAAGCCAAACCGACGTACGTGCGCATATCTTCCGGTGTGGCAATGGATCCACCCTGATTTGGGGCGCCAGCGTTGGTCGCATCAGTCTCAAGCCCGCCGTAGAGACACCAAAGTCGGCGAATCGATAGCCTATGCCTACCCTTTACCCCACGTCGACCTGTGGAACCCTGATCGCCTTGGCATTGCTGGCCGAAGTTGTTGGGACGTCGTCTTCAACCGTTTCCGCGGCGCCGCTCTCCATTCAATTCCGGTCCAATGCGACCAATCTGGTGCTGAACTCGGGGGACGCCCACCAGCAGTTGCTGGCCACCGGGGCGGGGGATCTGGATCTGACGCGGACCGTCACGTGGACCTCCGCTCCGGAGGGCGTCGTCGCCATCGACAAGAGCGGACGGGTGACACCGGTCGCCGACGGCACTGCCGACGTTATCGCCACCACTTCGGCGGGAGTCTCGGCAAAGTTTCCGGTTTCCGTGGTCCATTCGGGCAGTCCGGCTCCCATCCATTTTGCAAACCAGATTGTCCCCGTATTCACCAAGTACGGATGCAATGGCGGCGGATGTCACGGCAAGGCGGCCGGACAGAACGGATTCCGGTTGTCGCTGCTGGGTTTTGAACCTGGGGAGGACTATGAACATCTGGTCAAGGAAGCCCGCGGCCGTCGCCTGTTCCCCGCGGCCCCGGAGCGCAGCCTGCTGTTGACCAAGGGGACCGCCCAGGTGCCGCACGGGGGCGGACGCCGCATCGAACCCGGGTCCGATGACTACAAGCTGCTGGTCCGATGGATTGCGCAGGGAATGCCTCTGGGTGCAGCGGACGCCCCGGCCGTCACCCGCGTTGAAGTGTTCCCTACTGAACGGACACTTCCGCTCAACGGGGAACAGCAGTTGGTTGTCACGGCGCACTACGCGGATGGATCGACCGAGGATGTCACGCGCAGTGCGCTCTATGAGCCGAATGACAAGGACATGGCCTCCGCGGATGCCCTGGGCCGGGTGCACGTGTTCAACCAACCGGGAGAAGTGGCGGTCATGGTCCGCTACCAGGGCAAGGTGGCGGTCTTTCGCGGGACGGTTCCGCTGGGGGTCGAGGTGGCGACGCTGCCTCCCGCCCGCACGTTCGTGGATGAACTGGTGTTCCGGCAGTTGAAGAAGGTCGGTTTGCCGCCCAGTGAAGTGGCGGACGACGCCACGTTCCTCAGGCGTGTCACCATCGACATCGCGGGGCGTATTCCGACCTTGGAGGAGCAGGAGGCCTTCTTCAAGGACTGTGCCCAGCGTCGCCAGGGAGCCTTGAAGCCCTCCGATGATCGGATCCCATCCGAACCCACTCCGGCCACGGCGGCCGCCCGGGACGCCGTCATTGACCGGTTGCTGGCGAGTCCGGACTACGCCGAATACTTTGCCAACAAATGGTCCGCCCTCCTGCGCAACCGCCGGAGCGATGCCAGGCAGGCCCGGGGGACGCTGGCATTCCATGACTGGATTCGGGAGTCGATGCTCCGCAACAAGCCCTATGACCAGTTTGTACGGGAGATCATCTCCGCCTCCGGAGATATCCAGGAGAATCCGCCGGTGGCGTGGTACCGGCAGGTGAAGTCGCTCCAAAACCAACTGGAGGACACCGCACAACTGTTCCTCGGTCAGCGGCTCCAGTGCGCGCAGTGTCACCATCATCCCTATGAGCGCTGGAGCCAGGCCGACTACTGGGGGTTTGGCGCCTTCTTTTCCCAGGTGTCCTACCGCCCGGGGACGCAGCCGGGGGAGGAAACCCTGGTGCATCGGCGCGGCATGCCGCAGGCGACCAACAAGAAGACCGGGAAGCCGGTTCCTCCGGCCGGACTCGGGGACCCCATTCCGGGATTGTCGCCCGACCAGGATCCACGCGAAGCCCTCGCCGATTGGATGACCCGTCCGGAGAACCGGTTTCTCGCCCGGGCCCTGGTCAACCGTTATTGGAAGCACTTCTTCAATCGGGGCCTCGTTGACCCCGAGGACGACGTGCGCGACACGAATCCCGCCACCAATCCGGAACTGCTCGACGCCCTCGCGTCCCGCTTCGTGAAGAGTGGCTTTGACCTGAAGGAACTGGTCCGGACGTTGACGCGGTCCACCGTGTATCAGTTGAGCGCCGTTCCGAACGCCCACAACGCCCGGGATCGTCATCACTTTTCCCGCTACTACCCGCGGCGAATGAATGCCGAGGTGCTGTACGATTCCCTGAACCTACTGGCGGGAGCCGACGTGAAGTTTGACAGCCTTCCACCGGGGACGCGGGCCGTGGCGCTTCCGGACAACAGCTTCAATGCCGGCAATTATTTCCTGACCGTGTTTGGCCGTCCGGACAGCGCCAGCGCGTGCGAATGTGAACGCAGCGCCGATGCATCCCTCAGCCAGAGCCTCCATCTGTTGAACGCGAAGGACATTCAGGATCGCCTAGCTTCGGATTCCGGACGGGCGATGCGTCTGGCGAAGGAACCGGGAAACGCCGACGCAGGCAGCATCACCCGGCTCTATCAACTGGCCTATGCGCGGACGCCGCAGCCCGATGAATTGAAGATCTCCCTCGATTATCTCGCCAAACGGACCGCAGCGGCGAAACCAGGGAAGGACGATGCAGAGACCGCGGCCAACCGGCTGAAGGCGCGGCGCGAAGGGTTCGAAGACACGCTTTGGGCCCTGCTCAACACGAAGGAGTTCCTGTTCAATCATTGAACCCACCGGGCTGTCGCTGATTGACCCGGGAGATCCAACGCAATCCCATGCACGTCACAACGACCTTTGAGTTCCAGGGCTACCGGATTACCGAGTACAAGGGCATGGTGCGCGGAATCATTGTTCGCTCGCCTACAATCGCCCAGGGCATCCTGGGCGGCCTGAAAAACATCGTGGGCGGCACCATCGGGGCGTACACCGAAATGTGCGAGCAGGCCCGCAGGCAGGCCCACGATTCGATGATCGCCCACGCGGCGGCGATGGGCGCCAACGCGGTGGTGGGCGTGCGTTATGACGCAACGGAACTGGGCCAGGCCACCGCCACGGAGGTCCTCTGCTACGGAACGGCGGTTGTCATCGCTCCCGCCTGATGGGCGTGGCGTAGCCCCACAGGGCGCCGGATTGGTTCCACCTGGACCGTTCGAGGCTGCGGATGGGAATGCGGACGTTGTTCAAGCAAGGCGTTCGACAAATTCCGGAATGACTTCTCAATTGCGGTGAGATGGGCAAAGCGGGTACCCGAGGGGCAGTGAATTCTGATTCTGCGGCGATGCGACCCCAGCCACCCGACCTCCGAAGAAGCCGGCCCTCCGAAGTGGCGGTGGACCGGGCGGGATGGAAAACGCCCTGGGTCCACCTGAAGTACTACAGTTCGAGCCCCACCTTGTACCCGGCCATGATCCGGGATGCCTCGCCGGATGCCGGGCCCGGCGCGTGGGTTCAGGTCTATGACCGCGATGGACGCCATTTCGGCGCGGGACTCTGGAATCCAAGAGCCCGGGTCCCGTTGCGGATGGTCCACTACGGAGTGGACTCCACCGGTGAGGAGGAACTGCAGCGACTGCTCGAGCAGGCAGTCCAGTTTCGTCTGGCCACGCTCAACCTTCCCGCGGTCACCGACGCCTTTCGCGTGGTGAATTCCGACGGCGACGGACTCGGAGGACTCATCGTGGATCGCTTCGGGGAATGCCTGAGTGTGCAGGTTCACAGTCTGGGAATGGCGCAGAGGCTTCTGGGATGGATTCCCACGTTGCATGCACGGCTGGGAACGAAGCGCGCGGTCTTTGAAGTGGACCCTGCCATCGGGCGCCAGGAGGGGATTTCCCCGAAGTTGCTGGTCTCGGATCCGGTGCGCTCCGTGAAGATCCAGGAGCATGGACTCCGCTACGAGGTGGATTTTTCCACCGGACACAAGACCGGGTACTTCTGCGACCAACGCGAGAATCGCCGGCGCCTTGCCGGGTTGACCGAGGGGAAGCGGGTTCTGGACCTGTGCTGCTACACGGGCGGCTTTTCCATTTCCGCCAAGGTCACCGGCAAGGCCGCGGAGGTTACCGGGGTCGATCTCGATGAGAAGGCCATCGCCCAGGCCCGCCGGAACATGAACCTGAACTCCGCGCGCATCGATTGGGTCCACTGCGACGCCTACAGTTATGCGCGGCAGATGCGAAAGGATGGGCGCCGCTTTGATGTCGTGGTGCTCGATCCACCGAAGCTGGTGTTTGATCGCGAAACGGAGGCTGAGGCCCTGAAGAAGTACGAGGATTTGAACATTCTCGGAATCTCCATCACCGAACCGGGGGGATTCCTGGTGACCTGCTCCTGTTCGGGTCAGCTCCCCGCGGAGGAATTTGAACGCATCGTGATCCGCGGCGCGCAGAAACTGGACCGGAAACTCCAGGTGCTCGACCGGACGGGTGCCGGATGGGATCACCCCGTCCTGTCCAACTGTCCTGAAGGCCGGTACCTGAAGGTGGTTTGGGCCCGGGTCCTTTAGGTCGGCCCGGAGCGGGTTGCCCGGGGATCTTCCTTATCGATCCTTGGCAACAAACTCGCAGACCAGCGGCCGGTGGTCGGAGGCCAACCCCCAATGCGGCGTGGCGAGGACGTAGCTTCCCTCGGGACGCCATTCCCGGGCCATGCCCTTGCTCAGGAGGATGTAGTCAATCCGGCTGTAGGTGTCCTCCTTCCCGTAGTGGTGGGTCCAGGTGACGGTCCGCTGGCCTTCGGAGCGCTGGGATTCATTCGATCGCTCACCCGGACGTGAGTCGAGCAGGGACGTCCGTCCGCGGCCGATCAGCGTCCGAATCGTGGGGGTATCCTGGGTGTCATTGAAGTCCCCGCAGACGATCACGTTGGCCTGTGGAGAACCCTCGAGAATGCCGTCCACGGTTCGCCGGAGAATCCGGGACTCCGCCTCTCGCATCTCGGATTCATCGGCCAGCACGGACTGACGCCGGGACTTCAGGTGGGTTGTGACCAGGGTGAACCGGTACCGGGGCGACACTTCGATGTCGAGTTCGGCGATGCCGCGGCTCGTGAAGAAACGTCGGCCGTTCAGCAGGTAGGATTCGCGGACATGGGGCCGTCGGGCGGTGATGGGAAAGCGGCTGAGCACCCCCACGAAGATATTGGTGTCCCAGCCCGACACATGCTCGACGTGGGGCAGGGTCAGGCCGCGCTCCCGGAGTCGGGCCTGCAATTCATCCAGCGCGCCGCGATCACCCACTTCCTGAAGGGCGAGAACGTCGGGGTGGATCTGGACGATTTCCTCCACGACCTGCCGGCGACTTTCCGGGGACTTCGCAGTGCGGTTGCCGAAGGGATGAAGGTGGTAGTTCTCGAGGTTGAAGGTGGCCACCCGGAAGTCCTCCGGGTCCCCGGCGGAAACGAAGGGTGCCCTGAGTGCCAGGACCCCCAGAACCAGGACCTGGATCCATCGCCACACCATGGAAGACCTCGATTCGGATGGCAGGGCGGGAACGGGATGCGTCCGGACACGCCGGAATCGGCTATTCCTGAAGTCCGGCTTTGCGGAGCTTCGGGGCGATCACCCGCTGGCAGTAGGGGTTTCGATCCTTGTTCAAGCGGTAGTAGTTCTGATGGTAGTTCTCCGCGGGATAAAACTCGGTGGCCCGCGTAATCTCGGTGACGATGGGCTTGGAAAACTCCTTTCCAGCGTCCGCCTTGGATTTCTCGGCAATTGCCCGCTGTTCGTCGGTGTAGAAGAAGATGGCGGAACGATACTGCGTTCCCGCATCCGCTCCCTGACGGTTGAGGCTCGTGGGATCGTGAACGTGCCAGAACTTCGCCAGAATCTTCCCGAGATCGGTGACCTTGGGGTCATAGACGAGGAGGGCGACTTCGGCATGGCCCGTTTCCCCCGTGCACACCTGGTCGTAGGTGGGATCCTTGACGGTTCCCCCCATGTATCCGGAGGTGACGGACAACACTCCGGGAATCTGCTGATAGACCGCCTCCGTGCACCAGAAACACCCCGCGCCGAGCGTGATTCTTTCGGCGCCCGCCGGCACGGAAGGCACCGTTGCCGGCTTCTTCGGGGACGGGACGGGCACCGGTTGCCCGAGGCACAGTTGAACGCCGATCCAAGGGAGAAGGCAGAGCCAGAGGATTCGTTTCATCGGAAATGGTGTCGCCCGGGGAACTCTCCATCCGCAGACCCAGGGGATCGGAGGTGACCGGACTGCGGAATGATGACAGGACGTTCGGCCCGGATCAATGTCGCCGGCCCCGGGAAACACTCCCCAGAATCGGTGATCCCCGCGGCGGACTTCTCCCTTGCCGGCGCCTCGGATCGGGCCGGATGATCCTCGGGTGTTCGCTCGATTCCCCCTCTGGATGGCTCCGTCGCCAGCGGCCCGGAGGGTGGTTCCCTTCGCCGTCTTCGTCGCCCTGACCTCGCTTCAGGGGAGCATGGGCCTGGGCGAAGGCTCCCGCTATTGGATCTATCTGCTGAAGACCCTGGTGGGTGCGTGGATGGTCTGGGCACTTTGGAAGCAACTTCCCGAATGCCGGTGGTCGTTCAGCTGGGAGGCGGTCGCGGTGGGTGTGATCATCTTTGGCCTGTGGGTGGGACTCGAGGGCCATTACCCGTCGCTCACGGATCTTTTTGCACGTCTGGGATTGGGGAAGGGGGATTCCGCCGAACATCTGCCCCAGCCTTGGAATCCACATGCCTACTTTGGTTCGGGCAGCGGACTGGCCTGGGCGATGATCGGGCTCCGCATTGTGGGATCGACCCTCGTCGTGCCGCCCATCGAGGAGGTCTTTTACCGATCCTTTCTCTACCGCTACCTGGCGGATCCCAAATGGGAGACCGTGCCGCTGAATCGGTGGAGTCCGGTGGCTTTCCTGATCACCTCCGTCGCTTTTGGGATGGTGCACAAGGAATGGCTTCCAGGAATCCTGTGCGGGGCGGCATATCAGGGGCTGGTTCTGCGCAAGAACCGCCTCGGCGACGCCATGACCGCCCATGCCATCACCAACCTCCTCCTGGGGATCTGGGTGGCATGGAAGGCCGCGTGGAACTTCTGGTGATGAAGGAAACCGCGCTTCCGCCCTGTGTCGTGTTTGAGGACGCCGATCTTTTGGTCGTCCACAAGCCCCCGGGATGGAACACCCACTCGCCGGCGCCGTTCGCGGGCGAGGGAATCTACGAGTGGTTTCGGAACCGTTCTCCCCGGTGGGAACGGCTGGCGATCATTCATCGCCTCGACAAGGACACCAGTGGTCTTCTGGTGTTCGGAAAGACAGCCGAGGCCAATCGGTCCCTCACCGAGCAGTTCGCCCGCCGCAAGGTCCACAAGGAATACGTCCTCGTGACGGACCGGACGGTCAACCGGGATTCGTGGGTCATACAATCCAACATCCGCAGGGTGGGGGACCGATATGTCTCCGGTTCGCCTCAGGACGGCGGTGATCCTGCGGAAACCCGGTTTCGGGTCCTGAGGTCGGACGAGAGTGGAACCTGGATTGCCGCGGAGCCGGTCACGGGGCGGACCCACCAAATCCGGGTCCATGCCTCCTCCCATGGTTTTCCAATTCTGGGGGACACACTTTACGGAGGTGCACCCGCGCATCGGCTTCATCTCCATTCGGGACGCCTCCGCCTGTTCCACCCCCGGTCCGGCGAGGCCTTGGAATGGGAGGTGCCCCCGGAGTTTTCTTCCCCGGCATCCGGACTGTTGCGCCGGGCCATGATCACACCCTCGGAGACGGATGCCTGCCGAAGAATCCATGGCGCCGCGGACGGTGTTCCCGGAAGGTATTTGGACCAGTTGGGGCGTTGGTCGCTGGTCGAGGGCGAAGGGGAGGCTCCTTCGGAGTCCGAGGTGCGGAACCTGCTGGAGCGGTCGAGTGTGGAATCGGAGGGGGTCTACTTCAAAGCCCTTCGAAGGCACGTGCGTCAGACGGCGCCCGGGGATGCCTGTCCGTCCCTGAGGGGCGGGGTTGAAGCACCCTCGCGTTTCGAGATCCGTGAAAACGGCCTGCGATTTGAACTGAGTTTTCAGGAAGGGTACTCGACGGGGATTTTCCTGGATCAGCGCGACAATCGCCGGCGTCTGCTGACCCGGCATGTGGGCGCCGGCTTCCCCTGGAGTCCGGGTGGCGACGGGATGCCCGGGGAGTTGCTGAACTGCTTCGCCTACACGTGTGCCTTCAGCGTCGCCGGTGCGGCCGGGGGCATGAGGACGACCAGCCTCGATCTCTCCCGAAAATATCTGGATTGGGGTCGCCGGAATTTCGTCCTAAACGGACTCGACCCCGCCGGGCACGACTTCATCTACGGCGATGTCTTCGACTGGCTGGGCCGTCTCGCGAAGAAGGCGCGGCGATTCCAAGCCATCGTGCTGGACCCTCCCACCTTCTCGCGTTCGCGGGAACACGGGGATTTCCGCGCCGAGTCTGATTACGGAGACCTGGTCCAACTCGCGTTGCCCCTCCTGGCTCCCGGGGGAATCCTCCTGGCCTCCACCAACGCATCCCGGCTGTCCCCAGAAGACTTCGTCGCCGCCGTTCGGATGGCCATCAACGGATCCGGGCGTCGGTGCCTTGCCGAGCTGTACATCCCGCAACCACCGGATTTTCCGATCACCCGGGACGAACCCGCGCACCTGAAGACGTTCTGGTGCGCCGTTTCCTAATCCCTCCCGCGATCAACTGCCTCTTTCGCGTCCGCGGTCCTCGGGGTAGGGTGCGCCGGACGTGAAGAAGCGATCGTTTGATGAGATTCCCCGGGTCCTGGAGGACATCCGGCGGGGGAAGATGGTGATCGTGGTGGATGACGAGGACCGGGAGAACGAAGGCGATCTGGTGGTGGCCGCAGAGAAGGCCACGCCCACCACGGTCAACTTCATGGCAAAGTTTGGGCGCGGATTGATCTGCGTACCCGCGTCCGAGGACCGCTTGAGGCAGTTGGGCATCGAGGAGATGGTTTCCCAGAACCGGGAGACCTTTCAGACCGCCTTCCAGGTGAGCGTGGACGCGGCGCGGGGGATTACCTCCGGCATCAGTGCCGCCGACCGGGCCCGTACGATCCGGGTCCTCGCGAATCCGCGAGCCGTGGCGGAGGACCTCAAGAAACCCGGGCATATCTTTCCGCTTCGGGCGAAGTCCGGAGGAGTGCTGCAGCGCGCCGGGCACACGGAGGCGGCCGTTGATCTGGCCCGGCTCGCCGGATGCCGCCCCGTCGGGGTCATCTGCGAGATCATGAGCGACGATGGCACCATGGCGCGTCTGCCGGAATTGCGCCGATTCGCCAAGCGACATGGGCTCCGGATTTGTTCGATCGAGCAGTTGATCGAATTCCGGCGGGCTTCGGATCGCTTGGTCGAACGGATGGAGACGATCCGGATGCCCACGGACTACGGTGAGTTCGATCTTCACCTCTACCGATCCAAGATCGACGGACTTCACCATCTGGCGTTGGTCAAGGGCGAGGTCAAGGGACAGAAGGGCGTCCTGGTTCGGGTCCACAGCGAATGCCTGACGGGTGATGTGTTCGGGTCCCGCCGGTGTGACTGCGGTCCGCAATTGCATGCCGCGATGCGGCGTATCGAGGAGGAAGGGCGGGGGGTGATCCTGTACATGCGCCAGGAGGGAAGGGGAATCGGCCTGCCCGCCAAGCTCCGCGCCTATCGGTTGCAGGAACAGGGACTGGATACGGTGGACGCCAATCTCAGGTTGGGGTTTCCCATGGACCTCCGGGATTACGGGGTGGGTGCACAAATGCTGTGCGATCTCGGCCTGAAAACGATTCGATTGCTGACCAACAATCCCAAGAAGGTGGTCGGACTTCAGGGATACGGTTTGGAAATCGTCGAGCAGCTTCCCATCCGGGTGAATCCAAATCCCCACAACGCAGCGTACCTGAAGACCAAGCGAGATCGGATGGGTCATCTCCTCTGACAGCCGCCGGGATCCGTCGTGGCGAATCGGTGCAATCTCCGACATGTTTTCCCCATGCTGACAACGCAATCCGCCGAAGGGCTTCCTTCGGGTTCGGAGTTTCGCTTCACCGTGGTCGCCTCAAAATACAACGCGATCTACGTCGACGGACTGGTGCGGGCGGCACTGGGAGCCCTTCAATCCGCGGGCGCACCGGATTCGGAGGTTCTCCGCGTTCCTGGCTCCTGGGAGATTCCTGTCGTGGCCGCGACCGTGGCCCGGCGAAGTCGGGGACGACCCGATGCCATCCTGTGTTTTGGGGTGATCTGGCAGGGGGAAACGCTCCACGCCCAGCACATCGGCGATGCCGTGAGTGACGCCTTGATGCGACTGGCGGTCGAATCCGGAATTCCCGTGATCCACCAGGTGTTGACCGTGTCCACTGAGGAGCAGGCGGTGGCCCGCTGTCTCAATCCCGACACGAACCGGGGATTGGAAGCAGCCCGGACGGCGCTCGAGATGGCCCGATTGCTCCGGAACCTTTGAGCCGGACCCGCGGAATGGGGAATCGACGCGTCATGGGGATCCTCGCCGCCGGCGCCACGCTGGTCGCCATCGCCGCCCATTGGCTTTCATCGTCGAGATCCCCCGGGACGAATTCCAGGATGACTCCGGAAGCGGCAGAGGCCGCCGCCCGAGCCTATCTGGCACTGGAAGCCCGGGAACAGGAAGTGGATCGGACCCTGTGGGCGCCCGAAATCAGCGCCGAGCGCTATGAGGACGAGATCAACCGGCTTTGGGATGCCCTGAATGCGGCGACCCATCGCTGGGAGATCCTCGCCGCCTATCCGATTTTGGAGTACCGGATTCCCGAACTTGCAGCCCCCACAAGTCGCCCCCATGGCATTTCCCGGAGGATCCAGGCCTCCGGACATCCTCGCGTTTGGGACTCCCCATCGTGGAGGGCGTGGTGCCGGGAAATGGCCCAAGGCGGGTGGACGCTGGAAGGCACCCATTGGGCTCTGGTGGGGCATCGTGGCCGCACCAACGCTTCCCCTGCGGAATCGACCGTCCGACTGTCCGCACGACTGCTCAACGCCGCCCAGGACCGGCGGGTGAGCCTCCAGGCGGTGGTGTTGATAGATTGGGCTCCCGAGGAATCCCCGACGCCGATGGCAACGTCTGCGACGGTTGTGTCCGTGGAACTCCTGGATCGGACGGGTCCGGCACCGTTCTTACGTTGGTTTGGGGTGGACCTCCCTGAAGGCGGCGGCGTTTTCAACGACCCTCTCCTGGTCCGCGATCTGAATGGAGATGGGCGTCCCGAAATCCTCCTCGTGGGGGCCGGGGAACTGTGGGTGAACCGGACTGGGGAAACGAATGCCGACGCCCCGTTTCGTCGGGAAACGGCGGGGACCCTTCCGAGGGAGCGAATCCAGGCCGCAGTTTGCGCAGACGCGGATGGGGATGGGTTGGAGGATTTGATTCTCGCGGGACGGGAGGGCGTCCGGTGGATCCGCGGAACCGGCAGAACTCCCTGGGGGCAAACCCAGGTTGGCTGGAGATCACCGTCGGTTCTCAAGCATCCGCAGGCCCTGACTGCAGGGGATGTGGATGGCGACGGGGATCTCGATCTTTGGCTGGTGCAGTACAAGCTTCCCTACCAGCAGGGACAGTTTCCGACTCCCTGGTTTGATGCCCGCGATGGGTTCCCCTCCTATCTCCTCCTCAATGATGGCCATGGACAGTTTCAGGACGGCACCGATGCCTCCGGACTGTCGCGTATCCGCCACCGACGAGGCTACAGTGCCTCGTTCGTGGATCTCGATCTGGACGGGAATTTGGACCTGGTCCAGGTGAGCGACTTCGCCGGGGTGGACGTGCTGCTCAATGACGGACGCGGGCATTTCCGGGAGGGGGCGGACGTCCTGGGCCCCGAGTCGCGCGCCTTTGGGATGTCCCATTGCATTGCCGACGCCAACGGGGATGGCGTCCCCGATCTCCTGATGCTGGGGATGGGATCCACCGTCGCCGAACGCCTGGTGATGCTGGGGCTTGAACGGCGGGTGTCGGGAGAGCAGGCGGGGACCGTCGGGGCCATGATCCGCGGGAACCGCCTCTATTTTGGAACCCGACGCGCCGGGGCTCCCCTGCGTCCCGCACGCGAACCCATTGGCGAAGGAATCCGGCAGACCGGATGGACCTGGGGCGCGGCGTGGGAGGATTTCGACAATGATGGATGGCTCGACCTGGCGGTGGCCAACGGACACGAAACGCGAGCCAGCACCTCGGATTATGAACGCCAGTTCTGGCTCCATGACCGGTTCGTCGCCGGATCCGAAAACAATCCGGCTGCTGAGTTTTACTTTCGGACCGCGGCCGGGCGCCGACTGGCGGCGGCGGCGAGCTATGGTGGGTGGCAGGACAATCAGCTGCGATTGGGAAGCCCGGCGGGCGAAAGCCCGGATGTCGCCTGGCTACTCGGGTTCGCCGAACCGGCTGACTCCAGAAATCTGGTCGCCGCCGATCTGGACCTGGACGGTCGGCTGGATTTGGTGGTGACCACCCAGGAGGGCTGGCCGGCACCACGACAGCGTCTGCTCGTCTATCGGAATCAAGTCGACGCCGGCGACTGGGCTGGAATCCTGTTGGACGGGATGCCCACTGGAACCCGGGTGGAGCTCGACCCGGGAGAAAGGGCGTATTCGCGATGGATCCTCACCGGGGATGGCTTCCGATCCCAGGGGCCGGCCGCAGTTCATTTCGGACTCGGACACGCTCCCGTGTCCCGGGCCAGGATTTTCCGTCCGGGAAGGAAGGAAGTTGACCTGAAATCCCCACTGACGGGCCGTTGGACCGTTTATCCGGATCCCAAGGCGGGGCAGGAGTGATCTGTGATGTCAGGCGGCCGCGGGGGCTGGAGAACCAAAACCGGGCAACTTCGGGGGTACGGGCTTGATCACCTCGGGCAACGGGGTGGCAGCCTGTGCGCCGCTGGGCGGATCAATCTTCGTTGAGTCCGCGGGTGGAGGGGTAAACTTCCCGGTCTTGACGATCTCCTCGACCTGGGCGCCGTCCAGCGTTTCGAATTCCAGGAGGGCGTTGGCGATGATCTCGAGTTTATCGCGGTTCTCGTCGATCAGTCGTTTCGCCGTGTTGTAGCCATCCTCCACGAACCGCTTCACCTCGGCATCGATGAGCTCAGCGGTCTCGTCGCTGTAGTCCTTGGATCGCATCATGTCGCGTCCGAGGAAGACGTATTCCTGGGATTCCCCGTACAGCACGTGTCCCAGCTTTTCGCTCATTCCCCAGTGCATGACCATCGACTTGGCAATCGCGGTCGCCTGTTGAATGTCGCCGGAGGCGCCACTGGAAATGTCATCAATCACCAGGGATTCGGCAATCCTCCCCGCCATGGTCATTGTGATCATGTCCAACGCCTGTTTGCGACGCATGTTCAGGACATCCTCCTTGGGGAGGGACATGGTGACCCCCAGGGCGCGGCCGCGGGGGATGATGGTTACCTTGTGAAGCGGATGGGTGTGCTGCAGGAGCACATTGACCAACGCATGTCCGGCTTCGTGCCATGCCGTGGCGCGCTTCTCCTCCTCCGACATCGCGAGGCTTCGGCGTTCGCGTCCCCAGCGGACCTTGTCCCGGGCCTCCTCCAGTTCATGCATGCCAATCGCCTTTCGCCCGGCGCTGGCGGCAATGAGGGCGGCCTCGTTCAGTAGATTGGCCAGCTCGGCGCCGGAGAAACCGGGAGTGCCCCGCGCGATCACCGAGAGATCCACACCGCCCTCCAGTTTCACGTTCTTGGCGTGGACCTTCAGGATCGCCTCACGACCGCGGACATCCGGCAGATTGACGGTAACCTGGCGGTCAAAGCGGCCCGGTCGAAGGAGGGCGGGATCGAGGACATCGGGCCGGTTGGTCGCCGCGATGATGATGATGCCCTCGGTGGTGTCGAATCCGTCCATCTCGACCAGCAGGGCGTTCAGGGTCTGTTCGCGTTCATCATTGCCACCGCCCATTCCATGACCGCGGGCGCGGCCTACGGCGTCGATTTCGTCGATGAAAATCAGGCAGGGCGTGCTCTTGCGCGCCTGCTCAAACATGTCCCGGACCCGGCTGGCGCCGACTCCGACAAACATCTCGACGAAGTCGGATCCGCTGATGCTGAAAAAGGCCGCGTCCGCCTCTCCCGCGATGGCCTTGGCCAGGAGGGTTTTTCCGGTGCCCGGGGGACCCACCATGAGCACCCCCTTGGGAATCCGCCCGCCGAGCTTTTGAAACTTCTTGGGGTCCTTGAGGAATTCAACCAATTCCGCGACCTCCTCCTTGGCCTCCTCCACTCCGGCGACGTCCTTGAAGGTCGTCTTGTTCTTCTCCTTGCTGAGCAGCCGGGCCTTGGATTTTCCAAAGCTCAGGGCTCCCCGTCCCGCAGCCTTGATTTGACGCACGAAGAAAAACCAGATGAGGAGCGCCAGGACCAGGATGGGAAGGTATCCGAGAAGAATCTGGAGGAGGGCGTTGTTGTTCTCCACCGGGGTGAAGACGCCGGTGTCCATGAGCGCATCCATTCGGTCGGGGGAGAGCACCGCCTCCACCTGGAAGTTCGCCAAATTGGTTTTTCCCTCCTCGATGACGTAGTACTGGCCCCTCACCAGGCGCAGTTGGGACTGCGGTGCGAAATTGATCTCGCCGTTGGTCACCAGATTGGACGCGACCAGATCAAAGAGCTTCTTCTGGGTGATGGGGGTGATCCGGCGTTGCGAGTTCTTCTGGAAGAAGAGCAGCAGGGGAATCAATGCGGCAACTGCGATCCAGACCAGCCAGGTTCGCGCGGGGAAATTGGATCCTCCGGAGGACGAGGGACCGCGACTACTGTCGTTTTGCTCAGGCATGTCGAACTGGTCAGCAAGCTACCAGCGCCCCGGGACCGCGCAAGCGGCGTTTCCCGGCGTAATCAGGCTCCAGAACGCCACTTCCAAAGGAGGCAGCGCCGGACGCCGGGGCCCATCTTGAACTGTTCTCCGGGAGGAAGTCCTTCGACCCAGAAGATTTCCCCCTCACGGGTGGCCGCCACCGCAAGCGAGCGGCGGTGCTCGCGAGGGATCCTTCGGTTGGTCAGCAGATCCTGAAGCTTTGCCGCCCGGGACATTCCCAGCGGCTGAAAGCGGTCTCCCGGTAGCCAGTGACGCAGGACGATGGATGTCCCGACCGCCGCCGCCGAGAAGCATTCGAGTCCAGGTCGGAAACCTGCCGCCCGGCGACCGACGTCCCGGTAGGCGTAGGTCACCCGGACTCCGTCGAAGGAGATCGCCCCCCCCGCCTTCATGAGTTTGAACTGGCACCGTTCCTTCGCAAACGGCGGAGGCGAGACCGGGTCCACCTTCCGAACGGTGCCGTCGGTTTCGCGAACAATCCGGAGGCCGGGCGCGAGTTCCTGGACGACTTCGGATTCCCGGAGGGATTCGATGCGCTCATAGCCCGGTTCATGGCCCATCTGCCGCACTTGAAGCCGAAGGACCGCGCGTTGCACCGCGGGATGCAATTCGTGGAAGGGTTCCCGGCGCCGCGCCGCGAGCCATTTCTCGGCCCATTGCGAAACGAACTCGGCCTCGGCGCCAACGATGCTCCCGGTCCGTCGCAGGAGGTTCCGAATGGCGGGAGCATAGGCGCGCTCCAGATGGGGCAATAGTTGATGGCGGATCCGGTTCCTGAGAATGCGCGTATCCCGGTTGCTCCGGTCCTCGCGATAGGGCACCCCGGCCGAATGAGCCGCATTCCGCAGCTGACTCCGGGTGAAGCCCAGCAAGGGGCGAATGAGGTGAATCTCCGGATTGGAAGGGGAGGGATTCCGCCAGGGCATGCCTCCGAGTCCCTCTCCGCCGGTTCCGCGGAGCAGGCGGAGCAGAATGAGCTCCGCCTGATCATCAGCGTGGTGGGCCAGGGCGATGACCGGGATCCCCAAACCGGCCGCCGTGCGGGCCAGGAAGTCATGGCGCAGATGGCGTCCCGCCATTTCCAAGGATTCCCCGGTTTCGACCGACCTGCGGCGAACGTCAAGCCTCTCGACGAAGACCGGCAACTCCATGTCCGCGGCCACGCGACGCACCAGGGCCTCATCCGCATCGGCAGCCCGCGGACGAAGTTGGTGGTGGGCATGGGCGAGGGTCAGTCGCAACGCGAGTCCGGGTGCCAGGGTGTGGAGGACATGCAGCAGGACCATGGAATCCATTCCGCCGGACACCGCCACGAGAATCCGGCCGTCCTTGGGCAGGAGGCGCCGGCTCTCCAGGGAGCGGGCCACGGATTCCAGAAGGGCGTGCACGACGGGAGCGTAGATGGTTTTCGCGGCGAAGGGGAGGCATGAAGCTTGCACTTGGCTCGGCGCTTGGGGCTCCGTAGCGTCGCGGTCCGCGAATGAGATTCACCCCGCTGGGATTGTCCATGCTTCTGACCGCGTCCGCGCTGGGACAGGGACTGATCTCCGCTGCAGGTGGAGCGGACGAGGTCACCATACGGGCTGCGGACGGGCAGGGGGATGCGGAATTGGACCTGCAGACCCAGGTCGCCACGGCGGCCAACGGGGTGGTGGTCACCTACGGCACCGCCACCCTGACGGCGCGAAAGATCCAGCTCGACATGGCCAACACCTCGGTTCTGGCCGAGGGGGATGTCAGTCTCCAGCGCATCGGTCCCGACGGACGGGCGGTGCTCTGGCGTGGGGAGAGGATCCGGTACAACTACGCCAACGAGACCTTGTCGGCGGAGGATTTTCGTTTTGGCCAGCCCCCCTTCTTTGCGTCCGGCCACCACCTGGAGGGAGGAAAGACGAATTTTGTACAAACGGCGGTCGACGCGATTCTCACCACGGATGACGTCGCCGATCCGGATTACCGGATCAAGGCGAGGCGAATCACAATCAGCCAGGACCGGACGATCACGGCGAAGGAGGCCACGGCCTTGGTGGGCGGCATCCCGGTGATGTATTTTCCCTCCTATTCGAGGACGCTCACGGAGCACAAGTTCTTTTGGACGGCGATGCCCGGATACCGGAGCACCTGGGGGGCGTTTGCACTGGGGGCTTACCACCAGAACTGGAACACCAACGTCCAGACCTCGCTTGAACTCGACTTCTATTCGAAGCACGGACCGGGCGTTGGACCGTCGGTGGAGTACGATCTGGGGCGTTGGGGCAAGGGAAGGGGGACCTTCTATTATGTCCATGATCGCAACCCGGGCGTGGACCAGTTCGGGCAGGAGAACCCGACGAACCGGGAGCGGCTCGCACTGAGCCACCAGGCAAATCCGTGGGAGGATTTTTATGCCACGGGTGCCCTCTGGCAGCAGGGCGATCCCGACATCATCCGGGACTTCTTCCAGAATGAGTACCGCGAAAACACGCCGCAGCCGCTGACCTATTTCGAGGCGGAGCAGCTGTGGAGCAATTTCAGCCTGGGAGTCCTCGTGACTCCCCAGGTGAATTCGTTCCAGCCCGCGGTGGAACGCCTGCCCGAGCTGTTCCTCAATGGGGCCCGTCAGCAGGTGGGGCCGACGCCGCTCTATTACGATTCACAAAGCTCCATCGGCTACTACCGGTTTTCGAACGGCGACTATTCCAATCTCAGTTACGAGGCGTTTCGCGCCGACACCTACCACCAGCTCACGCTTCCGAAGACTTTCTTCGGATTTCTCAACGTGATCCCGCGCGCGGGTGGCCGGTATACCCACTACGGGGAACCGGAGGGGCTGGAAACAATCACCACTCCGGGAAACCGCTGGGTCTTCAACACCGGAGGCGAGATCACCTGGAAGGCATCGGCAACCTGGAAGGGGGTCCAGAATGGCTTTTGGGACTTGAATGGACTCCGGCACGTCATCCAGCCCTCCTTCAATTACGCCTATATTCCCACCCCAAACCTGCTGCCGCGGCAGGTCCCGCAGTTCGATTACCGCGTTCCGTCCTTCGAGCTGCGCCCCATCGAGTTTCCCGACGACAATTCCATCGATACTCTCGGCTATCGGAATGTCATCCGCCTGTCCCTTTTCAATCTGCTGGAAACCAAGCGAGCGGGGAGCATTCAGGATTTCGTCAACTGGCAACTCTACACGGACTGGAACCTCGACAGGCAGGAGTCCTTTGAGACGACGTTTAGCGACGTGTACTCGCGCCTGATGTTTCAGCCGAAGACCTGGGTCAGCTTTGGATCACTGATGCGCTTCGATGTCGAGGATGGGCGGTTGAATGAGTTCGACAACGCTGTGCGGTTCACACCCAACGATGTCTGGAATTGGACGTTCGCCAATCGGTACCTGCGGGAGGACCCGGAACTGCTGAGTGACACCAGCAACACGTTCTTTTCCACGCTCGGATATCGGTTGAACGAGGACTGGAGTCTGCGGATGAGCCACCAGTTTGAGGCGGCGACGGGGACGATGCAGGCGCAGTTTTATACGTTGGCGAAGGATTTCAGGAGTTGGGTGGGCGCAATCACCGTGCAGATTTTGGACAATGGACCCAACGGGATCGATTGGACGGTGGGTGTCGGATTTCAGCTGAAGGCATCGCCGAATCCCAGTCAGCAGGATCGGACCACCGGGCCGAATCGCATGCTGGAGCCTTGGATCTTCTGAAGCGCGGGGGTGCGAGGAGTCGGATGGCGTGAGGGAGGGGGAAGGAAATCAACAACGGTTCAGTCCTTCTTTTGAGTCGCCCGTAAACTAAATATAACAAATATTGTGCTAAAAAATTGGGGCGGACTTCAGCCCCCTAGGAAGCCTGCATGTTGCTGGGGATCAATGGTCTTCGTGTCAGGTTACCAACCCTTGGATCACCTCGCCATGGACATCCGTGAGTCGACGGTCGACGCCATTGTGACGAAACGTGAGCTGGGTGTGATCGATACCCAGGAGATGCAGCATGGTGGCGTGGATGTCGTAGACCGTCGTGGGATGATTGCGATCAAGCGGTTTGTAGCCCCAGGGATCACTCTCCCCACAGACCACCCCACCGCGAATGCCACCTCCGGCAAGCCAGTTCGTGAAGCAGTAGGGATTGTGGTCGCGGCCCTTGCCGCCCTGGGAGCTGGGCATGCGCCCAAACTCCGTCGTCCAGAGGATGATCGTATCGTCGAGCAGGCCCCGCTGCTTCAAGTCCTGAATCAAGGCCGAGGCACCCCGGGCGAATCCCCGGGCCAAGGGTCCGTGATCCCGACGGATGTCTTCATGGGAGTCCCAGTTGCGGCGCGGGAACCCGTTATCGTTTCCGGACCAGATTTGGACGAACCGAACACCGCGTTCCACCAGACGCCGGGCGACCATGCATTTGCGCCCAAAACAGTCCATCTCTTCGGCGGCGTTGATCTCCTTGGGCCAGACCTTGGTGGAACGATCAATGCCGTACAAATCGAGGAGGTAGTCCGGTTCCCGCGAAAGATCCAACGCCTCCGGAGCCGCCATCTGCATCCGGGCGGCGAGCTCGTAACTTCGGATGCGGGCCTCGAGACGCGAGTCACCGGATCTCGAAGCCGCATGCGCCTCATTCAGACGCTCCAAGAGTTCGTGGGCGGCAGCCTCGCTGGTGGGGGTCACAAACTCCCCTCCGGATCCGGGAAAAAGGTCTGCGATGGGCGTTTCGCGACCCGGGAAGATCATTGTTCCGGCGTGCTGCCCGGGCAGGAATGCCGAATCCCAATTCTTGGGTCCGTTCGACGCGAACCCCCGGTGGTCCGGGAGCACTACAAAGGCGGGAAGATTCTCATTTTCGCTGCCGAGACCGTAACTCACCCAGCAGCCCATGCCCGGAAACCCGGGCAACTGGAATCCGGTGGATTGGAGATAGGTTGCCTGGCTGTGGATTCCCGTCTTTCCGACCAGATTGTGAACAAACGCGATGTCGTCCACCACGGGTGCCAAGTCTGCAACGACTTCACTCAAAGGGTGTCCGCATTGTCCATAGCGTTGGAATTCCCAGACGGGCTTGAGCCAGGGACCGAGTCCGTCCTGAAAGGCCTCCACTGATTCGCCAAAATCACTCTTCTGTCCGTCCCGCTTCACCAACTCCTCCTTGAAATCAAAGAGGTCCAGGTGACTGGCGGCGCCCGCCATGAAGAGCTGGATGACGCGCCGGGCCCGGGGGGCATGATGGGGGCGGTGGGCAAGGGCAGGGTCCCCTGCCCCGGGGTCTGCGGAACCCAGGAGCCCTTCCTGACGGAGAAGGCTCGCCAGCGCCAGTCCTCCCAATCCGCCTCCGGACCGCCACAGGAACTCACGCCGTGATCCCGGGCCTTCCAAAATTCGACGGCGATGAAAGGGGGATTTCATGTTCCAGGCTCAATCAACAAAGGAGAATTCATTGAGATTGAACAACACCCGGCAGCAGTTGGTCATGCCGAATCGGGAGGCATACTCCAGAAGGGCCGCCTGCTCCGATGATGCCGGGTCACGCCCCAAAATGCGTTGGTGCGCGCGACGCACCTGGGCGGAAAGGTCTCCCCCTTCCCCGGCGACGGCAGCACCCGCCTCGCGGGACATGGACAGCACAAGTCCGTTGTTCAACACGGCGAGTGCCTGGAGTGGAGAGGTGCTTTCGTTGCGTCGCGCCACCTGCATCGAGGGGTCGGCGCAGTCCAGCGTCGTCAGGAAGGGCTGGGGCTGCGACCGGACAATCCAGCGGTAGATCGAACGGCGTTGGGACGCAGGGTCCGAGGGGTTGTGCAGCCCGTATTCGTAATGGGGAGAATGCTCCGGCTTCTCGACCACAAAGTCCCGGAAGCTGGGCCCGCCCATGCGCAAATCCAGCCGCTCCGCGGTCATCAGCAGCGCATCCCGGACAGCCTCCGCCTCGAGTTTCCTCCGATTCATCCGCCACCACAGACGGTTGCCGGAGTCGATCTGGGCGGCCTCCGGACGATCCTCGCTGCGCTGGCGGTAGGTGGCACTCGTCACCAGCAGACGATGCAATGCCTTGAGCGACTGCCCGCCATCCCGAAACTCCGAGGCGAGCCAGTCCAGAAGTTCCGGATGACTGGGAAGGGCTCCCATGCGGCCAAAATCATTGGGAGTCTCCACGAGGCCGCGCCCGAAATGATACTGCCAGACGCGGTTGACCGCGGAACGCCATGTCAGCGGATTGCGCGGATCCGTCAGCCACGCCGCCAGGGCAGCCCGGCGATCCCCTTCCCGATGTTCCGGAGCGAGCGAAAACTCCCCGGACAATTCGGGAATGCACCGGAGGCTTCCCGGCCCGACCTCCACGCCGGGCTTCTGGATGCTGCCCCGTGCAAGAACCCGGATCGTCCTGGGCTTTCCACCGCCTTTTCCGGTTCCGGCAAAAGCCCCGGAGCCTGAATACACCGACGCCACGTAGGCGGTGGATGGGGCGGGAAGATGGGCCTCGGTCTCCTTCAACGAGGCCAGCGCCTGGGAATTCTCCCCGATCTCCCGGCGCTCCGACTCCTGGGTCGAGGCTTGCAGCAGCTCAGTCCGTTGGCGCTGGAGGGAAAGAACCTGTGCATCATTCGTGGACGCAACCCCGGGATACCAGCCGTCGGTGAGGTTGACGCGCTGCCAGCGGTTCGGAGCCTCGATGGAGTCGAGGGACGCCACCGCCGCCCCCAGCGCCGCATTGCGCCCTTCCGACGTCAACGCGGAGATTTCGGCGAGGGCGAAAATGAAATCATCCTGCCGTGGCGCGAGCTTGGTGGCGGTGACCCGGATGAAGCGAACCCGGCGGCCGGCGGTTTCCGCCGCGAAGGGCCTGAGTCCGGGGTTGGGCACGTCGGCCCGGGTTTCGTCGGCAATCATCACCGGATTCCGAAACCCGTCCTCCCCGGACACCTCGACGCGGAAGCGGACGGGAAAGCCAAACCCATTTCCGATTCCGTTGAAGTCATCCCGGCACGGGTGGAGGACGACATTCGCCAGCGGAACCGGGGCCCCGAGGTCCACCTGCACCCACTTTTCGACATCGTCCTTCTTCTCGATGTTGCTGTGAAACCCGTAGGCATCACCGATCTTCATCGTCGCCTCGCGCGAGGCGATGGCCTGCTCAAGATTCGTCAGGGTCACCCCGGCACGGGAGCGGATGGTTTCATCGAGGGTTCGCTGCCGTGCCATCAACACCTGTGCCCGGTCCCGGATCTCCTTCCGGGTTTTGGCCACGCCGGGATCCCAATCGTATTTCCGGTCGGCCCGATCCACAGCGGCGAACACGGCCTGAAGGCGGTAGTAGTCCTCCTGGGAAATCGGATCGAATTTGTGGTTGTGACACTGGGCGCATTGGACCGTCAGACTGTTGAATGTCTGGAGCGTGTTCACGACCATGTCGTCACGGTCGAGATGGCGCGCCACCTGGCCATCCATCTTGGTCTCCGGAACCTCGGCGTGCCCGATCAGGTCCCACGGACCCGCGGATACAAATCCGAGCGCTTCCACACCGTCCCGGCTGTCGGGAAACAGGACGTCGCCGGCAATCTGCTCCTCAATGAAACGTGAATAGGGGCGGTCCTGATTGAACGCACGGACCACGTAGTCCCGGTAAGGCCACGCGTTCGGCCGAGGCTGGTCCTTGTCGTAGCCATGGGTCTCCCCGTAGTGGACCACATCCAGCCAGTGCCTCGCCCAACGCTCTCCATACTGGGGGGACGCAAGCCAGCGGTCCACGAGGCGTTCGTAGGCGTTGGGGTCGGACTCCGTGAGAAACGCGTCCACTTCGGCGGCACTGGGGGGCAGGCCGCGAAGGTCAAAGCTCAGCCGCCGAATCAGTGTGCGCCGGTCGGCCTCGTCCGAAGGGGGAATTCCGGCGGAATCCAAGCCCGCCTGGACGAAGGCGTCGACCGGGTTTCGAGTCCCGCGGGAGGTCTTGGGAATGGGAGGCCGGCGAAGGGGTTGGAGTGACCACCACAGGTTGGTGGAACTGCGGGGCTCCGACGATCCGGGTGCCGCGGAGAGCAGGCCTCCCGCCAGCAGGATGCCGGCGGCGAGTACCCGCCAAACCCGGATGAGAAATGTGCTCCGCATGCAAACCGACCACCAACGCAATCCGGCGTTTGGACCTCATTGTCCCGTCCTGCATTCATCCACATGGGTGCAGGCCGGAATCCGCCGGGCGATGATTGCCCAACAGAACGGGCGCACCGGCGAAACGGCAAGGACAGAATCGTTTCGGAACCGGGGCGGGAATGAGGAACCGGGCCGCGCTTGACCCCATCGACGGGACCCGCTTCCTTCACCGGCGTCATGCCCACCTATGTGTACGAGACCGTTCCCGCGAAACCCGGACAGGGGGTCCGCCGTTTTGAAATCAAGCAGTCCATGAAGGATGAGCCTCTGACCCGGGACCCGGAAACGGGTCTTCCCGTCCGCCGGGTGATCTCGGGTGGGTTCGCGCCCTTGATGCAGGGGGCAGCCTCGGAGTCCGCCTGCGACAGTGGCGCCTGCCCGGTGCCCCCGCCCTCGAGTCATGGGTGCGGCCCCATGTGCGGCTGCGTCTAGTTCCTGGCACAGGCTCCTCCCGTCACCCGCGACACCCACCCCGCGGGTGTTTGCTTCTTCCCTTGGACTGGGTTACCTCTCCCGCCCGTTTATGCCCGCAGATTCCCGCATTCCCGTCTCCGTTCTCACCGGATTTCTCGGAGCCGGCAAGACCACGCTCCTCAATCACATTCTCACCGCCAATCATGGCAAGCGGATCGCCGTCATCGAAAACGAGTTTGGCGAAATCGGCATCGACAACGCCCTCGTGATCAATGCCGACGAGGAGATCTTCGAGATGAACAACGGGTGCATCTGCTGCACCGTCCGAGGAGACCTCATCCGGATCCTCGGACAACTCCTGAAACGCCGCGACAAGTTTGACTACATCCTGGTGGAAACCACCGGCCTCGCCGATCCGGGACCCGTGGCGCAGACCTTTTTTTCGGATGAGGAGATGAAGGGCGCCTTCCGCCTCGACGGCATCGTCACCCTCGTCGATGCCCGGCACGTCCGCCTTCATCTGGACGATGCGCCGGAGGCCAAGGCGCAAATCGCCTTTGCCGACCGCATTCTCCTCAACAAGGTGGACCTCGTCACGGAGAACGACCTGGAGGAGTTGGAGGAGCGCATTCGCGGCATCAACGCCGTGGCCAAAATCTTCCGAACGACCCAGGCCAATCTGACGGTGGATCAGGTCCTCAACATCCATGCCTTCGACCTCGACCACAAACTGACTGTGGACGGGGATTTTCTGGCCAAGGATCTCCCGTTCGAATGGAGCGGGGCGTATCATCTCGACGCCGGCGCTCATGAACTGGTGCTGGAAGCCGGGCCGGATCCGGTCATGGGGGCGGTGCTCCTGCAGTTGGATGCCCACGAGGCCCATTCCCACGGGCATGAGGAGCATCCTCATCACGGCGAAGCCCACGCGGGCGAGGAAGACCACGACCATGACCACACGCATGACCATGATCACGGCCATGAGCATCACCACGGTCATGACGGGGAACACTGCCACGGCGGACTTCACGAGGCCCTGCATGAGGCGGAAGCCCGGGCGACCGCCCTGTTTTCCTATCCGGCAAAGACGGTCCGGAACGGAGGCGAACTCCGGCCGGGATCGGCGCTCTACAAGCTGGTTCTTGGGGAGGACCGGACCACATTTCGAGTGACGATTCCGACGCACGGAAATTATGCGCTCTTTACCCAGCACGGGCTTGCGGAGTTCTCGGGAGCGCTCCGCCGGGAAGGCAGGACCCTTGAACCGGATCACGTGCACGAGCACGGGGGGCATGCCCATGGCCACACCCACGACGAGACCGTCACGAGCGTTGGATTCGAGGAAACCCGCGAATTGGATGCGCGTCGCGTGAATTCCTGGCTGAGTGAGCTTCTGCAAACCAAGGGGCAGGACATCTTCCGGATGAAGGGAATCCTCAACCTGAAGAACGTTTCCGAGCGCTTCATCTTCCAGGGGGTCCACATGTTGTTTGAAGGAAAGCCGGACCGGGCCTGGAAGGAGGGGGAGGAACGAAAGAGCCAGATTGTCTTCATTGGGCGGAACCTGGACCGCGACGCGCTTCAAGCCGGATTCCGGCGCTGCCTCGCCTGACGGGCCGGGTGCCCTTCCATGCCTGCCGTGAGCACCACCGTGGCGATCCAGCGAACTCCCGACTGGATCTCGGACATTTCTGATTACGTCGCCTCGATCAGTTGGGCGAGGGACGGTCAATCCTTGGCCGTGTCCGCGTCCTCCGGGCCCATCGGTCATCGCGCCGCAGCGGACGGAGCGCCTCTGGGAGTCTGGCCGGGACATCAAGGAGGCACATTTCGGGCGCTGTTCAATCCCGCAGGTGAGCCGTTGCTTTCCGTGGGCCAGGACGGCCAGGTTCGCTTCTGGGAGACCGGCCACTACGCGATCCGGTCCGAGGTCAAGGTGCCCGCCGCGTGGGTGGAGCAGGCGGTTTGGTCTCCGGACGGAACCATGGCGGCGATCTCGGCGGGCAGGCAGGTCGTGGCGCTTCGTCCGGACGGTTCGATTCTACACCGGTTCCCTCCCCTGCCGAGTACGGTTTCCGGCCTGGTCTGGCGGGCCGACGGACGCGAGCTCGCCGCATCCGCGTATGGCCGGATTCAAATCTGGGACATCGTCACGGGGCAGCCGAAGGAGCCATTGCTTTGGAAGACCTCCCTGATATCGCTTTCCTGGAGTCCCGACCAACGTTGGATCGTGGCAGGCACGCAGGAACAAAGCGTCCAGATTTGGGAAATGCCCTTCCGTCCCGGCAATGAACTCGCGATGAGTGGTTATCCGGGAAAGGTGCGCAGTCTGGCATGGCATTACAGCAGCCGGTTCCTCGCCACCGACGGCGGCCCCGAACTCATGGTTTGGGATTGTGGCGGCCGCGGACCTGCGGGATCGACCCCGAGAATTCTTGAAGGACATTCCTCGCGGGTTTCGGTCCTGACCTACCAGAAGGCCGGGCATCTCCTTGCGTCCGGCGACGAGGACGGGCGGTTGCTTTTTTGGAATGCGGGAAAATCGACGTCACCCCTGTGCCAGGCTCGAATGCCCGCTGGCATCACCTGCCTGGACTGGAGTCCTGACGGGAGTGCCTTGGCGGTCGGTTGCCGTTCGGGGGCGGTGGGCGTGGTGAAGCCGGGGATCTAGCCTCGCGGGCCCGACAGTCGGCCTCCCAGGATGACGCCCAGCCCGAACAGGCGCTGGTGTTCGCGGATCAGGTAGAGGTCCGTCATTCCGGCCACGTGATCGCATACGGCTCGGTGAAGTCCGATGGATGCCACCCGGTCCCGGGAGCCCCTTCCCATTTCCGACGGGTTGGCAATCAAGTGTTGGAACACGTCGCGCAGCATCCGAACCGCCCGCCGATTGGGGTCGTTGACCGCCGGATTGTAATAGAGATTTCGATAGAGGTACTTCCTCAACTCCAGATTCGCACTCCGCCGCTCCGGACTGTACCGAACCAGCGGACGCCGCTGGGCCCGGACCTCGTCCGCCGACCGGACGCCGGTCTCCGCCAAATGAGACAGCGTGGTGTGCACCACGTCGGTCACCTGTTCGTCGATAATCTGCCGGATTGTGTAGTATCGGCGGCTTTCCGCGGGCAGCGCACCGAACCGGCGCCGCACGCCCCGGGCGGCGTCGGCCCAGACCTTCACCTGGGACTGCAGCTTCCCTTCCTCGAGCAATCCCGAATCGAGGCCATCGTCCAGATCGTGGCTGTAGTAGGCGATTTCGTCCGCGAGGTTGGCGATCTGCGCCTCAAGGGAGGGCTGACGTCGGGTGAACGGCCGGCACCCCGGAGGCAGGGGGAATTCGCCCTGATGTTTCGCGAGTCCTTCGCGTACCTCCCAGGATAGGTTCAGTCCCGGAAACCGGGGATACTTACGTTCCAATTCCTCCACCACCCGCAGGCTTTGCCGGTTGTGCTCAAATCCCCCATTGCCCTGCATCAGCCGATCCAGGGCATGTTCCCCGGTATGCCCCACGGGTGAATGGCCCAGGTCGTGGGCCAGGGCAATGGTTTCA
>JAEUHD010000280.1 GCA_016793645.1 Verrucomicrobiales bacterium
AAGCCGGTGCATCAGTACACCTATGAACCCAATCTGCAGGTCGAGGTGGGGCCACGGATGACCATCCGGAGCGCCTGGAATGCCGCAGGGCACCCGACGCAGCGGAGTACGGCGATTCTGACCGAGACGTTTGCTCCGGACGGGAACGGGAAGGTCCGTGGGGTCAAGCGCGCCGAGGATGGGGCGACGTACGAGGAATTCTTTGGCTTTGACGGGCTGGACAACCCCGAGTCGCACCGCGACTCCCTCGGCCCGGTGTATCAATACACGGCCCGTGCCGACGGTCATCTCCGCCGGATCGTGAACGCCCGGGACCATGCGACGACCCTCGAGTATTCCGCCCTCGGGAATCCGCTCGTGAACCGCCGGGCCGACGGCATGGAGGTGCGGCACCAATGGGATGCCCTCCAGCGGCCGAGTTATGCCGGGGATCCCACGGCGGGAACGCGGAGCCGCTACGATGCCACATTGCGCCTGGCAACGGTCACGCAGCGGAACGGGTCGGTTGCCTCATTCAAGGATTTCGACCCGCAGCGCCAGCCGCAGTCCGCGACGATTCCCGGTGGGGACGTGACCCTTCGGTACGATCAGAAGCGGCGCCTGACCGAGCGCACCGTCCATTTTCTCAACACCACCTATTCCGAGGGCCGGACTTATGACGCCTTGAACCGCGTGCGGGTTCACCGGTACCAGCAGGACGGCAGCCAGCAGAATGTCGCCACCTACAACTACGATGCCGCCGGTCCCATTTTGTGGGCTCAGTTCCAGGAGGACGGAAGCAACTTCGTGGTGTCCTACGACTATTATCCGGACCTGAGTCGCAAGCGCCTGACCTATCCTTCCGGACATGGAGTGGACGAGCAACGGGACGCCTCCGGAAGACTGCTGGGAATCTCGGACACCAATGGAGTCATTGCCCGGGTCACGGCCTGGCAGGGAAACCAGCAGCCCAGGACGATCGAACTGGGAGGGGGCATTGATGTTGAGAACCGGTATGATGCCCGCGGACGGGTGACGTCCATGCGAGCCGTGCGCGTCCCGGATGGGGCCGTGCTGGCGCACATGCGGTACCGGTATGATGCCGCCAACAACCTGGAGCAGCGGCAGTACCTGCACCGGGGAGGCCGCGCCGACCGGTTTGAGTATGACCTCGGGGAACGGTTGAGTGCGGCAACCGTGGGGGCGCTCCCGGGGGCGGCCGGTTCCTCGGACACCTATGCGCGCTATTCGCGTGCGTATGCCTACAATGAAAACGGTCTCGATTATCTGACCACGGTGTCATCGACGCCCTTGGGACTGGCGCCGCCGCCGTTTGCGACGAACTGGACCGGTCACGACGGCTTCCTGCTCCCGGGAGCCGTGGATGGATTCGACCGGTCGCCCGCGGATCCCCGCGGCGACGTGCCGTTTGCCGTGGTGCCGATGCGCCCCGCCGGCGAAAGCGGGCCCAGGGAAAAATCCTTCAGCTTCCTCCACAACGGCAATGGAAACCTGGTTTCCGCGCGTCGGGAAGACGACGTCGTCGAACAGAACTATTTCCAGCCGGACGGCCTGCGTTATCGCCGGCGGTTGATCCTTCGGGAACAGGTCCTGGACGACCGGCATTTTGTCTATGATGCGGATGGTCGCCTTCTGGAGGAGTTTGATCGCACCACGGGCGGGGCGTTCCTGATTGCCCGCTACTTCTATCTGAATTCGGACGCGCCGGTGGCTGCGGACCTGTATGACTACGCCACCGGAGTCACCAGCCGATACTACTACCTCAAGGACGCGACGGAATCGGTCCTTGCGGTGGCGGATGCCTCGGGAAAAGTTGTCGAGCGGACCTGGTATGATCCGTTTGGCCAACCGGTCTTGGAGGGCCGCGACGAACAGGGGCCGGTGCTGAAGCAGATTGCCTCCGGTGAGGGAGGGTCGTTGCTGATCGCCTTGTCGGAGTCGGTCCTGTCTCCGCTCGCGGATCCGGGAGTGGGCGAGGGCATCGTTTCCGTTCCTCCCGTGTCCGTGGATGGATTGGTCACGGTGACCCTCAATTCGGTCCCAGTGGGTGGCACCCTGGAGCTGCTTCCGGAGCGCGAGGACTTTGCGCCCTATTCCGTGGTTCGCTTCACGCCGTCGTCCCCCATCCCGGAGACGCCCGCCGGAGTGCTGGGATGGTGGCCCGGCGACGGGTCGGTGTTGGATGTTGTCGGTGGCAATAACGGGGCGCTTCGCGGGGGGGCATCGGCCGGGCCCGGACTGAACCAGCAGGCCTTCGCGCTGAATGGAACCAGTGCCTTCGTCGAGATCACCAATGCCGCCGCGCTCAACGTGGGCGCCGGCGACTTTACCGTTTCCGCCTGGGTTCGCTTTGACTCGCTGGCCGGTGAGCAGGTGTTGGTGGAGAAGTGGGTCGAGTCCAGCCGCTCCGGCTGGTCGCTGGCCAAGAGCGGCGATCAGCGTTGGCGTCTGGTGCTGGGAGGCGGAGCGGGCGTGGAGCAGGTGGTGCAATCGGCACCGGGCGTCCTCCCCACCAACCAATGGATCCAGGTTTCGGCGCGACGTCAGGGGAATCAGTTTTCCATTCTCACAAACGGCACCGTGGTGGCGACGGGTGCCCAGGGCCTCACCCTGAATTCAACGGCGACCCTGAAGTTTGGCAGCCGGGAGGGCCGTGCGGGTTTCCTCCAGGGACGATTGGACGAGGTGACCCTGCATGGGCGGGCGCTGTCCGATCAGGAGCTGGCTTCGGTGGCGGGTGGGGTGAGCCTGCCCGGTCCGCTGACCATCACACTGGAGGAAGGGCGCGTTGCGGATGAGTGGGGGAATCGCAACACCGGCGATTCGGTGTCGTTCCTCCCGGTGCAGGAACCCGGCATCGTTCATTTCGAGGCCCAGCCTGATCCACGGACCGCCGCGCCTGCGATGGCCCGCAGCTCGGTGGGCTCTCCGTTCCTCTTCCACGGCCAGTACTTTGATTACGACACGGGTCTTCTCTACCTTCGTGCCCGGTTTTACGACCCGTTTGCCGGGATGTTCCTGGAACCCGATCCCAACGGGTATGAGGACAGCGTCAATCCCTATGCGGGCATGGGCAACAACCCGGTGGCGCGCCGGGATCCGAGCGGCCGCGGATTCATGTCCTGGATGCTCGGCCGCCTGTCGAGCTTCGGCGCCCGGACCTCGTCGCGGGTTGCGCTCCGGGAGGCGGCGGTGGAGACGATGGGGGCGGCGCGGACTCCGTTGCTCAATACCGCGTCGGATGCCCTTACGGACGCTTGGGTCCTGGAGCGTGCGGTCGCCGACACGACGGAAAAGGCACCCCTGCTGGCCGAGCATCTGGGTGAAATCAGTGGCGTCGTGGCCGGTGACGACCTGCTGATTCTGGGGCTGAAGACATCCATCCTGGAGACGGCTTCAAAACTTGGGGGCAAGACCCACATGGCATCCACGGACTTCAGGAATGCGGTGCTGGGCAGCATCGAACTGAAGGAGCGCATGATCGTGGACGTCGCCGGCATGTCAGGAAAGACCCTGTTGGAGCGCATTGAAAATGCCGTCGCCCGGGAGGCGGGCAGCACGCTCCGCACCGTGGGCAGGGCGGATCACGTCCTCGATACCATCAAGGGGCCGTGGGCGACGGATTGGGAAATGTATCAATTGTGGAGCAATGGCCTTTTGCCCGAGGTCCAATTTGTGGAACGGGTTGGCGACACGATTTATGAGCTCGCGAATCCCTTTGTTCAGAATGCTGAAGTGGCGACCCAGGTATTGGAAGCGGCCCCCGCGGCAGTGCATGCCCTGAGTCCCCTGGCCCAACGGGCATCCACTCACTACAGCTGGGGCGGCATGATTCAGTTTGGAATTCACGCCAATCGTGCCCGACAGGACATGTCGCCGCCGGTCGAACCCCAGCCCAATCCATGAAGCCGGCCCTTTTTCCCATGCCGCGACGTCTTGCCGCCATGGCGCCGATGCTCTGGCTCGGTGTCCTTCTGGGGTTTCTCACCGGCTTCGTGTCCTTCGCCGCGGAAGACCCGCTGGCAATCCTCACCTACCGCATCGCGGGAACCGGTCTTCAGGTGTCACCGGCCGCGGTCTCCGTGCCGAAGGGGATCGCGGGGTCGGTTTTGGTGACCCTGGTGGGAGGGGAGGCAACCGGGGCGCAAACCAACGGGACCTATGTGGAGGCATTCCTCCGAGGTCCGGGTATTCCCGAACCGAGGCGAATTGTCAGCCCGGTCAATCAACCCCTGCTGTTCCCGGTATTGAACCTGGTGGGTGACTATCAGTTGGATTCCATCCGCCTCGTGGACGCCACCACCGGGGACACGGTGATGGAGGGATCCCCGTCCATAGTCCCGGTCCGGGTTTTCGACGAGATCCTGGTGTCGCGGGTGACGTCACGTCCGCTGACCTACGAGGAGATTCAGGAGAAGGGAATTTTCATCGACGAGTCGAATTTCCGGGTGGTGGAGTTCGAAGCGGCCTTCGTGCTTGATGGGAAGACCATCCCGGTGACGTTCCCGGTGGTGTCCCCGAAGTTCACCGACTCCGTCGAACTGATCCCCGCGGCGGAACTGGAAGAGAAGCTGGCCCGGGCCGCTGCGCTGAACCAGGAGATCGCCTCCACGACGGCGTTGCCGCCGGAATTTGAGGTCAGCCAGCTCAACATCCAGGTCCAGGGCATCAACTTCCAGGTGGTGGATCCGGGGGAGGACGAGCCGCTCGGACTTCGAGTGCCCCCGATCCCGGCCCTGATGGTCATCCCCGGAAACATCGGCTACCTGAACCAGTTTTTCAGTGTCCAGATCTTCACTGAAAACGGGGCCCCCCTCGGTTCTGGACTTTCCGTGTACAACGTCCGGGCCACCCTGAAGCTTCCGGTGGGGCCGGACCAGGTCGCCGCGGCGGACTATGCGCATCCGGGGGATGACCCGCTCCGGTTTGCCCGGATCGGTCCGGAGAAGATCATCCAGCCGGTCCAGCAGATCGTTCAGCCCGGATCCGACGGCAAGACGGGGACGCCTGATGATTCCCCGCGCCTGCAGCCGGGGGAATCCGGGCAGGCGGAGTTCCTGGTTGAGGGTCTGCAGGAGGGCTTGCACGTGATGGACCTCGATCTGGTCGCCGACATGGATGGCCTCGCGGCGGGTCCGGTCCAGGTCAAGGGCAAGGCGGCGGGATCGGTGCTGGTTCGCAATCCCCGGTTTTCCATGGCGTTCAGCCATCCGCGCACGGTCCGCGTCGGGGAACCCTACGAAGCGAGCGTGACGCTCCTGAATACAGGCATCACCCCCGCCAATCTCGTCCAAATATCGCTGAACAAGAATTCCATCAGTGGTGCCCGGCTGGAGGACGAGTCGCAGCAGACGGTCGAGCTCGGAACCCTCATGCCGGGTCAATCCAAGACGGCGACGTTCCGGATGCGGTCGCTGCGCACCGGCGCCGTGAGTTTTTCGAACCTCACCACGAGCGATGACAGCGTCGTGGGTCGGTTCCGACTCAGCATGGGGGTCGATGAGCGGGGGGTGGCCCTGTCGCCGGATTCTTTGGCGATGCCGGACCAGGTGAATTCGCTGCCGCCCGGACTGCTGTTCGCGGCGAACCGCGTGCTGGGTCAGGCGTTGAGCGTGGCCACGGCGGGGCAGTTGCCGCCGGGCGTCCTCCGAGTGGGGCGTTCGATCATCACGCGTCGCGTGCTGGACCTCGCCGAGGCGGGGCAGCGTCTTGGCTATGGGGATCCTGCCAAGCGTGTCTTTTCCGACCTGCTGCGGGACTGGCAGGGGGGGCGCGAATCCAGTGCCGGCTTTGATCAGATTTTGCGGGAGACCGACGCCGGACGGGAATGGCGGGATGCCTTGTTTGCGGTGATGGAGGCGGCGGATGGATTGACCGGGACGGCCCGGTTGGCCGACCGCGCCGCCGATTTGGCGGGACTCGGACAGGAGTTTGCCCTGGCCAGTTCCGATGGCGGCCAATTACGCCTTCAATATGGAGACGATGGGGTTTCACTGGACCGAAGTGCCCACCCGTTTGCACTCGTCTATTCCGGGACGAACGGCACCTGGGCGAACGGCCTCTTCGAGACCAATGGGGTCGCCGTGTGGACCTTTACCAATGCGCCGGCGTCCGCGGATATTGCCATCCTGTTGGTGGGGACCAATGGCATCGCGCGGCAGTTCCGGTGGACGCTCAGCCAGCCGCCCGCCGATGCCACCTACTCCTTTGCGTTCGGTGATCCGACAGGAGGATTGAAAGTGGATCTTCACTCGGACGGCATTCCCGATTCGGCGGTGGCCGCCAATGTTTCGGAGATCCGGGAATTGCCGCCCGCGGTGTTGGCGGTTGAGCAGGACCTTTATGTACTGGCCGGGCGCCCGGCCAATCCCTGCATCGGGCCGGACTACAGAAACTACGGCACGGTGGTGGCGGTGGTGTTCAGCAAGCCGATGACCCAGGCGACGGCGGGAGACCCTGTCTCGTATTCCGTGGATGGCGACAACGGGGCGAATTCCGTCCAGGTGCAACCCGGGGGACGGGTGGCCTACCTGAATCTTCGCAAGGGCATCAGTGGTATTCGCCCGCGATCCCTGACCCTTGCGGGAGTGGCGGACGTTCGTGGGAATGCCTTCCCGACCGCTACGATTCCGATCCGAACCGTGGAGCGCGGGACCTCGGTTCCGTTCACCGCGGGCGTCGCGATTCGTGGCCGGGCGCTCAAGGGCGACGGATCGCCCGCGCAGGGGATTCCCGTGACCCTGACCATGTACGACCAGTCGTATGGTCCGAATTTCTGTGAGCCCTGGACGCGGCGTGTCAGCCAGGTGCTGACCGATGGCGGAGGGAACTTCGAGTTCGACTTCGTGATGGCGGGGATTCCGTACTCGATTTCCGCGACGGACACGAGCGGGCTCTCCGAGGAGGCGTTGACCCTGATCGCGGGGAACACGGCGGACGGACAGGTCGAACGGGAGCGCATCCTCCAGTTGGCCACCTCGGCGGCCACGCGGGACACCCTGCTGGGGTTGTTTGCGTCGGGCTCCATTCCTGAGGCGATCGCCAAGGTCGAGGGGTTGGACCGCGCGCTGGTGCGGGACTTTGTCCCGGTGAATTCCTCCCGCGAGGGACAGACGGTGCCGATGGCCCTGAGGTTCCGCGGACGTGCGACGGTGGTGGGACGTGTGGTGGCCGAGGACGGCGTGACGCCGGTGGCGCGGCCGGCGGTGAATCTTTTCCCGGATTCCGGATCTCGCGAACTGGGCCGGGGCATTTTTGCCGACGCCGACGGCCGTTTCGTGTTCTACGGAGTGCCGCTCGGAGTCTTCACCGTCTCCGTTGAGACCTCGGACCGGCGGACGAGGACGGTCGCGGGACTTCTCGGCACGCCGGGCGAGGTGGTGACCCTGACCGTGGCCCTGCCGACAACCATCACACCGGAGGGGAATCTGCGCGGGACCGTATACGAAGCGGACGGCGTGACCCCCCACGCCAACGCCCGCATCTTCATTGGAAACTACCAGGGCAACCAGGTGACGGAGGTGGTTCGCATCGTCGATGCGGACTCGGATGGAAACTGGCGGGCGGACAACCTTCCGGCCCGGACTCTGGATGTGGTGGCGGTATCGTTTGATGGAAGGCGGAAGGGAACCCGGCTCGGATATGCCGTGGCACCGGGGGGAACCTCGGTGGCGAATCTCTCATTGGAGTCCACGACGCAGGTCTTCGGACGGGTGCAGTTTGAGGATGGACGTCCCGCCGCCAATGCGCTGGTGGCGGGAGGCCTCTCCTTGGTGAGGACCGATGCAGCGGGGAACTTTGCGCTGGAGGGTGTCCCGGTGGGGAATCGCGTCATCAGCGCCGGCGTGGAGCGGAATCCGGACGCCGGGATCGACTTTCCGCGATTGGGTTCGGCCCCCGTCCAGGTGGTGGCCGGGATCAACAACTACGTGGTGGTCAAACTGCGTGCCGTGGGCCGGATCTATGGCAAGGTGACCGACTTGAAGGGCGCGGGAATTCCCGGAGTCCGGGTGGCCATCCCCATTGAAGGCGGCTTTTTCTGGACGGATGCCGATGGACAGGGGAATTACGTCTTTGAGGGACTCGCGCTCGGGAATTACACCTTGAGTGCGCCGGCCAATGCCACCGCCCCGCAACTGGACACGACGAGGCTCAACGAACAGATCCGCTCGGGAAATGAGGAGGAGATCCTGACGGCGTTTGAGGAGGCCGTACGGGTTTTTATCGGGGCGGATGATCCGCTCATCAATGGGGCGCAACTCAACTTCCGTCCCGTCACCTGGGGCTTTACCGGGGCGAACCTCAAGTTTGATGGGGAATCCGTCCAGGCGAACATCCGGATGCTGCGCGAGGGGACGGTTCGCGGAAAGGTGTTGAATCACCAGGGGGTTCCCATCGGTGCGCGCGTCCGGTTGACCGGCCTGGGGCCGGCCCGGAACGGGGAGCCGAAGATCACCATCCGCGGGGAACGGGACAGTGATCCCGCCACCGGCGAGTTTATCTTCCCGGGACAACTCCTCACCGGGCCGTGGACGGTCCAGGCGGCATCCCCGTTCTATCCCGCGGTGATCCAGACCGGAGGCTTCACCACGGAAATTGATCCGAACGCATCCGACGTGATCCTGCAGTTTCCGCCCATCCGGGACACGAACGGCCGACTGGCGGGACGCGTCTTGAAGCCGGACGGAAGCCCGGCGGGTGAGGGGATCCGGGTGAAGATCAACTTCTCCGCCGACTACGAAATCCGCACGGACACCAACGGATTTTTCGACACCCAGATCGCGATCCCCGCGGGGGGGTATCGGGCCGAGGCGCTGGACGAGGCCACGGGACTCCGGGGTGAGGCCTATGTGACCGTGGCGGCGGGCCGGACCAATCTGGTGGATGTTCCCCTGCTGACCCGGGATTCCAGGGTTGAGGTCACCGTCCTGCGCGGCAACGGACTTCCCGCGGCCGGAGCCCAGGTGGATTTGGAGCAGGGGACCTTCCCGCGCGATGCACGCGTCACGGTGTTTGCGGATGCCAATGGCAAGGCGGTGTTCCAGGGGTTGTGGGAGGGCCGCTACGCGGCCAGTGCGCAGTATGCGGAGGCGTCCACCCGGGTCTTTGCCCGCGGGGGCGCGACCGTCGGCCCCAACGAAGTGGCGTCCATCACCCTGCGACTTGGGGCGACGGGCTCCATCGCGGGCCGGTTCGTCAAGCTGGACCGGGTGACGCCGGTGGAGGCGGCACAGGTTTCCATCGGGAGCCTGGGTTTTGCATCGACGGACATTGAGGGCCGGTTCCGATTCGACGGAGTGCCGGTCGGGACCCATTCGCTCGTCACATCCGATCCGGTGACCGGTGCCTTCGCGCGGGGTATCGCCACCGTTTCCGGAGCAGACCAGGTCGTGGAGGTGCTGCTGGTGGAGGGAGCCCGGGGAGAGGTGAACGGCTACGTCATCGACAGCTACGGGGAGAAATTCTCCCCGGGGGCGAGTGTCCGAATCGCCTACTCCGATGGATTGACGCCCGGGGTGACGGTGACGACGGGGCCGGATGGCCGGTTTGCCTTCCCAGGTTCCCCGGTGGGCGCGTTCTCCCTGTCCGCGATGGATCTTCCCAAGAGCCAGGGGGGGCGGGGGACCTCGGGGTTTGCGTCCGGATCCCTCGACGCAACAACCCTGGTCGCGTCGGTGAACATCCAGCTTCAACCGCTCGGCGTCCTCGGGGTGAACGTGGTCCGATCCGATGGAAGCACTCCGGCGACGAATGTGACGGTTCGTCTGGATGCCACCCAGCGGGACACGGATGAGCAGGGGGCCGTCGTCTTCGCGGACATCCCCCTCGGAGCGCACGGGATTTCCGCGATTTCCCGGGCGGCCGGGGAGCGCAGGAACGGCACATCGATCCGAACGGTCGTGGCCGTTGCCGGCACCAATCCCCCGGTGACGGTGAGGCTGCCCGGGGTCGGGAGTGTCGGGGGAACCGTGGTGGGTAGCGACGGAGTGACTCCGGTCACCGGGGCGGAGGTCGTGATCTCCTTCCAGGATTCGCTGTTTTCGGGGGAGAATGTGACGGCGGTGACGGGTGGGGACGGCGCCTTCTCGTTCCCGGATGTCCCGGTGGGCGCGTATCGCATCGTGGCGTCTAGCGTCTCGCTGGCCGGTTCGGTGAGCGGATCGGTGGCCACTGCGGGAGAGACCGATGTGGTCACGCTGCGCCTGGGGGACAGCGGGTCGCTGGTGGGGCGTCTGGTGCGGGCCGACGGAGCCACCGGTGTCCCTGGAGTGGACATCCTGGTGACCTACGCATCCCAGAGCGCGAACCCGGGACGCGCCTTCGTCCGGTCGGGTCCGGACGGTCGCTTCGCATTCGACAACATTCCCGTCGGACGATTTGAACTGGAGGTCGTCGCCACTTCGATTGGAGGTCTGATTCGGACGAGCGGAACGCTGACGTCCAATCAGCAGGAACTGGATCTCGGGGCGCTGCGCTTCGACGAGGCGTTCCCGGCGGTGGTCTCGGTGGTGCCGCAGGATTCCTCGCTGGAGGTTCCGATCACGGCGGAAGTGGTGCTGGAGTTCAGCGAGGCCATGGCGTCCAGCACCCTGGATCCACGGGGAATCTTCCTGCGTGTGGCGGCCACCGGGGAACGGGTGCCGGTGGCCCTGGAACTGGTTCAGACCAACGGAATCCCGCGCCTGGTCCGGATGCGTCCGGAACGCCCCCTGGTGAGTGAGCAGTTGTACGAAGTGATCGTTCTTTCCGGGGACCTTTTGAACGCCACGGGCGGGGTCATCGGATCCGGTCCCCGGGACCTGGTGGGCCGGCCGCTCACCGCGTCCTTTGTGGCCCGCTTCATCACGGCGGACAATGATCCGCCGGTACTTCTCTCGGTCTTTCCGGCGGACGCGACCATCCAGGTGGATCCCCGTGCCGTACCACGGTTGAGCTTCAACGAAACCCTGCTGCCGACGGGCTTCAGTTTCCGACTGAGCGGCCCCTTGGGTGAGGTGGCGGGAAGCGCTGCCGTGGGCGTGGATGGAAGGGTCCTGAGTTTCGTTCCGGCGGATCTGCTGAAGCCGAACACCGTGTACACGCTGACGGTCAGCAATGTGTTCGACCTCGCTGGAAACCGGGCGGCCGGGGAACCCTTTCGGACGACCTTCAGCACCCTGGACACCGTCGGCCCGAGCCTCGCCTCCCTGCGAATCGCGGATGATCGAAAACCCGCAGCCGGGGCCACCCTGCCGGTGGAGGCCGTGCTGGTGCTGCCGGAACCCGGTGCGAGCGTTCGCTTCACGCAGGACTTCAAGCCGCTGGGGACGGATACCAACGCTCCGTTCCGTGCCCTGGTGACCCTTCCCGCGACGGGTTCCACCACGGTGCGGGCGATCGCGACCGATGTATTTGGAAATGATGGTCCCCTGGCCGAGTTGGTCATCGCCGTTGTGCCGAATCAGCCTCCGACGCTGCGCTTCACCCGGGTGGCACCGACCGTGGGTCCCGCGCCGAGCGGTTCATTCATCGCCGTGGATGTCGAGGGTGTGGATGACTCCGGGATTTCCGAGCTCAAGGCCATTGTTGCGGGGTTGGGCACGGGCGATTTGGCCCGGACCAACGCGACCAAGCTTCGGGTTCAGGGGCTGGTGAGCACCCTCGCCGGTCCGGGCTCGCAGGTTCAAATCTTTGCGGAGGCCAGGGACGACCAGGGGCAGTCCAGCGGTCAGCAGGTGTTCACCCTTCCAATCAGCGATGGTACCGCCCCGAGCGTGGTGATTGTCAGTCCGACCAACAATGCGCGCATCAACCCGGCCGAGCCGTTCCGCCTGGAGGTCGGTCTCTCCGATAATTTCACCAACGCCACCGTCTCCCTTGAGTTGACCGGGGCCTGGATCACGAATCAAACCCTGACGCTGCCGCTGGTGTCCGGGGAGCTGACCCCGGGCACGTTCTCGCTGTCCCTGGCGGACCTTCCCTCGGTGGGTGGGATCCTGAATGCCCGGGTTACGGTGACGGATGACGCGGGCAATGCCGCGAGCGCAACGGCGCTCTACCGGGTGGCGGATACCACGATTCCCGTCGTCCAGCGTCTGGTCCCGCTGGCCGGGGACACCAACGCCGCCCTTTGGCCCCTGGTCGTGGCCACCTTCAGCGAGTCCCTCGATACGAACACGGTCACCGCGACGTCCTTCAGGGTTTCGCAGGCGGGCGTTCCCGTTGACGGGCGGTTCCGGTTCCGACAAACCAACCAGGTCGTCCAATGGGAACCCAGGGTTCCCTTGGCGATGGGGCGGGACTACGAAGTCTCACTGACCGGTGGGATCACCGATACCAATGCCAATGGAATCGTTCCCTACCGCTCGACGTTCACCGTCTCCAGCTTTGGGATCACTTCGCCCACCAACGGGACCCGCGTGGTTGAGGGGCAGCGCTGGGTGGCGCGGGCGGGGGGTGGCAACGGGGCGGCGGTGCGTTCGGTGACGTATGGCGTGGCCTCGGGAAGCGCCGTGGGCGTGGATCAGGAGTACTCGGCGGAAATCTCCATTCCCCTGTTGTCCTCCCTGGGAGGAACCCAACTGTCCGTGACTGCGGCGGCGCAGTTGACGGGAACCAACCTGGCCCGTGGCGCCTCCGTGCGGGCCTCCTCGGAAGGGTTCGGGGGCGCCGTCTCCCGCATCGTGGATGGGAATCGCAGCGGCAATTGGGGTGACAATTCCGTGGCGCATACCGGCGACGGCAATGAATTGCACCCGTGGTTCGAACTCGACCTGGGACAGGTCAGGTTCCTTCAGCAACTGGGGCTGTATTTCCGGACGGATTCCTCTCCGTGGCAGAGCGCGCTGGCGGTACTGGTCGCCTCCCAGCCGTTTGTGGCCTCCGATTTCACATCGCCGGAACTGCCGGAGACCTACGCGAACGGAGCCGTGGAAATCTTCCGGACCACCAACGGCCTGGTCCTGGGGAGCGCGGTCGAGGCGATCTCAGTCTCGGGCCGCTTTGTCCGAGTTGTTCACCTCGACCGGGGCTTCCTTACGTTGGGGGAAATCGAACTCATCGATGGACCCCAGGTGACACTGGAGCCTGTGTCGGCCCAGACCTCGTCCCAGTACAACGGTACTCCGGTTGGGAACGCGTTCGATGGAAACCCATCCACCGTTTCGCACACCGATTCGGACTTGCACGGCTATCTCGAATTGGATCTGGGAGAGATCGTTCCCGTGGGGAGAGTCGATTTGTTGTGGCGCAGCGACTGCTGCCAGACTCGAAACCGCGTTGCGGTGCTGCTGGCGGAGACGCCCTTTGTCGCGTCGGATTTTCAAGCGCCCGAGCTGCCGTTGACCTATGCAAACGGTGCCCGTGAGATTTATCGGACCACTGACAGCTTTGACCAGGGGCAACTGGTCATCCCCTCGACGGCTTCCGGCCGCTATCTCAGGGTGGTCCATCTTGGCAGGGACTATCTTTCCGTCGCCGAGATCAAGGTCGCCACGGCGCAGGCCCCGGTGACGCTGGCGCCAGTCACCGTTGAGGTGATTTCCCGCGCCCTCGATTCGGACGGGGATGGCGTGTCCAATGGGGACGAGATTGATCGCGGTTCAAATCCGTTCCAGCCGGATCGGATCCCCGTGATTCAGGTCCCGGACACCCTGGAAATTGTGGAAGGCGTGGCGCGTCGCATCCCGGTCTCGGCCCGGGATGACGATGGCAATCTCCGGAGCCTCGAGGTGGAGGAAGTGAGGGCGGATGCCGCCGCGGTCCACGGGGTGGCCGAATTCTGGAATCTGTCGTCCGGTGTCGGCACCCTCGCGGAGGTTCCGTTTTCCCAGCCGCCCGCGTGGACCACGAATCTGGCCGCCACTGAATTCCTGTACGGAACCGAGCCCTGGTTCCCCGGGGGGCAGGTGGATCGGTTTGCCCTGCGATTCCGGGGTGACCTCCAGGTGCCCCAGGATGGCGAATACACGTTGATCCTCAATAGTGACGACGGTTCCCGCGCAATCATCGATGGGATCGTGGTCCTCAACTTTGATGGACAACACGGGGCTTCGGATCTCTCCGCCCGTGTCCCGTTGAGCGCCGGACCCCACGCCCTGGAGTTGCTGTATTTTGAGAACGGCGGCGGAGCCCAGTTCGTCGCGTCGTGGCAGGGCCCCGGGTTTGATCGCCGGCCATTCCGGGACACGGACTTCACCCGGTTCGGGTTGCTGCGATTTGCGGGAACGGAGGGGAGAATTCTGGACAGCTCCACCGATGTCGCGCAGTTGGAGGGCGAATTGGAGATCAAGGTGATCGGGACCAACTCGGCGCATCTTCGACTCACTGCCCGGGATCGGGACGGACTCGTTTCGACCCGTCGCGTGGACGTGGTGGTCCTCGGGGATCTGGATGGGGATGGCATCGCAGACCGGGACGACCCCGACGTGGACGGCGACGGTCTCGACGCGGCAGCCGAGTTGGCGGCGGGCACGGACCCGCGCAATCCCGACACGGACGGGGACGGCGCGTCGGATCTCGGGGACCGGGATCCGCTTCGCACGAATCGAATCCCGATCACCGGTGCGGGCGGGGCGTTCCGCTTCGACGGAGTGGATGACGTGCTGGATGCGGGAAGTCCCGAGGCGCTGCGCCAAACCGGGGACCAGACCATCGAGTTTTGGATCTGGCCGGAGACGACCGCGCGGGTTCAGACCGTCATTGCCAAGGCGTATGCCGGTGAGGGAGCGATGGCCCTGCTCGACAACGGCCGATTGCGATACCACTTCGGAAATCTGGGAAGTGACAATGGAAGACTGACCGAGAACTACCAGTACGCCGACACCGGCGCGCCCCTGGTTCGGAGGACGTGGACGCACGTGGCCCTCGTCCGGGATCTCGGGGCTGGAAAGATCCGCTGGTATCTGAACGGAGTCCTCAGTTCAGAAACCCCGGTCACGTTTACGGCGGCCGTGGCGGGGACGCAGCGGCTCACACTTGGGAATGGATGGGCCGGTCCGTTTGCGGGCTTCCTGGACGAGGTCCGGCTCTGGGACACGGCGCGTACTGCCGAGGAAATTCGTTCGACTTGGGGAACGCGTGTCACCGGTGGGGAGCCGGGATTGGCTGTCGCATGGAGTTTCGAGGGGAATGCCACCGAGGTGACCCGCGATGCCTCCCCCCATCGCGTCCCGTTGAGGCTGGGATATTCTGCGATCCCCGCAACCCGGCCCACGGCGGTGGAGTCCGGGGTGTTTTCAGCGGACTTGATTCAGATCACCGGTGAAGGTGGAACGGACATTCCCGTCACTCTCGGAGGACGGGATGCGGACAATGAACCCCTGTCGGCGGTCATCATCGAATTGCCCAGCCAGGGAACACTGTATCAGACCGTGGATGGGACCACCCCGGGCGCTGCCATCACGACCGCACCGACGGTGGTCAGCGATTCCCTGCGGCGGGTGGTCCTCTCGGTTCCGCCGGGAGCCCGGGGAGTGACGACATTCCGCTATTCGGCCAGCGACACCCAGGATCACTCATTCCCCTCCACCGCGACCATCTTCCTGCGCCCAGCGAATGCGCCTCCGGTGGCCGGGGCGGATGTGGTGCCGGTTTACCAGGATACACCGGCGTCCCTGGGGAATCTGGTCGCCAACGACACCGATGCGGACGGCGATCCATTGAGGGTGTATCCAGTAACGCAGCCATCCCACGGCCGCGTGAGTCGCAATGCCCAGGGACAGTGGATTTATACCCCGGACCCGGGATTTAGCGGCGCGGATTCCTTCACGTACGCCGTGGCGGATGGATTGAGCTGGGTCCGGGAGTTGGATTACCGCCCGGGAACCGTGCCGTTCTCGACGCAGGGGAATCCGGTGATCGACCGGTTCGGACTGCCCACCTGGCGCATGGATCATACGTTCGGGGGAGGCCTCGCGGATTCCGTTCCCTGGTATCAGCAGTCGGGAGGCCTCCAGCTTTGGGATAATGACTGGTACGGGAGCGGAGGCTACTGGGCGATGCAGGACAATCTGGGCGCGGTGGCCTGGAGCCAGGGAATCTCCCACAACCTCACAGGGGGAGCGTGGTTTGAGTCCATTCCGATGGTCTCGTGGATCTCACCCCTCTCAGGTCCCGTGGACATCCTGGGTGAACTGCTTGTCACGTGGTCCAGCGGTGGTGTTGCAACGGAGACGTATCCGGTGGACGTGGCCATTGCCATCCGTCGTCGATCCGACGGCGGGGTGACCGCCCTGATGACCAATACGGTGGTAAAACCCACCCCCGCTCTCAGTTCCCAGGAGTCCGTCCAATTCCCCGTGGCGCTGACCAACGTTCCCGTCTCGGTTGGGGATGAGATCCGCATAACCCTTCGCGGAAGGGCTCCATCCTCCCCAGCCATGGCGGTTAATTTGACGGATCGACTTGAGGTCTTGCCGTCCGCGCCGGGGCGGCGGGCGACGGTGACGCTGAACGTCGGTGCCAATGCGACTCCCGTGGCACAGGCGCACACCCCCACCGCGGCGCTCCACTTTGACGGGGTTCGGGACTACGCGCTGTTGGGCGATCCCACGACCCCATTCCCCTCAGGGGACTTTACGGTGGAGTTCTGGATGCGATCCACCAACTCCGTGAACCGCGGGACCATCCTGTCATACGCAGTCCCGGGACAGGACAACGAGTTCCTGATCTTCGATGTCCGGAATCTGATCGTCTACGTCGGCGGGACGGCCGTTTCGACAGGGGTGGGCGCGGTCGATGGCGCATGGCGGCATGTGGCCATCAGCCGCACGGTAACGGATGGCCGGACCCGGGTGTATCTGGATGGTGCTTTGGCGTCGGACGTGGTGGTCCGTCCTGGCGACGGAGTTCGGGAAGGTGGCTACTGGATCGTAGGTCAGGACCAGGACACATTGGTGGGTGGATTCCAGACTGGGGAAGGCTTCGATGGAGAATTGGATGAGCTTCGCGTGTGGGGACGCATTCGTTCGCCGGAGGAAATCGCTTCTTCCCGGTTTGTGCGGATCCCGGGGACGGAGCCCGGATTGGTGGCGGCATGGAACTTCGATCAAGTGGCCGGTTTGGAGTCGCCGAATCAAGTGTCGGGTGGATTCACCGCTCTCCTGGGAAATCGGCAGCAGGACCAGGCGCCGGATCCCGTCCCAAGCGTGGCACCGTTTGACTCGGTCTATGCCACGGATGAGGAGGCACCGATTGTCCTCACCCTCGCGGGAAGCGATGCGGACGGGGATCCCTTGTCCCGGATTGTCACGTCATTGCCGGCGCACGGAACGCTATTTCAGACCCTCGACGGAAGCACACCCTCCGCTCCCCTGGGCGGTGGCCGGGCGCGTCGATTCGATGGAGCCAATGACATCATCACGATTGCGGAGAATCCGGCGGGCGACTTGGCGGCTGGAAATGCCTGGACCATTTCCGCGTGGATTCGGCCGCGATCTGCGGCCAATACGTATCCGGTCATCTATTCGGAGGGCCACTGGGCGCTCTCCCTTGGAATTCAGCAGGGGTCGGGTCGGCTGGACTCCTGGGTCAATGACAAGAACCAGATCCTGAGTGACCGGCCGGTGGTCTTCGGCGAGTGGCAGCACGTGGCGATCACCTCCGACGGAACCTCGCGGACGTTCTACATCAACGGAAGATTCGCGGGCTCCGGGAGCGCGCCCGCGGTCAATCCGAACAAGGCCGGGGCGGCGATTGGCGGCACGATTTCCGAACTCAACGGGAGCCGGAATCGTTTCGAAGGGGAACTCGATGACGTGGCCCTGTGGAACCGGGCGCTGTCCGCCTCGGAGGTCGAGACGTTGGCTGCGGGCCCGGTCACCGGGACGGAGCCGGGCCTCATCGCGTGGTGGCCCCTGGATGAGGCTTCAGGGGAGACGGTGGCGGACGCAACCGGTCGGGGATCCACCGGGGTGGCGGGTGGAGGGAACCCCTCCAACGACGGAAACTGGGTCCCGGTGCCCAGTGTGAATCTCGCACCAGCCTTCTCCTCCCGACAGCCGCGGGCGACCCATCCGGAAGGCAGGCTCGTCTACGTTCCTGATCAGGAGTGGTCCGGTTTGGATGAGTTCCGTTACCGGGTGAACGACGGCAAGGTGGACTCCGCAGAGGCCTCGCTGTTTGTACGCACCCGCCCTTCAGACGATCCGCCGACCGCCGTCAACGATTCCGTGGCTGCCGTCTCCGGATATCCGCAATTCATCGACCAATTGCTGGCCAATGACTTCGATGCGGAGGGGAGCCCGGTCGCCCTGTTGGATTTCACAGCGCCCTCCCATGGCACCCTGGTCCGGGAGTCGGGCAATGCCCTCACCTACACGGCGGATGCCGGTTTCGCCGGGGTGGATACGTTCACGTACCGGATTTCGGACGGACTTCGCTCCAGCGTCCCGGCCACCGTGACCGTCACAGTTGCGGCACCGGGTCAATTCCGCTGGATCAATCCCGCGGGTGGAAACTGGAGTGCGGCGGCGAACTGGAGTGCCAACCGCGTTCCCGGTCCTGACGACGACGTGTTCATCGACGGTCCGGGGACCTATTCGGTGGTCCTGGACGTGAATGCCACGGTGCGGCGGTTGGTGTTGGGAGGGGCGGCGGAGGGGGTGCAAACCCTCCAGATCCGGAATCGCACTTTGACGGCCCTGACGGACAGCCATGTCCGGGCCGGTGGTTCATTGGAGCAATCGGGTGGAACGATCAGCGCCGAGGGCGGTCGCTGGAGTGTGGCGGGAACGTGGCGATGGACTGGAGGCGACTTCGCCGGATTGGGAATCACCGAGGTGCTGCCTGGAGCGGACGCGGTGGTGGGCGTGCCGAATGTCGATGTCACCCTGGGCGACCAGCGTCGACTCCTCAATCGCGGCATCCTGACCCTCGCCGCGCGTCGGTTCTACATGCGGAATCAGGCGTTGGCGGGCGTAGGGTTGGAGAACCGGGGGACCCTGGTCCTGGAGGGGGAGACCGACCTTGAGGTGTCTCCCGGAACCTCGGGCATCCTGCCGCCCTTGCTAAATGAGGGGGTGCTGGAGAAGTCGGGAACCGGAACGTCGATCCTCGAAACTCCGTTGTCCGGGGCGGGGCGCATGGTCGTCCGGTCCGGAGCGATCCGCCTCACCGGCGGGGCACAAATCGGCGGTGCGGTGGAATTGGCGGAAGGGGCGTCCCTGCAGCAAGGGCGGGGTGAGGTTAGGGTGGATGCCGGCGGATCCGTCACGGGACCCGGAGTGTTCCAGGTCGATTCCGGGACGCTCACCCTGTCCGGTAATTTGACGATGGCCCGATTCACGCAGAATGGAGGGGACGTCACCGGTCCCGGTAACCTGGTGGTGACCCAGGGCTTCACCTGGTCCAACGGTCGTCAGTTGGACGCGGTGGTGACGGAGTTGGCGGAGACGGCCGTCTCGAGCATCAGTGGGGCAGGTGGGGTCAAACAGTTGGTCCGCGGCCGGAGGCTGATCAACCGCGGCACCTTGGATATCAATGGCAACTGGATCTACCTGGACAATGATCAGGTGGGTGGCGCGGGCATCGAGAACTTTGGAACGATTCGCTTCGACCAGTCCATCGGCATTCATCAGACCTCCTCGCGTGTCGAGAAGCCCGTGCGGTTCGACAATCAGGGCTTGGTCGAGATCCTGGGGACTCCCAACGAAGGCACCCGGTTGCGTCCGGCCGTCACCAGCACGGGAGCCATTCGAGTGCATCAAGGGCAGCTCATCCTGGAGCGAGACTCCCTCCAGAGCGGTACGCTCACCGTGACCAACAATGCGGGCATCATCTTCCTGTCGGGTGACCACACCTTCCCGCCGGGCAGTTCCCTGAACGGAGGTGGGCATTTCGTGACCTACTATGCGAACGTCACGGTGGGCTCCCGGATGAATTGGACGGGATTGGTTCGTCTGTTCGGCGGCTCGATGAGCTTCGAGACCAACCAGACCTTTGGGGAGTTCATCCAGAGTCAGGACTCCGGTGCCAGCACGGTGGTTAGCACCGGTACCATCCTGGTCACCAATGCGTACACATGGACCGGTGGCACCCTTGCCGGACCTGGGCGATTTGAGATCGCGGAGCAGATCCCGGTGACGCTGGGTGGCGGCCAAAAGATCCTGAGCGGCGATGTGACGTTCGTGAATCGTTCCACCCTGACGTTGGCGGGAGGCAATCTCTACCTCGCCGGGGACGGAGGTGCGGACGCCGGATTCGAGAATCGGGGCACGGTAATCATGCCCGCGGGTGAGTCCATTCCGTATTCGGGACGGTACGGGACTCGTCCGATGGTGGTTTCAAATTTTGGACGGTGGGTGAAGGAGGGCGGAGGTGCCGAGTCCTATGTTGATGTGCCCTTCGTCAACTCCGGGGTCCTCGAGGTCCGGGAAGGGGTGCTGCGTCTGAACCGGCGTGCGGACCACTCCGGTGCCGCCATCATCGCCGGAGGGGCGCGACTCGAATTCTCCGGGGAACGCCACCGCTTGTTGGAGGGCGTCCTGTGGAGCGGAAGTGGTGCCATGGTGGTGGACGGTGTTGAGTTGGAATTGCAGACCGCGGTGGATTTTGGGGCGCTCTCGGTGACATTCCGCGGGCTGAGTTCCGTGATCGGTGACTTCCCGATCAGCAACAGCCCCGGGGGCCAACTGATCATGGAGCGGGACCTGACCCTGCCGGGAGACCTCAACATCGGCGGACTTCTTCGGTTGGTGGGTGATAACCGGAAGGGTGTTGTCGCCGGGACGCTGACCCTGGCAGCGACCGGCACCCTGGAGAACCCGGGTGTCCTCCAGGTGGGCGCCTTTGTGGATCAGGGAGGAACCGTGGTTGGCAATGCGCCGGTCGTGACGGGACTCGTCCCCCCCAACACGGCGGTGATCACCAGCATTCGGACGGAAGGGCCTTCGGGTGGTCTGAGTCCCAGCTTCGAGGCGGCCCTGGTGATTCGTTGGAAGGCTCCCTCGCCGTCAAACTTTGTCGCCGAGTCCAGTGAGGATCTGATCCATTGGAGCCGCATTCCGGGAGAACCCTTCGTCAGGGGACCCGCGGACTTCGAAACCCGGATTGCGGTGCCGCCGGACTCCCAGCGCTTTATCCGCATCCGGGGTCTGGGGCCGGGGGCGGGCGGAAAGTAACGAGCGCGCGGACCTGCGGAATGCCGGACTCCGGTCCTGAATCGTCGGGCGGCTTTCGTGGAGCGCCGCCCGACATGGCTGACGGGCCGGTCGCCGGGGTGGCCATTGATCCCTTGCCCTGGGTCAGTGTGGAGCGTCGTTCAGGTTCCAGTCATAATCGGTGAACTGGATCTGAACCTTTCGAGCAAGGTCCAACTGGGTCCGGGCGGACGCGGGGAGGAACGGCCGCGCGTAGGCGGCCAGGGTTTCCTCGGACCCGGCAAAGTCACGGGTGTACCATTTGAAAATGGGAGACAGCCACAAGGTGGACGTCTGCGGGTCAAATCGGTTTTTCTCCGATTGGGCGAGAAAGGCACGGGCCTGCTCGTCGAGTTGGCGTTCGAGGTCCTGTCCCCGGTAGGGTTCCAGCCGGAGCGGTGGACAGCCCCGCGCCGCACAGACGAGGGCGAAGTGGATTCTGGGCTCCTGGTATTCCGCTCGGAGAATCTTGTGCTCGAGGTGGTCGAGGGAAATGGCGTTGCCACCCCAGCGGACCGAGCTTTCCCGCCATGCGGCGCCCGGGAGAAGGCCAATGTTTCGAATGCTGGCCACGGGGTAGTGATCCCTGACGACGCGGAGCGTCGTCGCATTGTAGAGGTTGATCAGCAGGGCGAGTCGGTCGCGGCGATCCCAGGAGGCAAACTCGGCGGCGTCCAGCGACGCAATCCGCAGAAGATAGCCGTTCAAGAGGTCCGGAGAACGCTTGAGGTGGGCGTAGTCGACTCCGGCCTGGGTGGCCGACGCGACCAGGACCCGCTGAAACTCCGCATGGGTTTGGTCAAAGGGATCGCCAGCACGACCGTCGGCCGGATGCAGGGTCCAGGCGGTCAGGATCGCCAGTATTCCCAGAAGCCGGGTTTTGCGCCCTCGGGTCAGGTTCATGGCCCACCTTGGAATGGAAGTCACCGCGGTGCATCCGAGAAATCGGGATGAAGCGAATCCGGGTCTCCGGGGCCTGGGGATTGGAGTCCGTTCTCGAGGTTGACTGGGGAATTGTTCGCCACGGCATCAAGGCCCCGATGCGCGTTCGGAAGTCATCCGAGGTCAGGGAATGCATTTGCGATGCAGGAGAATTCACTCGTCGCCGCGAGTCGGATATGGTTGTGGGTGATAAATTTTTAACCTATTGAAGATGAATTGGTTACTGAATTCCTGGATCCAGGGGGACGGGTTGGCACCCGGGCTGCGATCGCGGGGACCATGGCTCTGAGGATCAACCGGATGGATCTGCGGCACTGCAGGATTTGGCTCATCGTCCTTGCCGTGATGGCGGCGGTGGACGGTCGCGCGGTGGACTCCCAATTGCAGTATCGGGACGGGCATCTCTGGCTGGAACTGCGGGGAACTCCCAACGTCCGGGTCGACATTCGTACTCGGCGCGAGGTCGAGGCGACAAATTGGGAGGCGGCAGGGCAGGTGTATCTCCACCAGGGGATGGCTGAAGTCGAGTTGGCGGTGGGAGAGGAGATGGGGTTTTTCGATGTGGCCGAGGATTCCGAAGATCTCAAGCCCATGAGTGATCCGCCCAATCTCGTCTGGTGCCGGGCTGGAACCTTCACCATGGGAAGTGCGGAGGATGAAACGAGGCCGAACCTGAACTGGCACATGGTGAGCGAAGTGCCCGCCACGGTGGTGACACTGACGCACGGATTCTGGATCGGGGCGTATGAATTGACGCAACGGGAGTACCTGGACGTGGTGGGGAACAACCCCAGCTATTTCACGAATGCCCCCAACCATCTGGACCTGCCCAGTGATCGATTGACCTGGAATCAGGCGAGCAACTACTGCGCTTTGTTGGCGCGCCGGGAGCGACTGGCCGGCCGGCTCCCGGAGGGATACACCTACCGGTTGCCCACCGAGGCCGAATGGGAATACGCCTGCCGGGCGGGGACAACCAACCGCTTCTATTTTGGGGACTACCCGGACTACTGGAACCGCCCGGCGAATACGCCGCTTGGGCAGCACTCATGGTACTATCAGAACAGCAGGAAGACGGTCCATCCGCCGGGAGAGAAGCTCCCGAATCCCTGGGGGCTTTACGACCTCTACGGAAACGTCTGCGAGTGGGTGATCGACCACGCGGCCCCCTACCCGGGCGGACATGTGACCAATTATGTGGCGACGAGCGCGATCAACATCCGGGGAGAATCCTTCACGAATGCGGCCCCCGCGCCGTGGTCCACCATGTCGATCTATCGGTCCGGAAACTGGAATGACACGGACCTCCGGGGGCAGGGATCCCCGGCCCGGATCGCAGGTTGGAGGACCACGTTCTGGCAGAATTTGGGACTGAGGATCGTACTGGGGCCGGTCCTGCCGGGAGTCTGGACCTACCGCGGGGAGTGACTGCGGACGGGGTGGTCGAACGCTCAGGGTTCGGGCCACGCGGAGCGCAGTTCGAAAACGTCGAGTGATCCGAACTTCGAGGTGCCCCCGAGGCTTTCAATGGCCAGGGATTGATCCGCCGAAGCGGGTTGGAATGGGACGGGAATGTAGGTGAGTCCGTCACTCGCGAAGATTTCAAGTCCGGTGCGGTCGCAGAACACGATGAGGCGCTGATGGCCGTTCTGCAGCGGAGCGGGAGCCCGGAGTCCCTGCACGGCGAGTTCCTGGGTCCCGGCGTGGTAGGTGATCCGGGCGCCCCGGATGGTGAAGATGGTTTCGGTGTTCGCACCGGGCTCAAAATCGGCCCTGAGTTCCACGAGTTCGGCGTTTACTCCGGCAAGCGGATTTGGGTTGCCGGGTGCCACCTGGATTGCGCCGAAGGATCGCAGGGACTTGCGAAGGGCTTCCAATTCCCGCACCGGCGCCCAGGTGAGCCGCGGACCTTCCGCGGTTGCGGCCAGGCGAAGTTCGAGCGGCACGGTCATGGACTGGTTGAAGGGCATTCCCTTGGTCTCGGTTTGGAACCATCCGATCTGGATGCGCCGTCCGTCCGAGGCGGGAAGATCACTGAAGGTCTGGGCGGCGTAGAACCCGCGACCGCGGTGCCCGGGGAGTTTTGGAGTCTCCGGGGTAAATCGGGTTCCGTCGAAGGTGCCCACCTGATACTCGCTGCTGGCGGCGGTCAGAACCCACTTCCTTGTTCCTTCGGAACCGGCCACCGGCAGTTCAAAGAAGTCCGGGCATTCATAGTACCCGTCGGTGCGGCTGAGGAAGGTCCAGTCCTTGAGGTCCGGGGAGTCGAAGAATTGGATGGTGTGGACCTTGTTGGTTTCGACGTACAGCGGCATCACCCACCGTTTGGTCGGCGCGTGCCAGAAGACCTTGGGGTCGCGGTTGCCACCCGTGAT